>JAZUKV010000010.1:0-153790 GCA_045643465.1 Clostridia bacterium | reverse complement strand
TTTCATATTAATTTTTGAATCTTTTGGCTGTAAATTTTTATCTAAATCATTATCAAAATATATTAAATTTATCTTTTCATGCTCTTTTGAATTCCATTCATATATGTTATTTCCATCTATATTTATTTTTGAAAAACCATTGTTTTCAAAAAAATACTCATTAATTTTATCTTTTATATGTAAATCTGTTCTTAAAGTTTTATACTTCTTTTTGCAATTATCTATTAAGATTGACCCTATTCCTTCTCTTCTTATTTCTTCCTTTACATATATTAACCATAGATTTCCATTTCTATCAACGCTAACAAATCCATAAATTTTTCCATCTTCTGTATATTCTATTGTTGTATTATTTTTATCTAAAAGCTTATTTCTTACTTCTGAATATTCTTCTGTTAGCTCTTCGTTTTTTTGTATTTTATTATTTTTTAAAAATTGCTGTTTCCACAAATTCATTATGGTATCAATATCTATATTCTTAAATTCTTTTAACACTTACATCCCTTCTTATCTATGTAATCTTTAACAACTTGAAATTTAAATAATCTGCACTTACTAAATTGAATTCTATGCCTTCCACATCTCCAATTACAGCTTCTGCATGTGATTTTGAATGAAGATGACCATAATAGCATCTTTTTATATCATATTTTTTTAGTGTTTTATAAAATTCTAGATGATTATTTTCAAATAGTAAACTATGCAATATTGGTGGATAATGCATAAATGCTATTATTTCTATACCAGAGCCATATTCTTCTATTGCTGACTTTATTGATAGCTCTAATCGTTGATTCTCTCTATTAATCATTTTGGTAGAATTTTCTGAATCTTGGAAAGACCAGCCTCTTGTTCCAACTATTACTTTATCTTCAATCTTTATTGCATTATTATATAAAAATTCTATGTTCTCAAAATGATTTTCCTGTAAAAAATCTTTCATACTTTTAACTGTAGTCCACCAATAATCATGATTTCCTTTTAATAATATTTTTTTGCCTGGCAATTCATTTAAAAATTTAAAATCTAAATATGTTTCATTTAGATATGTCGCCCATGAAAAATCTCCTGGTAAAATAACAGTATCATCTTTCTTAACTTTACTTATCCAATCTTGTTTTATTTTCTCTTCGTGGTTTTCCCAATTTTTTCCGAAAATATCCATTGGCTTATTTTGATTAAATGATAAATGTAAATCTCCTATTACATATATTGACATATTATCTCCTTATTCAAGCTTTAGATTTGGTATTGCATTAAGTGTTAAATCAGAAATCTTATTATTTATAAAATTATAATAACCAGCACTTGCAATCATTGCAGCATTATCAGTACATAATTTTAAATCTGGATAATAAATTTCATAACCTTGACTTTTTAAATTCTCAAAACTGTTTCTAATATAACTATTAGCAGATACACCTCCAGCTAAAGCTATTTTATTTATATTTAATTTTTTTGCAGCTTGTAGCGTATTATCTATTAATTCTTCTGTTACTGTTTTTTCAAAACTTGCACATAAATCAGCTTTATTTACATCTGGATTTTTATGATGTAAGTTAATTACTGCTGTTTTTATTCCACTAAAACTAAAATCTAAATTTTCAAAATGTGTTTTTGGTAATTGTATATTTGGAGTTCCTTCTTTTGCTAAAGCATCTACTTTTGGTCCTCCTGGATAGCCTAATCCTATAACTCTTGCTACTTTATCAAAAGCTTCTCCTATTGCATCATCACGTGTTTTGCCAAGAATTTCAAAGCTTTTGTAGTCTTTAATGTGTACTAAATGTGTGTGTCCCCCTGAAACTACTAAACATAAGAATGGTGGCTCTAATTTTGTATTTGTTATATAATTTGCTGCTATATGCCCTTCTATATGATTTGTTCCTACTAGAGGTTTATTTATTGCATAACTTAAAGCTTTTGCATATGATACACCTACTAGTAATGCTCCTACTAATCCTGGACCATATGTGCAAGCAATTGCATCGATATCATCAAAAGTCATATTTGCTTCCTTTAAAGCTTCTTTTGTTACATCTGAAATATTTTCAATATGTTTTCTAGATGCAATTTCAGGAACAACTCCTCCAAATTGTGTATGTATTGCTATTTGCGTATTTATAACGTTTGAAAGGACTTCTCTGCCATTTTTTACAATGGCAACAGAAGTCTCATCACAACTAGATTCAATTCCTAAAATTATTATATCTTTTTTCATTTATATCCCTTCTTTATAATTATTTATATACCACCAATTAATAAAATTACTATTATGTTCCATATTCCGTGATACATTAAATATATTTGCAAATATGTCTATCAATCCACTATAGATTATTGATATTAGTGGTGAAATTATTTGACTACCAATTCCTGTAAGCCATAATAATATAAATATCATATAAAATATTTGTTCATTATTTTGAAACCACATATCTGCTTTAGTTGGTAAAAAAGCACTTAATATTTTAGAGCCATCCAATGGTGGCAATGGTATTAAGTTAAATATTCCTAATCCTACGTTCATTGATACTGTGTAGTTTAATATTTTCATTAATGTATACATCGCTCTATTTGTTAATATTGCTGCACTTTGAAATTTTACTAATAATACCATTACTATAGAAAAAATTATAGCTAACAGAAGATTAGCAATTGGTCCTGCCGCAGCAACAATTGCATTTGCCTTTTTTGTTGAAATATTTCTATTAAAATTTCTTGAGTCAAC
This sequence comes from Clostridia bacterium, assembly GCA_045643465.1. Classification (GTDB taxonomy): domain Bacteria; phylum Bacillota; class Clostridia; order TANB77; family CAG-508; genus CAG-492. The sequence continues at coordinate 151,059 of JAZUKV010000010.1, read as the reverse complement.
TTCTACAGGTCTTCCCCATCCAAAACCTAAAAATAGTAACATTGCAATTCCTATCGGGTCTAAATGTTTTAATGGATTTAATGACATCCTCCCCTGAATTTTTGCAGTATCATCTCCTAATTTATATGCTGCAAAAGCATGTGCAAATTCATGAAAAGTAATTGCTATTAACACTGCTGGAATACTTATTAACAAATCAAGTAATGCTGACATATTAGACATATATCTTAATAAGATTCCTACAACTATGATTGCTACTATTGCATATATTATTCTTTTGTCAAAACGAAACATATCTCACCTATCCTTTACATATTTTTACAGACGTATTATACCTCAAAATTGAGACAAAGTAAAGGTTTAGTTATTGTTTCTTAATCTCATTTCTTTTGCATGATTTAACGCACTTTCTGTAATATCTCCACTAGAAATTCTAGCTATCTCATTTATTATTTCGATCTCTGATAGTAATTTTATATTTGTAAACGTTTTACCATTATTGACGCTTTTACTTATATAATAATTATAATCCCCTTGAGCTGCAATATTTGCTTGATGAGTTATGCATATAACTTGATGTTTTTTTGATATTATTTTAATTTTTTCTCCAACTGATTTTGCAGCTTTACCACTAATACCAGTATCAATTTCGTCAAATATTAAAATTGGAACTTCGTCTGTATCAGCTAATACTGTCTTTATTGCAAGCATAATTCTTGATATTTCTCCACCTGAAGCTATTTTTATTAATGATTTTTTTTCATCTCCTACATTTGTTGAAATCATAAATTCTATATCATCTAATCCATTTTCATTATAGTTTTCACTTTTGTCAAAATTTATCTCAGCACTAAATTTTGCATTTTTCATTTCTAAATCTTTAAGCTCTTTATTTATCTTTTCATTTAGCAATTTTGAATATTCTATTCTTAATTCATGTAATTTTTGTGCATTCTTTAGCATATTCTGTTTTACATCACTTAGCTCTTTTTTTAATTTGTTATTATGCTCTTCCAAATTTTCAATTTTAAATATTTCATCTTCAACTTCTTTTTTATAATTTAATATTTCTTTTATACTATTTCCATATTTTCTTTTTAAATCATATATATAATCAAGTCTTTTTTCTATTTCATCCCTTCTGCTCTCATCAAAAGAAACATCATTATTTAAATCTGATATATCTCTTGATAGCTCTTGAACATCATAATATACATTTTTTAAAGTTGTTAATTTTTCTTTATATTCGTCATCTATATCTTCTATTTTTTCCAATGCCCTTATTGAAGAATTTATTCCGTCTATAACTACATTACTTAAATTATTGTCAACTTCGCTTAAACAAGAATATATTTTTTCTGAATTAATTATTTTTTTTCGCTCTAAATCTAATATTTCTTCTTCATCTATTTTTAAATTTGCATTTTCTATTTCATTTGCTTGATATTTTAATAAATCTAACCTTCTCTGTTTTTCTTTATCATCACCATAATTTTCGTTCAAAATCTTTTTTATTTCACAATATCTATAATACAATTCTTTATATATATTTTTTTCTTCCAGTATTTTATTTCCTATAAAATTATCTAAATATTTTATATGCTCTGATTTTGACATGATTGTTTGATTATCATTTTGCCCATGAATATCAATAATATCTTGCATGAATTCTTTAAGCTCATTTACAGTTACTAATCTTCCATTTATTTTACAAGTATTTCTGCCATTTAAATGAATTTCTCTAGAAATTAAAATATTTCCTTCTATTGAATTTTCATTTTCTGGCAAATATATATTTAATTCTACTAAACAAAATTCTTCTCCAAATCTTATTATTTCTTTATTGAATCTACTTCCACATGCTAAATTTAAAGAATCAATTATTAAAGTTTTTCCAGCTCCAGTTTCACCAGTTAATACATTAAATCCATTATTTAAATCTACCGTTAGGTCTTCTATTATTCCTATATTTTTAATATGTAATGTTGATATCATATGCGCCTCCATTAATCGAACTTATGTTTGTATTATATTACTTTTTTAATTTTTGTCAATATATTTTTTGTATAATTCACCTTATTTTTGAAAAAACTAACTTGGAACAAAAAATTTGGAGGTATATATATGGAAATTGAAAAACACTTATCTGTTACTGGATCTTCCACAGTTTCTTGGAAAGATGCCATAGTAAAAGCTGTCGCAGAAGCATCAAAATCTATTGATTACTTAACTTCTGTAAAAATTTTAAATCAATATGCACATATATCAGGTAATAAAATAACTGCATATTACGTTGACTTGGATATCGCATTTGCGATTGATTCTACACGAAAATAAAAGGAGGATTATTATGGAAAAAATTGAAACTAATAAACAATATAGTGATTATGTTGATCAAAAAACGCCTAATTCTCCAATTTTAAAAAATTGCTTCAATGCATTTTGGACTGGAGGTTTAATCTGTAGTATCGGTCAAATTATTTTTGACTTTTGTAAATTTAATGGTTTAAACGAAACTAGCTGCTCCACTACTGTATCAATAATATTGATTGCTTTATCAGCAATTTTAACAAGCTTAAATATTTTTAATAAAATTGGTAAATTCGCAGGTGCCGGATCTTTAGTTCCTATTACTGGATTTGCTAACTCAATCGTTGCTCCTGCCATAGAATATAAATCTGAAGGTTATGTAATGGGTGTTGGAGCCAAAATGTTTACTGTTGCTGGACCTGTTCTTGTTTATGGTATTTCTACTGCAGTATTAGTTGGCTTAGTAGGACTATTATTTTAACATAAAAAAAGAGAAAGATTTAATCTTTCTCTAAATTTGTAGTGAGATTACTTCATTTATTAATCCAAAAATATTTTACTACATTATTTATCATTTTTCAACATTTTTTTGAAAGGAGAATTTTATGCAAAAATTAGGAAAACAAACTATAAAATTAGATAACCCTGTAACAATTTTTGAAACAGCTAGCATTGTTGGTCCAAAAGAATCAGAAGGCCCAATGGCACAATACTTTGACAACTGTTTGCAAGATGAATTTTGGGGTGAAAAGACTTGGGAAAAAGCTGAAAGCAAAATAATAAAAGAAACTGTTAATACTGTTATATCAAAATCAGGAATTCCATCAAGCCAAATTGATTATTGTTTTGCTGGTGACTTATTAAATCAATGCATTTCTTCAAGCTTTGGTCTAAGAGAATTAAATATACCATTTTTTGGGGTTTTCGGTGCTTGCTCTACTTTTGCTGAAAGTATGTGTTTAGGCAGTATCTTTGTTTCATCTGGAAGTGCTAATAATGTAATTTGTGCAACATCTAGCCATTTTTGTAGTGCAGAAAAACAATTTAGATTTCCTTTGGAGCTAGGAAATCAAAGACCACCTTCATCGCAATGGACAGTTACTGGATCAGGAGCTGCTATTTTATCTAATTCTGGGAATGGGCCTTATATTACTCATATAACACCCGGAAAAATTGTAGATATGGGAATTACAGATGCTAATAATATGGGAGCCGCAATGGCGCCTGCATTCATCGATACACTTATAACACATTTCAAAGATACTGGAAGAAGTCCTAATTATTATGATGCTATTATTAGTGGTGATCTTGGACATATTGGAAAAGAAATTGCTATAGACTTAGCTTTATCTAAAGGTTACAATATTAAAAATAATTACAATGATTGTGGAGTTTTAATGTTTGATAAAGAAAAACAAGATACTCACTCTGGTGGTAGTGGATGTGCTTGTCTTGGAACTGTATTTTCTGCATATTTTTATAAACAATTACGTGAAAAAAAATTAAAAAAAGTTTTAGTTATTGCAACTGGAGCTTTGATGAATTCAACAAGTAGTCAGCAAGGTGAAAGCATACCTGGAATTGCGCATGCTATTGCTATTGAAACTGAACTTTTATCATAGTTTTTTACAATAAGAGAGCTAATTCGTTTGAACTAGCTCTCTAAATTATTGATATATATTACAGACAAAAGATGTTTTTAACAAAAAAAGAGAAACATTTTTAAAATGCTTCTCTCAATTAATGTTTTATTTAGATAATCCACTAAACCAAGGTCCTTGGCCATTTTTCCCTGAAGTTGTACATCCATCTAAATATGAATTTATGACATTTGCAATATTTGTATCCTCATTAACTGATGTTGTTTTTCTTGTGAATTTATTATTTTCTTTATCTTCAATAGTACCATCACTATTTAATGTAAATTCAAATACTTTATTATTTAAACTAGCTGATGGATCATTTCCTGTAAATACAACACTATGTAAAGATACAGCATTATCTACAATTGTATAATATCCTACATAATGACAACTTGTATCTCCAGCTAAATAATATGCAATAAAAGAACCATCTTCGTTTAATATTAATCTGTACGTCATATTTAATGGCTCCAAATCAGTTCCGGCATTTATATTTATATTTTGTGATTCATATGTACCTTTCATATCACTGTATGTTTTCGTTTTACTTATCTCTTTACTTTCTGTTGAAACAGAATTTTCATTTTGTTTATTCTTTTCACTTTCATCTTTTTTTACAATTGTCTCTGAGCTTGTTTTATCATTTTTTTCTGTTATTTTTGCAATTTTGCTCTCTAATTCACTTGTTTTAGATTTTTCTTTTTCTAGTGAATCCCATAAATACCATCCGCTAATACCAATTGCAGCTATTAAAATAATAACTAATGCACTTATTAATACTTTCTTCATAAAATCTCTCTCCTTCTTATTTTTCCTTTCAAAACAATTTTGACTTCTATTTATTAAGCCTTTATCTATGTATCTAGATTCACATTTACAAAATTATTTTGCTTTATGATTCAATTATACAAAAAGAGTAAAAAACTTGCAATAAAATTTTTTACTCTTTATAACTTTTAAATTGTTAGTATGTTTTATGTTAATCGCATATTCCTAAAAATTTTTCTTTTTCAATTTTATTATAGTAATTAGACTTAATGCTATAACTATATTAATACAACATATTGTTATATTATCACTTGTTTCTGGTGCTTGTGTTGATTTAGTTATAGTGTAATATATATTAGGAGTAATAACTAATTCATAATTTTCTGGTTTACATTCATCATTTTCTTTTAGAGCTAAACTTCCAAGGAATATTTCATATTCTCCAACTTTTTCTCCTTCTGCTCTTGATAAACTACCTATAAAAACTGGCTCTTCACCACTTAAATTATTAGAATAAGTATACTTTATTTCTTTATCTTTAGCATTTGCTTTTTTCCCTTGATCTTCTAACGGAGTTATATTTAAAACACGTTTATTAATTGTTACAGTGAATTTTCCATATAAATAATAATAATCTTCTTTTTCAATGCAGAAATATACATCATGATTTCCTGCGTCTTTGAATTTTATTATATCTTCTGTATATGTACCATTTAAATCATTAGAATATGTAATTCTAGTACCGTCTATACTTGTAACAGATCCTGTATGATATTCCCCATCATATATACCTTCATAATTCTCTACTGCATGATCTAAGTCTTTTACCATTGCTAACGTTTTTACACTAATTCCTTCATTAGAATTAGAAGCAAAAGCCTCCTCTGTTGCTGCAATTCTTGTGTAAATTGTATATTCTGTATTTGGAGTTAATCCTTTAAAAATAACTTCTCCTGTTTTAGTATCTGCTGGAAACCAATTAATACCATCTAAACTATATTCTTGTCCTGAAACAGCTTTTACAGTAATTGATGATGTTGTTGTTGTAACATCTGTTCCATTTATATCTTTAGGAGTATTTGTTGGAATCGTTGGATTGTTTGGTGCCTGAGGTCTTGTAGATATTTCAATTTGTTGTGGCTCCGAATCTTTTGTCTTTCCTTCTCCTTTTCTTACAATTTGTAATGATTTACCTAAAAAATTATAAGTATTCCCATCTTTATCTGTTCCTACTAATGGTATAGTTCCTTCTGAAGAAGCATTAAATTTATATGTTTCGCCCTCAGATGTAATCCAATATTCAGATCCAGGATTTAATTCACTTAATTCCTCATCTTTAAAATTAGATTTAGCTCCTGGTGGATCAAAACTTAAAGATCCAGCTTCTATTGCTACAAAAGAATCATAATCAGAATCTGTAACATCACATATTACAAATTTAATTTTAACTTTGTCTCCCACTTCTACTGCTTTTTGTGCATTAAAAATTTTAGAAACTCCATTTGTTCCATTTGTAAGTCCAATATTTGCTACTTTGAATAAACTATATTGTGTTCCTGATTCTCCAATATTTGTATCTGCACCATTATCTAGCTCTGTTCCATCTATTCCAGCTCTTAAATTAGTTATAGTTACTGGAACTAAACTTTCATCACTTCTTTGAATCAAAGCAATATTTTCATATGCTCCACCATTAACACTAACAAATAGTCCAAATGCATCATTATAGCAAGGTGATTGATCAAATTCACTTGATGCAAAAGCATAATTAAAATTTAATAGCTTTCCTGTAGCTGTTAATTCAAATTCTAATTTTGATGTATGACCTCCATAATCATATCCTAAAATATTTTTTAAATCTTCATCTTGTATTCCATCATCAATCATACCGCTTGTATCTAATATAATTCCACTTGAAATTCCAAAACTATCATCTCCATCACTAAATGAATATATAGTTCCATTTCTTGCAGCATTTTTAGCAGATATTCCTTCTCCTAGAATATCGCTTACCAATTCACTTGCAGTTTCATCTCTTTCATCGTCAGATATTGTTATAGCATAACTTTTTATACTATACAATGACAAAAACACAATTAATACTATATTAAAAATTAATAATTTTCTTTTCATATTTTTTCTCCTTTGTATATTTTCTATAATCATATATACTACAAATTATAATTTATTTCAATATTTTTTAAAAAAATATCATACAATTGTAATAATACTATATTATCATAAAAAGCATATCATTTCTGATATGCTTTTATATTGATATATCACATTTTTTATTTTGCTAACCCTATTATACTATTTGAAGCAACAATCATAATATCTTCATCAATATTTCCTGTCTTTAATTCTTCATCAATCTCTATAGTATATACATTATTTGTAATATCTACAACTGTCCCACATTTTCCATTGTTCAATTCAACATGGTCATTTTCATTTATATCTATAATCATTGGATTTATCTCATCACTTTCATTTTCTAAATCCATTAATATATCTAATATTTCATCAAATTTTTCTTCCATTAAATAAAATTTTTCTTCTGCACAATTTTCATTTATGTAATCTAATATTTCATGTTCAATTGTATAAAGCTCTTCATAAGTATAATCTCTATCTTCAATTGTAATTCCAATTTCTTTACACAGGTCTATCTGATCCTCATTTAAATATTCTTGTAAAATCATATTTATCCCTCCCATTTATATACTAGAATTTAACATATTAATCTATATAAGTCAAATTTTATTTTTACTACTATTATTACAAAAAACGATTGACTTAACATCAATCGTTTTTAACTTTTTATTTTTTCAAATACATATTCGGATCAACTTGTTCATTATTTTTTAATATTTCAAAATGAAGATGTGCTTCATCTAAAATTTCAAAAGATGCTGTGTTACCCACTGTTCCAATAGTTTGCCCTGATTTTACTTTTTCACCTATTGAAACAAATTCTGCTGTTAATAAATTTGAATATACCGTACTAAATCCATTCGTATGATCTATTACTACTGTTAATCCATATCTTGGATCATTTTTTATAGATTTTACAGTTCCTTCCTCTGAAGCTTTTACAACAGTTGTTTTTTCTGCCTTAATGTCTACACCTAAATGTGTCACCCATTCACCTAATGTACTAGAATACACTAATTTATCTTTTGCATAGTCTACTACAATTTCTCCTTCAACTGGATACTTAAATACAGGCTCTTTTGGTGTTTCTTTAACCTTCTCTTCTGTATTTTTTTTTGTATTACCTGCTGCTTTTTCTGTTTTGCTTTTTGTAGTATTAATTTCATTAGTTTTAGCAATTTCTTCATTCTTTTCATTTGGTATATCAACAGTTAAAACTTCTTCAGTTTCGTTTGTGCTTGACATAACAGCTGGAAAATAGTCTTGTTGTGCTAATTTTTTATTATTTCTATTTGCTAAAACTATACAAGTAACTATAATTGCAATTAGTACAACTATAATACTAGCACTTATTTTATAAAACATTTTATTACTCATCAAAAATCCTCCTTGTTTTTTCTTTAGTAACATTATTTCCATTAATTATGAGTTTATACATTATGTGTTAATAATTTATATATTAACAATTTGAATCCCTGAATAAAAATGCTCTATTATTTCTTTATATGAAGATCCTGCTTTCGCCATTGCATCTGCACCTGTTTGACTCATTCCAACTCCATGACCATAACCTATAACATTAAATTTAACTTTATCATTTTCTATTTTACATTCAAAATTTGCAGACTTTAATCCAAATATTGATCTTATTTCTACTCCTGACAAATTTTTATTACCTACTTTTACAGTTCTAGCTCTACCTCCATCTGTATATTCTATTATCTTTATTGAATCTTTTTCATCCCAGTTAATCGAAAAATCGGAATATTTCTCTTTTATTTTACTTATAAAATCTTTTTTTGAAAATTCCGCTTCTGAACTATATTGAGAATATTCTTCTTCTCCAGCAGTTTCTACAACTTGTAAATATGGGAAATTAGTTCCTCCCCAAACATTTACAGGTACTTCTGTTTTGCCTCCACTATTTGAATGAAAAAAGGCATCTATAACTTCTCCATTATATTCAATCACTTGTCCTTTTGTTGAATATACAGCTTCTTCTATCTTCTTCCAATTATTCGCTCTTTCTTCTTCTGGCCATTTTGACATTCTATCTTCTTTTGATATCCAGGCTTGACAACAAGAAGCCGATGTACAAATACTTCCATCGCCATGTTTACTTGAATTATGTGTAATTGTATATAATGTATATGTTCTTGCAACTACCGCTTGTGCTTTTAAAGCTTCTATATTATAGTTTGCTGGCATTTCCGCCGAAACAACACCTAACAAATATTCATCTAAGTCCATAGACCTAACATCATTCATATTACTATTAACTACATTTATAGTACCATACATTTTATAATCATATGGTGATTTGTCTATATCTTTATTTAATGCTATATCTTTTTCATTCATGTATTTAACAGTATCTATTGAAGAAAATCTAGTCGTTAAAATAACTGGAAGAAGAAAAATTAAACAAAATATTATCATTATGTAAAAAATTATTTTTTTCATCCTTCTCCTTTTTATTGATAATTATTTTATATAGCCTGAGTTAAACTAGCTTTCATTTTATTTAATATTTTTTTCTCAATTCTTGAAACTTGAACCTGGCTAACTCCCATTAATTGTGCAACCTGCATTTGTGTTTTTCCTCTAAAATATCTAAGCATAATAATCTTTTTAGATTTTTCATCCAAAGTTTCCATCAATGACTCTACTGTTATTTTATTAATAATATCTTTTTCTTGGTCTCTTTCGTTTTTTAATTTATCCATAATTGACAAATCTTCTGAATCATTAATACTTTTGTCAATAGACTCAACTGAATTCGTAGAATCTATCGCAATTAATATATCTTCTTTAGATGTTTTTAATAATTTAGTAAGCTCCTCAATTGTAACTTCTCTACCTTTTTTTGTAATATATTCATTTTGAACAATTTTTATTTTATATGATAGCTCTTTTATACTTCTACTGATTTTTACCGGACCATCATCACGTAAAAATCTTTTTATCTCTCCTAATATATATGGTACTGCATAGGTAGATAATTTTACATCAAAGTTACAGTCAAATCTCTTTATTGATTTTATAAAACCAATACATCCAATTTGATATAAATCTTCAATTTCATAACCTCTATCCTTAAATCTTTTAACAATACTCCAAATTAAATTTGAATTTGAAACAATTAATTCAGACATTATTTCTTGATTTCCTGATTGAGCATTTAATATATCTTCTACCTTGTTTTCGTACATAAAATATTATCTACCTCCAAGCTCAGAAAAATCTAATTCGTCTTCATCTTGTTGGTCATATTTTGTTATTGTTTTTCTCATTGTTATCTTTGTTCCCAAATCTACAACAGATTCTATATGTACTTCATCCATAAAGCTTTCCATTATTGTAAATCCCATTCCAGATCTTTCTAAATTAGATTTTGATGTATATAAAGGCTTTCTTGCTAACTCAATATTTTCAATTCCTTTACCCGTATCTGAAATTTCTATTTCTAATGTATTAGCAAATATCTTTGCATTAATTTTTACTATTCCATCAGAATTTTCATATCCATGAATTATACAATTCGTAACAGCTTCCGATACCGCTGTTTTTATATCTGCAAGCTCTTCTATTGTTGGATCTAATTGAGAGGCAAATGCTGCAACTGTAATACGGGCAAATGCCTCATTATTAGATTTACTTGCAAATTCTAATTTCATTTCGTTTTCGTATACATTACTCATAATAAAATCCTTTCTTTTAGAAGTAATTTAAAATTAAACCTCGTCCCCGATTTTAATTATTCTAGTTACTCCGCTCATTTCAAATATTTTCCTTACGCTTGGCACTACATTTTTCATAGTAACTTCTCCACCTAACATGTTAGCCATTTTGTATCTTCCTATTATCATTCCTATTCCTGCACTGTCCATGAAAGAAACCTTATTAAAATCAAATACAACTTTTCTAGGCATGTATCTAGTAATATCCTCATCAATCTTCCTCCTTAATTTTTCTGTAGTATGATGGTCTATTTCTTCTGTAATCTCCACCAATAGAGTCTTGTCCTTTTCTAAAAAAACACTATTCATATTATTCCTCCTTGAAATAGATTGATACATATTATAAGCTCTTTTTTAAAATTTTTATATAGCGAAACTATAGAAGTTTTGGCGATTTTTGGGAACTTTCAGACATTATTCGACACTGCTAAAATACTTTTTATTAACATAATTTTACTTTTCGTTTAATCTATGATATAATCCCCTTATTCGGTAAATCCAAATCATATAATAGGAGGCTAGAATAATGTCAGCATTACCAAACTATGAACCCTATCTTTATTCTTCTTCTACAATAGAAGATTTCCGGGATAGGTATTGCACAACCTTACAATTAGGTGGATTTGAAGCCAACAATTTAAAATCAGTTATTGATGAATATTTTGTTGAGGAATCACATGAATTTCAAAAATTCACTGAAAAAACTAAAGAGCAGATTTTTGAACAAGTTTCACAATTTAGTCCTGCATCATTCAAATTAAAGGGAAGAAAAAAAGCATATTTATCATATTTGGATAAATTAATACGCAAAACCCCAAATATTAGTACAGATGATACTTATGCTATTCGTTTAATAGTTTCTTCTAAAGAAATTGGAATTGTAACTGCTACAGATACATGTTTTCTGATAGCAAAAACCATTATGGATTTTTGTGTTAGGCAAAACGGTTGGAAAGCCATTCCAGATATGTGTAAAGATACTGGTAATATCCCTAAAGAAATTATAGAGCAAATATACATACCTTTATCTACACCTGAATATCTTATGGAATATAATCCTTATATGAAAAATTATATTGCTACTCCAAAATCAAATGGTTATCAAACAATACAATTTAGCTTAAGAGCACCTCTGAAAAATAGTTGTCAGTCACTGGAAATTCAAATTAGAACTGATCTTGCTGACAATTATGCAGAACATGGAGCCGCTTCGCATGATGGAAACTATAAAGCACCATATTCCCAAGTTTATGATTTAACACGTATACATATCGATGGTTTTGTATATGATTGTGAAACTCAATCTATATTGAAAGACTCTCCAGGTTTGCTTATACCTCATGCTCTTGGTGAAGAGCTTGTATTTATACGGTAATCTAAAAAAACCAATAAGAGAATATTCTCTTATTGGTCTTTTTTATTCTTCACAATGTCTACAACTATTTTTGATGATACAATATATCATACTAAATACATTGATTACTAAAAATACAAAGAATACTGTTGATATTCCAACAAGTATTGCAGATAAAATTGGTATAAGAATCCCAATTGTTATTGTTACTGTTGTTGATATAAATGTTCCTATTGCTCCTATTAAAACACATTTTCCATATGAGCATACGCACTTATAAAAACTATTAGTATACTTTCCAACATTTGCAACAAATGCTGAAAATAATACTGTTCCTACTGAAAATACAGAAAATACTAATGCTATTATTATAAATAATATTGCTCCTGGTATTAATCCTATAGAAAATACAAATCCTGTTATTAGTCCTATAATTATACTAACTATAACAGCAAAAATATTACATCCACAATTATTACTTTGACATCCACATTCTCTCATAAAAGTTCACCACCTTTTATTTCATCAAATGAATATAATCTATTAAAAATTATATTCATCTTATATATTATATTTTTGTTATCTTCTAAAAGTTACGATTTTTGTTAAAAACTCAAAAGGACAGGCATTTATATCTGCCTGTCCTCCACATTCATTTAACAAATTACATGTTGCTTAATCTTTCTATTACATTTTGTAACATTTCTTTATATTTAGCAAGTTTCTCTTTTTCTTCATTGATTTTAGCTTCTGGAGCTTTATTGACAAATCCAGGATTTGAAAGCATCTTAGTTGCTCTTTCAACTTCTGATTCAAGTTTTGCTTTTTCTCCTTCTAATCTTTCTTTTTCTTGTGCTAAATCAACTAAATCTTCAAATGGTATATATAGCTCTAAATTATCTTGCATTATTGCTATTGCATTTGATGGAATATTAGTTTTATCTGCTTGAATTAAAATTTCGTTACTAAATGCTAATTTTTGTAAGAAACCTTCACTTTCTTTTATTAATTTCTCATGCTCTGCTGTTACAAAAATCAACTTTGATTTCTTAGATGGATGAACATTCATATTATTACGTACATTTCTTACTTCTGTAATGATGTTCTTTAACATCTCAATTTCTTTTTCTTCTAATTCAAAGTTAAATTCTTCTTTAAATTGTGGCCATTGTGAAGTAACTATAGTTTGATCATTATTATATAATTGTGTGTAAATAACTTCTGTTACAAATGGCATAATTGGATGTAACATTTTTAAACTATATTCTAAGACTGTATTTAATGTAAACTGTGCTTCTTTTCTAGTTGCACATTCTTTGTCATATAAACGAGTTTTAACGATTTCAATATACCAATCACAAAATTCATTCCAAATAAAATCATAGATTTTTTGACAAGCAACACCTAAATCATAATTATCAATATTTGTTGCTAACTCACTTGCTAACTTATTAGCTTTAGATAATATCCATTTATCTTCAATAGTTAATTTTGATAAATCATACTTTTCATCATAATCTTCAAGATTCATTAAAACAAATTTTGAAGCATTCCATAATTTATTTGCAAAATTTGCACCTTGCTCTACTTTTGAAGGAATATATCTAATATCATTTCCAAAAGATATTCCTAAAATTAAAGAAAATCTTAATGCATCTGCTCCATATTCGCTAATTACATCTAATGGATCAACACCGTTTCCTAGCGTTTTACTCATTTTTCTTCCTTGATCATCTCTAACCATTCCATGAATTATTATATCTGAAAAAGGTTTATCTCCAACATATTCGAATCCAGAGAAAATCATTCTTGAAATCCACAAAGATATAATTTCATATCCTGTAACAATTGTGTTTGTTGGATAAAATGTTTTTAGATCCTCAGTTTCATTTGGCCAACCCAATGTTGAAAATGGCCATAGTGCTGAACTAAACCATGTATCTAATGTATCTGGATCTTGTGTTAAATTCTTGCATCCACACTTTTTACAAGATTCTGGTTTTATTCTATCAACATGAATTTCTCCACACTCATCACAATAGTATGCTGGAATTCTATGTCCCCAATATAATTGTCTAGAAATACACCAATCTTGTAAATTCTCCATCCAGTTAAAATATGTTTTATCATACTTTCCTGGAATAAATCTAATATCCCCATTTTTAACAGCCTTAATTGCAGGTTTTGCAAGCTCTTCCATTTTTACAAACCATTGATCTGAAATAGTAGGTTCTATTGTTGATTTACATCTTTCACATTTTGCAACATTATGTGTATAATCTTCAATTTTTACTAGATATCCTTGTTTTTCTAGCATTTCAACTATAATTGGTCTTGCATCATATGCATTCATACCAGCAACTTCTGGTATTAAATCATTCATAATTAAATTACTATCAAAAACTTCTACAAATTCCAAATTATTTTTTAATCCAGCTTGGTAATCATTTGGATCATGGCATGGTGTCAATTTAACACATCCTGTTCCAAATTCCATTTCTACAAATGGATCTGCTATAATAGGAATTTCTTTATTCATTATTGGTAAAACACATTTTTGTCCAATTAAATGTTTATATCTATCATCTTTTGGATTTACAGCAACCCCAGTATCTCCTAGCATTGTTTCAGGTCTTGTTGTAGCAACTATCAAAAATTCTTCTGAATCTTTTATTGGATATTTAATATGCCAAATATGTGAAGCTTCTTCCTTATATTCAACTTCTGCATCTGATATTGATGTCTTACAATTTGGACACCAGTTTATCATTCTCTTTCCCTTATAAATATATCCTTTATCATACAATCTAAAAAATACTTCTTGAACTGCATTTGATAAACCTTCATCTAATGTGAATCTAGATCTAGACCAATCACAAGAGCATCCCAATTTACGTTGTTGTTTTTGGATAGTTCCACCATATTCATGTGTCCATTCCCATGCTTCTTTTAGAAACTCTTCACGTGTTAAATCAGACTTTTTAATTCCATTTTCACGTAATTTTTGAACTACTTTCATTTCTGTTGAAATTGCAGCATGATCAGTACCTGGTAACCATAAAGTATTAAATCCTTGCATACGTTTATATCTTATTAGAAAATCTTGTATAGATGCATCTAATGCATGCCCCATATGTAATTTTCCTGTTACATTTGGTGGTGGCATCATTATACAATAACTTTCTGCACTTTTATCCATGCTAGGTTTAAAGTATCCTTTTTCTTCCCATTCTTTATATAATTGCTCTTCAAAATCCTTTGGATTGAATTTATCTGCTAATTTATGATTTCTATCCATAAAAATTCCTCCTTAATTATTTTTTTATATTCTTTTCCCATATTGCTCTTACTAATTTTAATGATAATGTAGATAATGTAAATCCTATTACTGGAACTAAAGAGCTTAGAAAAATATTATCATAATTTCTTACTAGATATGAATATATAATGACCACAATATATGTTAAAACACATATACATATTTTTCTTGTCCAGCTAGTCTCCCATGATTTATCTAGTTCCACTTTTTTATTTCTTTCCTTAATTTTATTGATTTCTTCTTCGTAATTCATACAATACCTCCTTAATTTAATTCATAATAATATAGTTTTTCATTATCTTTTATTGTTGATATATATTGTGCTCCAAACTTTTCGTAATAATTTTTTAATGTCGTTTTTAAATATATTTTTGAAAATCCTCTTTTCCTAGCTTCATCTAATATTGCATCATTAAGTATTTTAGAATATCCTTTTCCTCTATATTCTTCTTTTACATACATTGTTGCATACCATGGAGTAAGCTCTGGATATTCATCACAATCAATTGGAAAAATTGATATAAATCCTATTAAAGTTTCATTATCCAATAAAATTAACTTACAAAAATCTTTTTGAGATAAATTTTCTAAATTTCTTTTTATTTTTGCATCTATTCTTTGTTCAAAATTTTCATTTGGATTTTCAGCCCACTCATTATGCTCTAAAATTATAACTTCCCTTAGATATTCAATTTTTTCACTAATATTAAATATTTTTAAACTCATAATTTTTTCCTCTTATAAATAATTTAGTTACATAAAAAGTGGAATTTAGAACCGTCCCCAATTCCACGCAAAAAAACTCGTCCTTGTATAAGGACGAGTTTTGTAATCGTGGTACCACCTTAATTAATATATATACATATTATATCTACTTATATATATGCCATTATATATTATCTCTAAAGCTTTTAACGGTGCTATCCGAATATATTTACTAGTTATTTTATTTCAATATATTAACTCCAAAGCTACCTTCAATCTACTTTTCTATAAGGAATTCTCAGCAAGTTATTCCTTTTCTCTTTCTAGCTAGTAAGATTTACTCCTCTTTTTCATCGTTTTTAATTGTTTTTAAAATCTTCTGATTTTTTTATATTTAATTATATGGTTTATATAATATCATATTTTTTCAATTTTTGTCAACTTGTATTTCCAATAAATTATTGTATTTTAGTTATCAAACATCTATTTAATAATTGATTTTATATAATCTGCTGTTTCTGGTAAATAAAAATATATTACTCCTAATCCTAGTATAAACACTATTATTCCAAATATTTTCATTACCTTTGTTCCTTCGTTTATATCTTGAAAACTGAATAATTTCTTTGTGAGTTTACGTGCATCGAAAATGCTAATAACACCTATCGTTACAAAAATTAGTCCTAATAATACAAAAACTATTTTCATTTCTTACGTCCTTTTCTTATTTTATCTTTACAATTTTAATCTTCGTAAAATGTAACTGTATATCTGCATTCATATGATTGGTTTGGTTTTAATAATATACATCCTGTTTTTTCTGCAAATATTCCTGTGCTTTTTATTGTATCTGATACTCCATGCCATGGCTCTATACATATAAATGGAGCATTTGGTTTTGACCATATTCCTAAGTATGGAAAATCTGAAAATTCCATTGTAAGTATAGGAGTCTCACGATTTTTATGCATTAGACTTATTCTTTTAGAAGTAATACCTTTCATTATTATTGCATCATTTTTAAATGAATCTGGTCCTAACATTATCTTTCTTTTATCTTCCATTCTATTTTTTGCATATTCTGTTCCCATTAAGCCATCTATTAAATAAAGAAAATGTATTTTTTCTTCATCTTCTTCAAATTGTAAATAATAGTTTCCTTTATTCATTTCTTCAGGATCTATTTTAAATGCAGGATGTCCACCTATACAAAAAGGCATATTAGTTTTTCCAGTATTTATAACTTTGTATATAGTTGTTAAACTATTTCCATCCATTCTATATGTATTATATAATTCAAAATCAAATGGATATCTTGCAAGTGTAGTTTTGTTACTTTTTAATACATATGAATGAAAATTATCTAATTTTGTTATTGCTTCATATTCTAAATCTCTTGCAAAACCATGTTGAAATATTTCAAATGTTTTTCCATTTATTATCGTTTGATTCCTTTTTAATTTACCAACTATTGGAAACAATACTGGAGAATGTCGTTTCCAATAAACTTTACCATTTTCATCAACACAAGATTCACCTTGATGTATTTTTTCTCTGCCGTTCAATTTAAAGCTTATAAGCTCTCCACCGTTTTTAGAAGTTACCATTTGCGCATACATATTATATTGTCTCCTTTTCATTTTAGTAATTTTTTCATATATAATATATTGTTTTTTTGTTCAAATGTCAAGCTTTTTAGCGTTTTTTGGCAATTCTTATTACAGTATTTTTATTTTTAATTTTTAAATTTACATTTTAGGTTCACATGTTAAATTAATTCCTAAATTTTTAAGTACATTTAATTCGCTTTTTTCTATTATATAACTAGAATGAGCCTCACAATAACGTAATTTTCCTATATTATTTATTATTTTTTCTATAATTGGATTTGTTATTGCGCATATGCTTAATGCTATTAAAATTTCTTGCAAGTTTAAACAATATGATGTTTTATATGATGTTTTCTTCTTCATTTTAAATATACCATCTAATACTGATGGTGACAATAAAAATTCATCATCTGGTATTTTTGTTATTTCTTTTACTGCATTTAATATTGCAGCACTTGATGCACTTAATAATTCTGATTCTTTTCCTGTTACTATTTTTCCATTATTTAATTTTATTGCAACTATATTTGTTTTTCGCTCTTCACTTTTTTGATTTGCTACAACTGCAACATCTCTATCTTTTGCATTCAAATTTAATTTTCCCATTAGCTTTTTAGCTTTTTCTACTGCTTTTTCACTTGCTATTCCTTGCTTAAAGTCACATACAATATTATAATATCTTCTAATTATTTCTTCTGTTGCTGCTTTTTGTACTATTCCCTCATCTGTTATACATGATTTTACCATGTTAACTCCCATGTCTGTTGGAGATTTATATATTTCTTCTCCAGTTATTTTATATAATATATTTTTTAATATTGGAAATGTTGTAATATCTCTATTATAATTTACTGCACTTTCTCCATATGCTTCCAAATGATATGGATCTATTAAATTAATATCATTTAAATCTAATGTAGCTGCTTCATATGCAACATTTACTGGATGATTTAAATCTAAATTCCATACTGGGAATGTTTCAAATTTAGCATATCCTGCTTTAACACCTTTTTTGTGTTCATGATATAACTGTGATAGACAAGTTCCTAACTTACCACTATTTGCTCCTGGTGCAGTAACCACAACTAGTTTTTTAGTTGTTTCAATATATGGATTTTTTCCATATCCTTCTTCACTTACAATAAGATCTATGTTATCTGGATATCCTTTTGTTGGTCTATGTATATACATCTTTATTTCTCTCTCATCTAACATTTTTTTCAAATGAGATATATTGTCATTTTCCTTGTACATTGTCACAACAACACTATTGATATTAATGTCTAATTTTTGCAAATTTTCAATTAATCGCAATAGCTCTAATTCATAGCTAATTCCATAATCTGATCTAATTTTACTTTTTTGAATATCTGCAGCATTTATGCAAAAAATTACTTCTAAATCGTCTTTAAATTGTTGTAATAATTTTATTTTAGAATCTGGTTTAAATCCTGGCAATACTCTTGCTGCATGATTATCATCAAAAATTTTTCCACCAAACTCTAAATATAGTTTATTATCAAACATTTTAATTCTTTCTTTTATTTTTTCTGTCTGTACGCTTAAATATTTTTCACTATCAAATCCACTCTTCATTTTTTCCTCCGAAATTAGCTATATATAATTTTTAAAATTATTCTAGCATAAAATTATAAAATTACAATTATTTTTTATAATTTTTACTTACATTTCTATTCTTCCGCTAAATTTTTCATCTACTAATTTTTTTAGTCCTCTATTTTCTTCTAACTGCAATTTTGAATCCTTTTTTTCTAATTGAATAGTCAATCCTTGAACTTCTTTTAAAATATCCATATCTTCAAATAAATTTGCAATTTTAAATTCTGGTAATCCATGTTGCTTAGTTCCAAAAAATTCACCAGATCCACGTAGCTCTAAATCTTTTTCTGCAATTATAAAACCATCAGTAGTTTCTTGCATTATTTTCATTCTTTTTCTTGCAATTTCTGAATTACTATTATATTTCAAAATACAATATGATTGATATTCACCTCTTCCAACTCTTCCCCTTAATTGGTGCAATTGTGCTAATCCAAATCGCTCTGCATTCTCAACTATCATCATACTTGAATTTGGAACATTAACTCCTACTTCTATAACTGTTGTTGAAATTAAAATATCAATTTCTCCATTTTTAAATTGTTCCATTATTTCGTCTTTTTCTTTTGGTTTCATTTTTCCATGTATATATTCTACTTTTAAATCCCTAAATATTTCATTTTTATATTTCTCAGAAAGCTCTAAAACAGATTTTGCATTTATCTCTTCATTTTCTTCAACTAATGGACATACTATATATGCTTGTCTTCCTTCTTGTATTTGTTTTCTTATAAAACCATTTACTCTCTCTTCCATACTTTTGTTAACTGCATATGTTTCTATTTGCTTTCTGTTTGGAGGTAATTCATCTATTATTGATATGTCCAAGTCTCCATACAATATTAATGCTAAAGTACGCGGTATTGGTGTTGCTGTCATTACTAATACATCAGGATTATTTCCTTTTGCAACAATTTTACTTCTTTGTCTTACTCCAAATCTATGTTGCTCATCTGTAACAACCAATCCTAAATTTCTGAATACTACATTTTCTTCTAAAATTGCATGTGTACCTATTAAAATGTCAATTTCTCCCTCTTGCAATTTTTGTAATATCTCTTCTTTTTTCTTTTTTGTAACACTACTTATTAAAAGTTCACTTCTAATTCCATATTTATTTAGCATATTTGAAAAGCTTTCTAAATGCTGCGTAGCTAATATTGATGTTGGAGCCATTATTGCAGCTTGATAACCTGATTTTACTGCTTTATATGCAGCTATAATAGCTACAACAGTTTTTCCTGAACCTACATCCCCTTGTAATAATCTATTCATAGACTTTTCATTTTCCATGTCATTATCTATTTCTTCAAGAACTTTTAATTGTGCTTTTGTTAATCTAAATGGTAAATCATTTATTACATCTGACATTTTAACCTCTTGGCTATACTTTATTCCTTTTTGCTCTTTTTTCCAATTACTTTTTAAATTTAAAAGAGCTAATTGCATAATTAATAATTCTTCAAACACTAACCTTCTTCTAGCTAATTTAAAATCTTCAAAAGTGTCTGGTTCATGTATTTTTTTTATAGCATCATTAATCTCAATTAATGAATACTTATTTAATATATATTCTGGAATATTTTCTTCTAATTCATCTCCAACTTGCTCTACTGCATTTTCTATTATCCTTCTTAATGTATTTTGTGGCATACTAAATGTAGTAGGATATATTGGTACTATTTTGCCTGTATGTTTATTAGTTTCTTTTGAATCAAATACTGGTGAATTCATTTCAATTTTAGATCCTTTTATATGAACTTTCCCAAAGAAACTATATTTTTCTCCATATACAAATTGTCTCTTTAAATATGGCTGATTGAACCATGTTATATTACACATTCCAGATTCATCCCTCACAGCTAACTTATACATAACCATATTTTTTCTTATTCTAAGCTCTACTACTTTTGATACTGCTACAGCTTCTATTAATACATCTTCACCATCTTGACATTCTGCTATTTTTTTTGGTTTACTTCTATCTTCATAATCTCTTGGATAATATGTAATAAGATCTTTTAATGTATATATTCCTAATTTATTTAATGAATCTACTCTATTTGGACCTACCCCTTTTATATACTTAACATCATTTTCTAAATCTATCATTTGTTTACCTATTTATCCTTTCATTCTTATTATGATGTATTATTACATATTTTAAATAGAAAGTAAACATTTGTACGGTTTATTTTTTGATATTTTTTCTAAAATTTATCTATTAACATTTATAAAAAAACCACGCTTATTATAAAGCGTAGTTATACTTTCTATTCATCATCATACTCTTCATCAATATTTATTTCTTCAACTTTCTTTTCTACTTTTTTATTTCCATGTTTTAAATTTTTCTCTACTTTCTTTTTTTCTTTAACTGTACTTCCTTCTTTTGATTGTTTATTTTCTTGTAACACTTTTTCTGTTAAGATATCTTCATCTTCTTCATAATCATTTTTATTATGCTCTTTTTCATCATTATATTCCACATCTTCAAAGTCATCATAATCATATTCAAGATCATCATCAAATTCTTCATCTTCTATATCTTTACTTTTGAAAATATCGCTGATTTTATTTATTACATCTGGAACATATTCTACTAATTTATCTAAAATGTTTTCATGTTTAGCTTCTATTAATTTGACGTTATTATTTTGAATGATTAAAAAAGCTACAGGTGTTATACTTACTCCTGCTCCACTTCCACCGCCAAAAGGTAATCTATATTTTATATTTTCTTCTTTTTCCTTTTTATTATATACATTTACTGTTTCTCCATTAAATTCACTTCCACCTGCAGCAAATCCAAATCCAACTTTTGATATTGGTATTATTACTGTATTATTTAATGCTTGTATCGGATCACCTATTATTGTATTAACATCCACCATTTGTTTTATACTATTCATGGCTGTTAACATTAATCCTTCTATTGGATGACTTTCTTCCATTTTGATCACATCTCCATTCTATAATTTTTTTACAAATTATAGTAATAATATGCACTAAATTAACACTAATTATACTACTAAATTTTATATTAAAAATTTTTTTATTATCGTATATTGGTTTTATTTGATAACTGCAATTTTTTAAATCTTTTTTAATATTATTTCTTCTTATAAAAAAAATTACTGCATTTGATATAGCACCTACTAAATATGATGTTAGAATCGGATCTGATGTACATATATCTATTCTTAAATTTAGCTTTTCTAAATATATATTTCCTTTTTCTATGATTTTTAATATTACCTTCTTTATCTTTTGTTTTTGGGCTTTTTTTATCTTCTTTCTTTTTTTATTTTTTCTTGGATTAATTTTCGCAATACATATATTTTTAAGTATATATATTTTTATACTAATTTTAAAATTCTTATTATTTACTGACAAATATATTTTTACTTTTGCAGTCATTATAACAATTATAATAATTACAATTAAAAAAAAAATAACTAGTAACATATTTTCATCTCCATATATTACTAATTATTTTTTCCATTATTAATTATTTTAATCTAAATTTCTTTTATTTTTTTCGACCAATATATTTCCAAATAGCTCTTCTTGTAAAGTCTGAACTTTACTTCTTCTTGACATTTCTAATAATCCTGTAAATGCAGTTACAACTTCTTCTTTATTACATTGCTTTTGAGAATATAAATCATTAAATACAAACTTTTTATTTCTTATAAGCTCTTTATACATTTCCTTAACTTTACTTGACACAGTATATGTATCTGTTATAGCTATTTTTTGTATATTTCTAGCATTTTTATTAAGTCTTTTTTTATTTTTATCTAATACTTTAGTATATGCTTTTACTATCATTGCAGAATTAACATCAGTTTCAAGCTCTTTTTTAGGAAACTTTATATTCTCAGGCTCTCTATAAAATCTATTATAGTTCTCCTCATACATTCTTCTAAATTGCTCTGAAATTTCTTTGTATTTTTTATATTCTATAATCCTATTTAATAATTCCTCTTCTGTTAGCTCTTTTTCTTCTTCTTCATCATTTTCTATAACTGGTAATAAAGTCTTTGATTTTAAATATAATAATGTTGAAGCCATAATTACGAATTCACTAGCTATTTCTAAATTAAGCTCTTCCATTTTATTCAAATAATCTATATATTGATCTGTAATATCACTTATATTTATATCACATATGTTCATTTTATTTTTATCTATCAAGTGACATAATAAATCTAACGGTCCTTCAAAATCATTTGACTTAATAGCATATATATTTGATTCATAATTTAATATATTTTTCATCAGTTTCTCCTCTCCAATGCTTCTTTTACATTATCATATTCGAAACCTTTTTTCAATAACATTTGTATTATTTCTTCAGCTGGACATTCAATTTTTTTATTTATTAAATTATTAGCTGAATTTATTTCATATTCTTGTAGCTCTTCTCTGTTATTTGAAAAATATTCTTCTATTAAATTATTATCAATTCCTTTTGACTGTAACTTATATTTTATTTGTTTTAATGATATATTCTTAAGAGCCATAAATTCATTTACAGCTCTTTGAATATATTGATTATCATTAATATAATTGTTTTCTTTAAGCTCTTGAATTATATCTTCTAACATATTAGTTTCTATCTCTTGTGAAAATTTTTGTTTTATTTCTTTTTCAGTTCTTTTTTTATATACAACATATTTTAAAACTTTTGTTTTATTTCTATCATATTCTTCTAATTTATCATAATCAATCAATTATAACACCTACTATTTTATTCATCATCTTCTGAATCCGTTTTTTGAATATCTTCTTCTGTTAAGCTTTGTTCAAAGGCTTTTTTATAATTATCTCTTACTTTTTCTTCTATCTCGCTCATTATCTCTGGATTCTCTTCCAAATATTTCTTTATATTTTCTCTTCCTTGACCAATTCTTTCTCCATTATAGCTAAACCAAGAACCACTTTTTTCAACAATATCTAAATTAACTGCTAAATCTAATATACTTCCTGATTTTGAAATTCCTTTTCCATATACTATATCAAATTCTGCTTCCCTAAATGGTGGGGCCATTTTATTTTTTACTACCTTTACTCTAGCTCTATTTCCTACAACATCTCCATCTTGCTTAATATTTTCAACTTTTCTTATATCTAATCTGACTGATGCATAATATTTTAAAGCTCTACCACCTGTTGTTGTTTCTGGATTACCAAACATTACACCAACTTTTTCTCTTAATTGATTTATAAATACAATAACAGTTTTTGTTTTGTTTATTGCTCCTGCCAATTTACGTAGTGCTTGAGACATTAAACGTGCTTGTAAACCAATATGAGAATCTCCCATATCACCATCAATTTCTGCTTTTGGTACTAATGCTGCAACTGAATCTACTACTATTATATCTAAAGCGCCACTTCTTACCAAAGCTTCTGCTATTTCTAGTGCTTGCTCTCCTGTATCTGGTTGAGATACAATTAGATTATCTATATCTACTCCTAAATGTTTTGCATATGTTGGGTCTAAAGCATGCTCTGCATCTATAAATGCTGCTTCTCCTCCTAGTTTTTGAGCTTCTGCTATCATATGTAATGTTAATGTTGTCTTTCCTGAAGATTCTGGTCCATATACTTCTACTATTCTACCTCTTGGAATTCCTCCTATTCCTAATGCTACATCTAAGCTTAATGAACCTGTTGGTATAGCTTCTACATCCATAGCTGTTGCTTCACCTAATTTCATTATTGATCCTTTTCCAAATTGTTTTTCTATTTGGCTTAGAGCTGCCTCTAAAGCTTTCTTTTTCTCTGGGTTTTCTGTATTCATTTTTTTCCTCCTTGTAAAACATTTGTTTGTATTATTATATTATAATTTTTTCTTTTGTCAAGTATTTTTTTTATTTTTTTATAATTTACAATCTTCCCATTTTTGTCTTCTTTTAATAAAAAAATAATTTATATATATTTAAGATATATCTCATATAACATTATTTTTCAAGTAAAATTTTATAAAATTTATATTTTTTTATTTTCTTGAATCAAAAAGGGCATAGTATTACTACTATGCCCCCCTATATTGAACAAATCTTTTTTAATAATTTTACTATTTAATGAAAAAATATCTGTGCAATTAATTTTATTTATTATTATTTTCTGGCTTCGACTATTAGTTTTATTCCTGTTCTGTCTTCTCCTTCAACTTGAACTTCTGCAAAAGCAGGTACACAAACTAAATCTACTCCTGATGGTGCTACAAATCCTCTTGCTATTGCTACAGCCTTAACTGCTTGATTTAATGCTCCTGCACCTATTGCTTGCATTTCTGCATAATTATTTTCCTTTACTAATCCAGCGATTGCTCCTGCTACTGAATTTGGGTTTGATTTTGATGAAATTTTTAAAACTTCCATTTTTGTCCTCCTATTATTTATATTTTTTTGTTCTCACTACATATATATTTATAATATATAAAATAATAAAAGTCTATAATATTTTCTAAATCTAATAGGGTTTCGTATGCCACGTTTTTCCAATTATTTTCTTATTATTCGCTCTATCGACATTACTTGACAATTTTCATCATTAACTTCAAAAATACAACCATTTAGCATGCATTTTCCATTTGCTAATTTGTATCTTTCTGGTAATGATGTAACAAATCTTTTTATTGAAGCATCTTTATCCATTCCTATTACAGAATCTATAGGTCCTGTCATTCCAATATCTGTTATATATGCTGTTCCGTTTGATAAAATTTGCTCATCTGCAGTTTGAACATGAGTATGTGTACCATATACCGCTGCAACCTTTCCATCTAAATAATTTGCCATTGCAATTTTTTCTGCTGTTGCTTCTGCATGAAATTCTACAAAAATTATATCGCATTCATCTTTTATTTTATTAATTATAGCATCCACTTTAGTAAACGGATTCTCTGATAATACATTCATATCTGTTCTTCCAATTAAATCAATTACTGCTACTTTCTTTCCGTTACATTTATATATTCCAACTCCTTTTCCAACAACCCCCTTTGAATAATTTGCTGGTCTTAGTAGTTTTGGATGATCTATAAATGAAAAAATATCTTTTTTACCCCATGTATGATTTCCCATAGTAATAACGTCTACATTCAAATTTAACAACTCATTAAATATATTTGTTGTTATCCCCATTCCTCCTGCTGAATTTTCAGCATTAACAATCACGAAATCAGCTTTATATTCTTCTAATAATTTTGGTAATTCTTCTTTAAATTTTTTTACTCCACTTTCTCCTACAATATCGCCTATAGTTAAAACTCTCATACACTACTTTCCTTTCTCTTTTATAGTAATTATAATATCATAAAATAGTATTTTTGTATATATCTTTTTATGTAAAACAAAAAGGCTTATTTAGTGAGTTATACTATTTTATAACTTCTAATAAATAAGTCTTCATAATTATCTATCCAATTCTTTTTCTATATTCTGAGATAATATATTTAATTTTTTAATTAAAATCTTCATTTTGGGCTCACTTTTTACTTCAATTAAAGTTTCATTATATCCGCTTCTATTCAAAAATTGTAATATTTTTTGGCGCTCCCTTTTTAATTTATTCATTTTTTTATCAATTACAACTGGTAATCTTGATTGATATTTCTCAGCAATAGCTTTTTTCATATCTTCACTATTAACTGAAAATATACTATTTATTTTATTATATAGCTCTATTATATCATTTAGTTTTGGTCTATATTTTACATCTTTTGCATTTTCTTTAATAAAGATTTCCATATCAGCCAAAATATCTACTATTTTGTAATCTCTAGTTGGCATTTCATTTTTAATCATATTTTCTAATGATTCATCGATGCCTCTTATTGCTACAAATAAATTTTCTTTCTTTTGCTCTATTATATCTTCCCTACATAAAAATTTATCTAATGCTTTTGCTATTTTTCCTTTGTTTTGTATTTTATCAAACTTTTCTTTTATTTTCTCTCTATCTATATCAGATTTCATTATCATATATTTTTCATATATTGCTTTTTTTATAGCATTTATTTGTAAATTTTCAATATTTGATAAATCATCTTTTGATATTGCTCTTATCTCTACTATACTTTTATATAAACTATCATTAATTTCATTTAAACTATTAATGTAATTATCAATGTTCACTGGTTTTGCACTTACAAATCTTTTAGCCCTTTTTATTAAAATACTCACATATTTTATAAATTCATCTCTTGAACATTTCATTTCATCTACATAATTATAAGTATAACAGTTAACCTCAAATTTCATAATAAGGGCATCTGTCTTATTTTTTGATTTTTGCAGATCTTTAATTTTATAATTCAAATCTCTTATTAACTTCGAAATATTATTGATATTATCATTAATATTTATTCTTAATTTTTCATAATAATCAACCTTATTCATCCTATCTCCTATATGTTTTCATTTGTTTAATTTTCTCTTTTCATTAAATTGATTATTGGTCCAAAAACTTTTTCCCAATTTTCCTTTATATCATTTTCAACATCTTCCATACTTCCGTTTTCAAAGAATTTTGAATATACTATACTAATATCAATTTTTTCATCTATAGTATTCTTTATTCCATTTTCTGTAAGTTGCCAAGCCACCATTTTTGTTATTATTGATTTATTTAATGCACCTGGTTGAGTTGTTTGTGAATACCAATAATTTGGAATCTCGTTTACATTAGGATAGTATGCTAACCACAATTTTTTGTCTACTCCACCTAAATATTTATTTGCTAAATCTGCATTACTATATATTATACTATTTATGCCATTTTCATCAAGCTTTTTTGTTAGTTCATTTACTAATATATATCTCGTATCCCATATATTATCTGCTCTTCCATTTTCAGCATGCTTTTCTACATCTATTGATACAGGTAAAGTATTATTTTTATAACTATTTTCTTTTAAGAAATTTTTTATAAAATTCACTTCTTCATCTATTTCATCTGAATTCAATGCTTCATCCAAAAAATAATAACCAAAAGGAATATTTAAAAATTCACAAGCTTCAGCATAATCTTTCGCCTTTGGATCTGTATACATTACACCAGCTGAACCATAACCTCTTCCACCAGCTTTTATATACACATATTTTATATTATTATTAATTATAAAAGCTTTAAATTCGCCTATTGTCTTAAAATTATTTTGCATATTAAATTTTGATACATCTACCATCAAAGATTTTTTCTCTTCAGATTTTTTAAAAGTTCCTACATCTGCTTTTTCTATATATCCAATATTATCATTTGCTTTTATTTTATAAAGATTTTTTCCAGTTTTAGAGGTAACTTCTTCTAATATATATATATCTGTACCTATTTCTAAGTTTCTATTTTTTCCTTTTTCATTTGACTTCTTGTACATAACTACATTATCTTTTATTGTTATACCATGTTCTGCATTTTTTAACTGGCTTTTTAGCTTATTATTTTTTATACCAACTATTGTTATAATTGCTATTAATATAATAATTATAATAGCTATCACATATATTTTTTTGTTTTTTAGTCTAAAATCCACATTATCCTCCATTAATTATATATATTTTATATATAATTATGTAAAAAATCAACTAATTTAATACATATTTTCAATATTTTAAAAAATAAAAAAGCCTATTTATGAAGTTTAATTTTTCTTCAATTTTAGGCTTTTATTTTTATTTTTAATCTCTTGGTCTCATTAATGGATATAATACTACATCTCTTATATTTTCGCTATTTGTTAGGAATTGTAAAAATCTGTCTATTCCAAGTCCCCATCCTGAAATTGGTGGCATACCATATTCCATAGCTTTAATATATTCCTCATCAATTGACATTGCTTCTTCATCACCATTTGCTTTTAATTTACTTTGTTCAATAAATCTTGCTTCTTGCTCTCTTGCATCAACAAGCTCTGAATATCCGTTTATAATTTCTTGTCCATTTACTACTAATTGGAATCTATCTGTTAACTCTGGATTTTCATCATTGCTTCTTGCTAGAGGTGATAAATCAATTGGATGTTTAATTAAATATGTCGGTTTTATCATATTAGGTCTACTTACTTTTTTATAAAGAGTATCAATTAAATTACCTCTTCCTAAGTTTTCAATATTTTCTTCATCTAGCTCTATTCCTCTATTTCTAATTTCTGCTAGTAATTCTGCTGCTGTTGTGAATTTATCTATATCTATTCCACAATCTTTTAGCAATAAATCTCTAAATGAAACTATATCCCATTCACATCCAAAATCAATTAATTGGTCTCCTATTTGAACATTTAAATTTCCATCAAATAATTTTCCAATTATATAAATAACCATTTCTCTTATGAATTTCATATTATCTTCATAATTCCAATAAGCACTATATCCTTCAACCATAGTAAAATCTTGTAAATGGTTTCTATCAATACCTTCATTTCTAAAATCTCTTGCTACTTCATAAACATTATTAAATCCACCAACTACTAATTTTTTTAATGTTAGCTCTGGTGAAATTCTTAAAAATACATCCATATCATATGCATTGTGATGTGCTATAAATGGTTTCGCAGTTGCTCCAGAAGCTGTATTTTGAAGTGCTGGAGTATCAACCTCTAAAAATCCATGATTATCTAAATACTCTCTTAATAATTTAATGAATTTTGATCTTAATAAAAATCTTTGTTTTGTTTCTTCATTCATTATTAAGTCTAAATGTCTTTCTCTATAAATTATTTCTTGATCAACTAAACCATGGAATTTTTCTGGTAATGGTCTTAATGATTTTCCTAAGAAAGTATATCCATAAACTTGAACACTTTTTTCTCCTGCTTGTGTTGTAAATATCTCACCTTTAACTCCTATAAAATCTCCAATATCTAAGATTTCATGCATTTTTCTATACTCTTCTTCACCTAAATCATCTCTTTTAATAACTAATTGGATTTTTCCTGTTATATCTCCAATATGTATAAAAGAAATTTTTCCCATTTTTCTCTTTGATAAAATTCTACCAGCTATAGAAATATCTTTTACTCCATCTTCTAAAGCTCTAGCTTGCCCAATATCATGAGTTCTTTCATATCTTTCTGGATGTTCATGCATCCCATATTCTTTTATTTTCTCTATCTTTTCGCTTCTAACTTGCATTAATTCTGCTTCACTTGCCATAATAGTATCCTCCTATAATTTTATATTTTGATTTATTTTATTTAGAAATATAAAACCCGTTTGCCGTTTTACCACCATTTTCGTACCTCCATATGGGGAAAATTATACCTTATTTTTAACTTTTTTTCAATAGTTTACCTAAAATTATGTTCATAAAAATAAACCCTTATTGCTAAACTTTTATCTAACAATTTGGGTTTACTTTAAATATTAAAATATCTTTTCTCATTAAATAGGATTTACATGAATTATAGTTAAATATATTTCTTCAATTTTTTCAGCAATTTCTTTCTCTAATGTATTTGCAATCTCATGGCTTTCAAATGTAGTTAAATTACCATCTACAAATATCGTAAAAGAAATTTGATATTTAAATCCTACAGGAGTTGAATTAAAATGTTGAACTTTTTTTATCTCTGGATGATTTTTTATAATCTCTAATACTTTATTTTTTCCCTCATTATCTATTGATTTGTCCATTAAAACATTATAACTTTCAAGAAAAATTTTTATACCTGTATAGCATATCCATAAGGAAATGCCTATACCTACTATCGCATCAAACCATAAAATTCTTTTGAAACTTAATAATGATGATATTAATGTAAATGTTGTTACAACGCAATCATTTCTATGATCTTTAGCATTTGCATCTATTAATAAATTGTTATGTTTTTTCGATAACCTATGCGTATAGATATATAATCCTAATTTTACACAAATTGTAGTAATACAAACAACTATCAACCACCAAGAAAAAATATAATTTTCTGAATTCTGAAAAGAGCTTATTGAATCTAATAGCAATTTAATTGAAACAGCAATCATTGATAAACTTATTAACATTGAAAATATATATTCTGCTTTTCCGTGTCCTAAATTATGACACTCATCACAAGGTTTACTTGCAATTTTATTGCCTATGTATGTCATTAATGATGAAAAAATATCTCCTGCGCTATTTACACTATCTGCAATCATTGCTTGACTATTTGTTATTAATGCTATAGTTCCTTTTATTCCTAATAAAAAAATATTTCCAATTATGCCAATTATGCTCGCTTTTTTGGCTGATTTATATCTCTCCATAAAATTTCTCCTTAAAAAAAATTAGAAAAGTGCTTTTTTAGTAGCACTTCTCTTATATTTTGCTTATACTGTAATTTCTTCTTTTTTTATTTCGTTGTTTTCCTTTTGCTTTTTTGCAAAATACTTTTTTATAATATTACTTATTAAATATATTACATAAAAAGGACCAATTGCCTGAATTATAATCATTAATATTGTAAAAAATTTCCCTGTAGCATTATATATAAGCTCTATTGGAGTCCCTGGAAAATTCTTTGATATAAACATGAAATTTGTATTTAAAAACTTATTAACAATATATGATATACCACTTATTATAATAATTAATGTAGCATAATATTTTATATCATTTAATTTTAAATCTATGTAATTTGAATATCCTACTAACATTCCTAGATATACCATTGTTCCATGGAATATAAAACTTTGAATACTTATATAATGGAACATTGGATACATTGTTAGTGATGTATTAGGACATACCATAAAGAAAATTCCACCTATTATTGAACCTGTTGCTAAAAAAACATCACCTACACGTTTTAATTTACCTCTTCCAAATGAACTTAAAGCACCTGCATATAATATTAAACTGCAATAATATAACGGAATATAATTATTAGGATTTTTGCCATTACCTACTGCAAAATTAAAGATAATTTTTATTATTTCTAAAGTCCATAATAATAATGTAGCTCTTTTAATTATTTTTTTAATTGTTTCTTTATCTTTATTTTTTGTAAACTTGAAAACTATAATAATTGCCACAATTGTAATACTAAATAAAATTAAATGACCAATTGAAAACATTTTACATGGAGCATAATCTCCTGGTTTTGCAAAAAACATATTCTTATATTCATCTCCTTTTTATCTCATCTATAAAAATTATAACTTCTAAAAAAGATTATATCATATTAACTTTTTCTTATCAATATTTATGTTAATTCTATGTCGTTTCTTATCATATTTTGATTTTATTTTAAGCTTTTAACAGCTGCTTGTAGTTGTAAATCGTATTCATATGGTATGTTTGCAATATTTTGCCATTCTTCATCTAATAAAACCTCTTCATCTGGAATTATTCCAACTTTATTTATTACATTTCTATTTGGAGTAAAATATTCTTCTACTGTAACTTTTAAACCTGTTCCATCTGAAAAATTGAAAACATTTTGAATTACACCTTTTCCATATGATTTAGTTCCTATAATTTTATAGTTGCAATTATCTTTTAATGCTCCTGCTAATATTTCAGAAGCACTTGCAGTACTTTCATTTATTAATAGTACAACTGGTATATTAATTATTGGATCTGCTGAAGATTTTTCAACTTTATCTTTGCTTGTATTATCTGACATTATTAGCAAAGTCTTTCCTTTTTCAACCATTGTTTCTGCTATTTCTAAAGATTCATTAACAAGTCCGCCACCGTTATTTCTTAAATCTATTACTAAACCTTTTGGATTATTTGATTTTAATTGATTATAGCAATCTTTAAACTCTTTAGCTGTACCTTCATTAAATGATACTATTTGTATATATCCTATATCATCAATCATTGTACCACCAACAGTTTTTACTTTTACATTACTTCTTAAAATATTAAATTCTTTCTCTTCTTCACCTCTAAGTACAGTTATCTTAACATTAGTTCCTTCTTCACCTTTTACTGCATTTGAAAGTTGTTCTAATTGTTCTCCTGTATATTCTACATCATCAACTTTTATAATATAATCTCCTGCTTGTATCCCTGCACTTTCAGCAACAGATCCTTCAATAACACTTAATACAATAACTTTATTTTTAACTGTATTATTTCCCATATAAACACCAATTCCTACATAATTACCTGTTGTTGATTCCATTAAATTTTCCATATCTTCTTTTGGTAAATATTGTGTATATGGATCATTTATTCCTTGAACATATCCTTTTATTGCAGATTCAATCATTTTATCTTCATTCATATCATAAATATATGTTGCTTGTAATTTATTCTTAATTAACCCCATTTTTGTTGACATATATGTTATACCTGGTGTATTTAAATATGCTTTTAATGTAAATGTAACTGTACAAAAATATGTTATAACCGCAGTTATAATAACTATTAAACAAACTTTAAGAATGCTGGAAATTTTAGATTTTTTTTCTTTAGTATTTTCTATATTATTATCCAAAATTATATCTCCCTTCTAATATCTTACTATATTATAGTCTAAAAAACTTAAAGTATTCTTCATACTAATTTATTATTAATAATAAAAAAGGCAGATGGACTGCCTTTTTTATACGTAATCTTGAGGATTTTGTGTCTCACCATTTATTCTAACTTCAAAATGACAGTGAGGTCCTGTTGAAGCACCTGTTGATCCAACTTTTCCTATTACTTGTCCTCTTGAAACTGATTGTCCAACACTTACATTTAAAGCACTACAATGTGCATATCTTGTTGTCATACCATTACTATGATTTATAATTATATAGTTACCATATCCTCCATTATATCCATAGCTTGCAAGTATTACTGTTCCTGAATCAGCAGCTACAATGTTTGTTCCTGATGCTGCTGCAATATCTATGCCTGAATGGAATTTCTTTGTTTTATATATTGGATGTATTCTGTATCCATAAGGTGATGATATATTGTGACTTGCTGGTACTGGCCATGTTAATTGTCCTGTTCCTTTTGTTGATACTGATCCTGATGAACTACCACCTTGTTTCTTGGCAGCTGCTTCAGCTGCTGCTAAGGCTTCTTTTTCTTTTTTATCTAAAGCCTTCATTTCAGCTTCATATTCATCTGATTTTTTCTGTAAGTTTTTTTGCTCTTCTGTTAAATTGTCTACTTTGGCTTGTTTTTGATTTTTTAATTTTTTAAGCTCTGCACTTTTTTGCTCTTTTTGCTCTTTTTCACTTACTACCTGAACCTTTTCAGATTCTAATTGGCTTTTCGTATCTTTAACTTCATTAATTAAATTATTATCATATTCAGCTATCTGTTTTATCATATCATAGTTTGAAACAAAATTTATAAAACCACCTGTAAAAATTGCTTCTAAATATGTATTATTATTATTCATATATGCTGCTGATAATCTTTCATCTAAAAGAACTTGTTTTTCCTTTAAATCTTTTTCTTTTTGCTTTATTGAATTTTCAAGGTTTTCTATTTTTATAGAAATCTCAGAAATATCGTCTTCAACTGAACTTATTGATGTATTAAGCTCTTCAACTTCTTGCCTTGCAGTATCAAGCTCTCCTTCAACCTGATTTAATTGATTTTCAATATTATTTTTTTGTTGTTGTACTTGTTTTTGTTGTTGGTTATACGAAGAAGCAGTTTGATCAGCAAAAACTGTTAAACAATTCATTAAACTTAATACTATTACAACTATACCTGCTAATATTTTTTTCTTCATATGTTTCTCTCCTTTTTATTAAACTTTTAGATATTTTTTCATTGAAATAATACTTCCAAATACGCCTATTCCAATTCCTAATAATGTATAAATTAGAACTACAGTTTTAAATATATCATTAAATTGAAGTAATGAGAAGTGGAAAGTTGTCATCATCATACTGTTGCATGAATTGTAAATTAATTGATATAGTCCACCTAATGCTAATAGTGAAATTGCTATAGCAATAATACCTATTACAATTCCTTCTACTATAAATGGTGCCCTTATAAAATTATTAGTAGCTCCTACGTATTTCATTATAGAAATTTCTCTTCTTCTTGCATGAACTGTTAATTTTATTGTATTACTTATTATTACAATTGAAACTGCTATTAATAAGATTCCCATTCCTATAAATATGATTTTTATTCCTTTATCTAATCTATTAAGTCCATTTATTACAATGTCTGAAGACTGTATATCAGCAATATTATCTTTTAAAACATCTGAATTTTTTAATAAATCTGCAGTATAATTTGATTTACTTAATTCTGTTAATGTTATAGAATATGAAGCCTTAAATGGATGATTTGTTTCTGTATATGTATCTAATAGCTCTGCACTATCTGATAATTTTTCCTTTGCTTTTTGTAAAGCCTCTGCTTTTGAAGTAAATGTTACATTATTAACTGAATCTATAGATTTTATATAATCTTCTATTTTGTTTAATTCAGAAGTTGTTAAACCATCTTTTACGAAAATTGTTAGTGGTACATCGTCTTCAAGTTGTTTTATAATTGATGTAACATTTTTGGCTCCTGCTAAACCTAATCCAACAGTTATCATCGTTGCAAACATTATAATTAATGCGGCAATTGTTGATTTAGTATTTTTAAAAACATTTTTTAATCCTTCACTTATTAAATAACTTAGTATATTATAATTCACTATCATACCCACCTTTTTTATCATCTCTAACTATAATACCTTTATCTATTTGTATTACACGTTTTTTCATTTTATCAACAATATCTTTAGCATGAGTTGCAACAACAACTGTTGTTCCTCTTAAATTTATACTATTTAATAAATTCATGATTTCCCATGCTGTATCTGGGTCTAGATTTCCTGTTGGTTCATCTGCAATAAGCATTGAAGGATTATTAACTAGTGCTCTTGCTAATGCAACTCTTTGTTGCTCTCCACCTGATAACTCATTTGGATACATTTTAGCTTTTCCGCTCAACCCAACTAGTGAAAGTACCATTGGAACTTGTCTTCTTATGTGTTTTGGAGTTGCTTTAACTATATACATAGCAAAAGCTACATTCTCATAAACTGTTTTATCTGGTAATAGCCTGAAATCTTGAAAAACTACTCCCATACTTCTACGCAAAAAAGGAACTTTTCTTGATTTAATAAACGTAGTATCTTTTCCATTTATTATTATGTTTCCAGATGTTGGATTTTCTTCTTTTAATATCATTTTTATAAGAGTTGATTTTCCTGAACCTGAAGATCCAACCAAAAATGCGAACTCTCCTTTTTCTATTTTAAAATTAGCATTATGCACTGCTTCTGTACCAGTACCATATGTTTTACTTACATTCCTAAACTCTATCATTTTTATCTCCTTGGTCAAAAATATATTAAAATATTTTTTCATGTATATAATAACAATAATTACTACCATTTGCAATAGAATTCATCAAATTTTCACTTTTAAATTTGACCAATTTTTACATTTTTTGTGCTTTTAAAGCTTTGATTTTTATGCCTTGATCCATAAACATTTTTTCATGTTCAGTCATTATATTATTCCAAAAATCTGGCTTACTTTCCAAATCATAAGTTTTGTCAATTATTTTAAAACCACTTTCTTCAAAATATTTTAAACTATCTAAAAATAATCCATCATCATCTGTTTTAAAGTAAATTTCTCCATTTTCTTTTAAGAACTCTTTATATTTTTCTAGCTGTCTTGTATGTGTTAATCTTTTTTTTCTGTGCTTTCCTCTTGGCCATGGATTACAGAAATTTATATAAATGCGCTCTATATTATCTTCTTTATCCAATATATTCAAAATGCGCTCTATATCATATCTTGTAATATAAACATTATCAATTTCTTTTTCTGCTTCATGATATGTATCTTCAATATTTCTTTTAGCTAAACCTAACATAGCGTCAACTAAATCTATTGCTATATAATTTATATCTTCATTTTGAACTGCTAATTTTGAAATAAAATTTCCTTTACCACATCCTAGCTCTAAATGTATTGGATTTTGTTTTTTATATAAAGTATTCCATTTTCCTTTATAATCTTCTGGGTTATCTATATAAAAATCACTTGCTTCAAGCTCTGGTCTTGCCCATGCTTTATATCTAATTCTCATATTTTTACTTCCTTCCTTTTTTATTTTCAATTAGATTTTTTTCATATATTATACTCATTCTAATTTGAAAATTTCTCTTTTATTTTTTGAATTACTATGCTATAATGTCTACATTATAACATATTTTTTTGATAAGGGGTTGGAAATTTTGAAAATTACATCAGACAATGAAACATTAGCAGAAAATAAGGTTTTAATTTTATATATATTAAATCAAGTTCATAAACCCATTACTAATGACAATCTTTATAAATTAGTATTATCTGCTATAGATATGAATTATTTTTACTTTCAACAATTTTTATTAGACTTAATATCTGCAGATTTTATTATAAGTTATCCTAAAGAAGATCAAACAGTTTATGAATTAACTTCTCATGGTAAAACTACTTTAGATTTAACATTAGATATTCTTCCTGGTATTATAAAATTAAAAGCTGATACCAATTTGAAATCTATATTAGAAAATATTGAAAATGAACATTCTATAATTGCAGAATTTACACCATTAAATGAAGATCATTATACTGTGGTTTGTAAAATAATGGAAAATAATGAAACTGTATTTGAAATTAAAACTTTCGCAGGATCTCGAGATGAAGCAAAAAAAATTGTAGACAATTGGAAAAACAATGCTGAAATTATTTATCCAGCTTTATTAGATACACTTACAAAAAATTATGAGAAAAAGTCCGAAAAGTAAAAAAGTCCCCAAAAAACATTTTGGGAACTTTTTATTTTATAGTTTCATATTTGAAATAACTTCTGAATAATTCTCTGATTTAATAATTCCTGTTCCTGAAACAATTATATTTGCACCAGCATCTTTTATCTTTTCTATATTCTCAAGTTTTATACCACCATCAGCTTCAATATCTATATCAATATTATTTTGATTAATATAATTTTTTAAGATCTCAATTTTTTCAATTGTTGATTCTATTAAATCTTGTCCTCCTTTTCCGGGAACAACAGTCATTACAAGAGCCATATGCACTTTATCTAATAAATTATATATTTTTTCAATTTTTGTATCTGGATTAATAGCAATCCCAACTTTACAATTATTTGCTTTAATATAATTAATTAATTCGATTGCTTCATTTTGATCCTTCACAGCTTCAATATGAAAAGTTATTATATTGGGTTCGTAATTCAAATATATATCAATATATTTTTTTACATCTTTTACCATTAAATGAACATCTAACGGTAGTGTTGAAATTGATTTAATATATCCACTATACTCTTCCATAACTTCATTAGTAAAGCTCTCTACAAATTTTCCATCCATTACATCAATGTGAAAATAATTTGTTTTTGCAACTTCTAAATCATAAATTGCTCTAACTATTTTATCTTTTTCTACAGTTAATACTGATGTTGATATTTCTACCATTTGTGTGCCTCCTGCTCTTTTAATTCTAAATATATTTTACAAAATCTATTATATCTTTCTTCTGAAATTTTTCCTAGCTCTACGGCTTTTTTTACCCCGCATAATTCTTCTTTTATATGTGTACATCCAACAAATTCACATTCTTTAGTAGGCTCTAAAAATTCCTTAAAATATTTATACAAATCATCTGTTGATATTTCGTTTATCTCAAATGTTGAAAACCCTGGAGTATCTGCTATATATGTATTTTCATCTATTTTATACAAATACGTACTAGTAGTTGTATTTTTACCTCTTTGGTTTTTAATACTAATATTTCCTTGTTTTGTAATTTCTGTATCAAATATCGCATTTATTAATGTTGATTTTCCTACTCCAGAATTTCCAGAAAAGGCTGTAATATTTCCTTTTAAAACTTCCTTTATTTGATCTGTACCTATTTTCTCATTTGCATTTGTTTTTAATACTTTATATCCTATATTTGAATATATCTTTTCAATATGTTCTATATATGCCTCATCTTCTAAATCTATTTTATTTAAACAAATAATTGGATTTATATTATTTAGCTCTGCAAAAGCTAGTTGTTTATCTAACATTAATAAGTCTGGCTTTGGTTTTTTCATTGAAATAACAAAAATAATTTGTGTTAGATTTGCTATTTTAGGTCTTTTAATAAAATTATTCCTTCGAAAAATTTCGCATATAACCCCTTCAGACTTTTCTCTATCAACAATTTCAAAACTAACCTTATCTCCTAC
This sequence comes from Clostridia bacterium, assembly GCA_045643465.1. GTDB lineage: Bacteria > Bacillota > Clostridia > TANB77 > CAG-508 > CAG-492. The sequence continues at coordinate 111,610 of JAZUKV010000010.1, read as the reverse complement.
TGCAGGATTAATCCCTTGATCTTTGAACTTTCCTCTTGCATTACATTTTATAATTTCATTATTCTTAAAATTTTCTACCAAATACATGTTTGATACATTACTTATTATAATTCCATCGTTTTGCAAAATTTACCTCCAAGATTTTATTAATAAAAGCGAAGATTCGCTCTTCGCTCTTATTTACTTAATTTATATTAACTAATTGTTATTGCTTTATTTTCACCATTTAAGTCTAATGTATAATCTTTTCCATTAGCTTTTATACCATTAATATATACTTTTATTGTTACAACACCTTTACCTTCAAATGTTTGGTTGATTTTTTCTGTTGTTTTTGGAATAGTTTTTTCATAAATTTTATCATTTCCTACAACTATTTTTATAGTAACATTCTTGTTTGATGAACCTTCTTCATCATCTGATGCATATTTTTCTACTAAAGACTTAACATTTATGTTTATAGTACCTTCAACATTTGCTTTTATTTTATTAACTGTTAAAGTAATCTTATCTCCTTCTTGTGCATCAGTTTCTTCTGGTATACTTTGCTCTAATACAATGCCCTCACTTTGTGACATATCTTCTTTTTCTTTAATATTAACTTCCATACCAAGCTCTGTTAATTCTTTTTTCGCATCCTCCACATTTTTACCTATTACATATGCTACTTTGAATTTCTTCTTACCATTACCTTTACTTACATGGATTTTTACAACCGTTCCAACCTCTACATCTGTAGTTTCTTTGGTTTCTTGGCTTGTTACATACCCTTCTTCAATAGTTTGACTTATTTCTTCAACTTTCTCAATTTTTATTCCAAGTTCAGTTAACATCTTTTCAGCATCTTCAAACTTTTCACCTACAACCTTTGGCATTTTTACTGTTTCTATACCTTTACTAACTACAATACTTACTGTGCTTCCTTCTTTTATAGAATAATTATTTATATATTGTGGATCTTGAGAAATAACACATCCTTCAGGAACATCTGCACTATATATTTCTTTTACATCAGTATTAAACACTAATTTAGAATTTTCAATTGCAGATTTTGCTTCTTCTCTAGTTAAACCAACAACATTTGGTATCTGCACATCTTTTGGTGAAGAAGAATTTGCTATTCCTAAAGTTATAAGTAATGTAATTATAAATACCGCTATAAATGAAACTATTATAATTCCTGATACTATTATCTTTTTATGCTCTTGGAAAAATCCCGTTTTCTCATCTTCTTTTGGAGCTGTTCTAGTATTGTTAGTTTTTATTCCAGCATCAATAGTTGGAATTCTTTTTGTTAATCCATCATTTTCTTCAGTAAGTTGGTCAACAAATCCTCCCTCTGGTCTTTTTAAAGCCATATTTAAATCATTAATCATCTCTGAAGCATTTTGATATCTATCATTTGGATCTTTTTTCATTGCTTTCATTATTATTTGATTTATAGCCATTGGTACATTTTGATTTACTTTTCTTGGCTCTACAGGCTCTTCTTGCATATGTTTTAATGCTACTGAAACTGGAGTATCTGCATCAAAAGGTACTTTTCCAGTAACCATTTCATACATTACAACACCTAAAGAATATATATCAGATTTTGAATCAGTATACCCACCTCTAGCATGCTCTGGTGAAAAATAGTGTACTGATCCTAAAGTAGTACCAAAAGCTGTTATTGTTGAATTCGAAACAGCTTTTGCTATTCCAAAATCTGTGACTTTTGCAACACCGTCTTCTGTTATCATTATATTATGAGGCTTAATATCTCTGTGAATTATACTATTTTTATGTGCCATTTCTAAAGCTGACGCTATTTGAATAGCAATATTAATTGCCCATTTCCAAGATAAAAAACCATCTTCTTCTATTATCTCTTTCAAAGTTTTTCCTTGAATTAATTCCATAACTATATAATAAACATTATATTCTTGCCCAACATCAAATACAGAAACTATATTTGGATGTGTAAGCCTTGCAGCAGATTGCGCTTCAGCATTAAAACGTTTAATAAATTCTTCATCTGTAGTAAACTCATCTCTTAATACTTTTACTGCAACATATCTGTTAAGAATTTTGTCTAAAGCTTTATAAACTGTAGCCATTCCGCCACTTCCAATTTTTTCAATTATTTCATACCTATTTCCTATAACACTACCTTCTAAATTCATATTCTCCCTCTCCTTATAATATGATTACAGCTGTAATATTATCTAATCCACCATTTTTATTTGCTTCTTCCACTAATTTTTTAGTTGCTCCTTCAGGATTTTCTTTGATAATTTCACATATTTTATTATCTCTTATCATATTTGTTAAACCATCTGTACACATCAATATAATATCATCTTTTACAAAACCTTTTACCATTACATCTGGTTCAACGAAAGCTGTACATCCTAATGCCTTTGTTAACATATTCTTTTTAGGGTGATTATACGCTTCCTCTCTTGTTATATTACCTTGATCTACCAATTGCTCTACATAACTATGGTCTTTTGTTAATTTTCTGAAAAATTCTTTTCTTATTCTATATACTCGGCTATCACCAACATGACCTATATATACTCTATTCATATATATTAAACATATGTCAATTGTTGTTCCCATTCCACTTAGCTCTTCGTTTTCTTTAGATTTTTCATATATAACCATATTCGCATATTCTATTGCATTTTTCAATAAATCTAATACTAGCTCTTTATCTTTTTTTACTCCATCAAAATTATTAAGAATATATTTTTTTGATGCCTCTATAGCAAGTCTACTTGCTATTTCACCTCCTTTGTATCCCCCCATTCCATCTGCTATTATAAATAATTTTACATCATCATTTTGATCAGATATATGGTAACTATCTTGATTCATTTCTCTTACTTTACCTACATCTGATGTTGCAAAAGCTTTCATAAAACCTCCTAATTATCGATTTCTTGTTCTTAAGTTTGTAGTATTCAATTCTTAAAAATTATTTTTTTAAATTTTTTCTGCGAAGTTGTCCGCATGCTGCATCGATATCTGAACCTAACTCTCTTCTTATTGTTGCTACAATACCATTGTCATTTAAATAATCTCTAAATTTTAAGATGTTTTCATTTGTACTTTTTGAATAATTGCCATTATCAATTTTATTTATTGGTATTAAATTTACGTGGCAAAGCATTCCTTTTAATAATTTTACTAATTGTTTAGCATCATCTAAGTTGTCATTATTATCTTTAGCTAAAGCATATTCAAACGATATTCTTTTATTTGTAATTTTTATATAATCTTTGCAAGCTTTCATTAGCTCTGCTATATTATATCTATTATTAACAGGCATCATACTACTTCTTTTTTCATCAGTAGTTGCATGTAATGAAATAGATAATGTACATTGAATATTCTCATTAGCCAAATCATATATTCTAGGAACTAAACCACTTGTTGACACACTTATATGTCTAGTACCTATATTCAAGCCTTTTGGGTTATTCAAAATTTTAATTGCTTTTATAACATTATCATAATTATCTAATGGCTCTCCAATTCCCATAAATACGATATTTGATATTTTATCATTTATATCTTGCTCTACAGCTAATATTTGCTCTACAATTTCACCAGCAGTTAGATTTCTAACAAAAGCTATACCGGTTGAAGCGCAAAATTTGCATCCCATTTTACATCCTATTTGAGATGATACACATACTGTTTTTCCGTGATGATATTGCATTAAAACTGTTTCAATTGCATTACCATCTAATACATCAAACAAATATTTCTTTGTACCATCTGAAGATTCTTGTTTTTTTAAAATATTATAATTGCAGATACTATAATTTTCTTTTAATTTATTTCTTAATTCTAAAGATAGATTTGTCATTTCGTCAAAATTTTTTACTTTGTCGACATATAACCATTTGAAAATTTGCTCTGCCCTGAATTTTTTTTCATCTAAGTTTATCAATTCGTTCTGCAATTCATCTAAATTGTAATCTTTTATATTTTTCATATTATTTAAATTTACCCCTATTCTTTCATTGCATGTTATATCACAAATTAATTTAATTTTCAAGTATTTATGAAAAAGTCGCAGGTATTAAAAACCTGCGATTTTTCTAACTTTTTATCATTTGTTTAATTTCCAATAATCTCTTATCCATTAGTGCTTTTGACATATCATCAATTTCATTATATTCTTCCAATTTATTTATTTTTTTTATTAGTACATTTTGATTTCTTTGAATACTTAAAAATAGTTCAATTTCATTACATTGTAATTCATTTAATATTTGATATATTTTTTCAACCTTTTCCATTATTATTTTTTTATAAAACATAATGATCACCCCTTTGCAAATTACAATATGAATATTTTACCACAATACTCATATGCGGTCAACAGTGGAATTGGGGACGGTTCTAATTTCCACTTTTTATAAAAAAAGACAGATATGCCACATCGCATATCTGTCATTTTTTCCTATTTTGTGGAAATTAGAACCGTCCCCAATTCCACACTATTTTAATTTTATATGAACATCGTTTAATTGCTCTTCTGTAACTTTTGATGGTGCATTCATTAATACATCTCTTGCTTTTTTGTTTTTTGGAAATGCTATTACTTCTCTAATATTCTGTGAATCTGCGATTAGCATTATCATTCTGTCTAATCCTGGAGCTGCTCCTGCATGTGGTGGTGTTCCATATTGGAATGCTTTGTATAATGCTCCAAAACGTGTTTCTACATCTTTTTCATTGTATCCTGCTATTTCAAAAGCCTTGACCATTATTTCTGGATTATGGTTTCTTACAGCACCTGATGCCATTTCAAATCCGTTGCATACAACATCAAATTGATATGCTACTATATCTAATGGATCTTGGTTTATTAATGCTTCCATTCCACCTTTTGGCATAGAAAACGGATTATGATTGAAGTCTATTGTTCCTTCTTCTGATAATTCATACATTGGGAATTCTGTTATTAAACAGAATTTGTATACATCCTTTTCTAATAAATCTAATCTCTTTCCTAACTCGATTCTTACTAAACCAGCTATTTTTTGAGCTACTTTAAATTCATCTGCTATAAAGAATATTGCATCATTTGATTTTATTCCAAGATTTTCTTTTAATCCTGCTTTTACTTCATCTGTGATGAACTTAGATATTCCACCTGTTGCATTTAATTCATTATCGAATTTTGCCCATGCTAATCCTTTAGCACCTGCTTCTTCTACAGCAAATTCTGTCATATTATCAAAGAATTTTCTTCCTTGCTCTGCACCATTTGGTACAACTATTGCTTTTATTGTTTTATCTTTGAAAGCATTGAATTCTGTTCCTTCAAAATATTTAGTTGCATCTTGAATTATTAATGGATTTCTTAAATCTGGTTTATCTATACCGTATTTTTCCATAGCTTCTTTATATGGAATTTGTATAAATGGACCATCATCTACCTTCCATGTTGTGAATTTTTTGAATGTTGGTATAAATAATTCATGAAGAACGTTAAATACATCTTCTTGCTCTGCAAAACTCATTTCAAAATCTACTTGATAAAATTCTCCAGGTGCTCTATCTGCTCTAGGATCTTCATCTCTAAAACATGGAGCTATCTGGAAATATTTATCAAATCCTGAAACCATTAATAATTGTTTGAATTGTTGTGGTGCTTGTGGAAGAGCATAAAATTCTCCTTCGTGCAATCTACTTGGCACTAAATAATCTCTAGCTCCTTCTGGTGATGAGTTTGCCAAAATAGGAGTTTGTATTTCAGAAAATCCTAGCTCACATAATTTTGCTCTTAATGTTTGCATCACTTGTGAACGAAGTAATAAAATATTGTGTATTCTTTCATTTCTTAAATCTAAAAATCTATATTCTAATCTCAAATCTTCTCTAACAGCATTTATATCAGCTTTTTCTGAATTTACCTCAAAAGGAAGTGTAGATTTACATTTTCCTAATATTTTTATTTCGCTTGCATCAATTTCAATTTCACCTGTTGGAATTTTGTCATTTTTATTTGACCTTTCAACTACTGTACCATTTACTTGAATAACACATTCTGTAACTATTTGTTCAAGTTCTGATTTGAATTTTTCTTCATCTGATATAACAATTTGAGTAATTCCATATTGATCTCTTAAATCAATAAATTTCATTGCTCCTAAATTTCTAATTCTTTGTACCCATCCTGATAATCTTACTTCTTGATTTATATTATTTATATTTAATTCTCCACATGTATGAGTTCTATATGTATTATTCATTTTATCAATCCTCTCTCCATTTTCTATTTTATAAAAAATCGTTTTTATTATATCACATATATGTTTATTAAACAATAATAAATTCGTTTCCTATGATTTGTTTTATGTACATTTTGTCATCTGTATGCATAATATATATTTCTGTTCCATTATTCTTAATATCTTTAAGCTTTTCTAATACATCCTTAATCTTTAAATGAACATCACTTCCAACAGAAATATCTACATAAAATTCATCAGCATCTTCTAAATATTCACAATATGGCTCTAATATACAAGTATCTCCTGTGTATACAAATTTTTTATCTTTATATTTCATTTCAAAACCATACGCATCTAGCTCTTTTGCATGATTTGTTTTAATAAATTTTAAATTATTATTTCCATTTGTTAAATTATACGCTTCTTCCGGAGTTCCTGTAATTTCTAAATAATCTTTAATCCTAGAACATTTGCTATATACATTTACTTTTTTACCATATCCAAACCACAAATACATTATAAATTGGCTTAAAGATCCTGCATGGTCGTTATGTAGATGTGTTATTATTACATCAATTTCTGCATATTTTTTTAAATCAAACTTACTTTTTACAATATTAAATACTGTATATCCGCAATCTATCAATATAAACTTTGTATTATCTTCTATATACGCAGAATTATTACAATCTCCAAAACCACTATCACTTCCTAAAAATTTTAAAATTCCATTATCCATATTGCAATATTCCTTTCAATAATATATATCCTAACTTTTATAATCATTTATTTGTAGTCACTAAGTGCGGAAGCAAAAAAAGCCTCCGCACCTAGTTGTCAATTATAGTTTTAGTTCTTATCTTCAAGATAACATGATACAAGACCTGCCTGCATTCTTCTTCGAGGCCACCAAGGACTCATCGCAGAATACAAAAGATATTGTATTTTAGCTGATATCATATTTATCTTTGTGTCTTCAATCAAGAAATCTTCAACATCATCTGGATTGTAGCAATATTCAAAGTTGAAAAAATTTGAAATTCTCCACTCTGAAAATAAATCAAATTTGACTTTTCCGCATCTATACTTATTAAAAAGCGTAGATGAAAAAATTGATTGATCTCCTTTTGGTAGATTTTGGCAGTCGAATTCTTTGACAATTTCAATTGCTTTTGAAATATATTGCCAGTCTATCAAAAAATCAAAATCGTCAAATTCTTTTACTATTCCTCTGAAAAACAAAGTTGAAGAACATGTCAGACACCACTTGATACCCGCTTCGTTAAATCTTTTGGCAATCTTCAATAAAAATGCCTTTTTCTCGGCTAGCTCTTCACTGCTAAACCGTTGGATATTTTCATTGCGTTGCACTTCGTAGTTATAGCTCATGATAACCTCCTATTCTATAATCGTCGTTTCTGCGTAAGCATATTTTATGCTTACGTGGCATTATATTACTCAGTTTATAACTTGTCAACATATTATACAAATTTAAAATCAAAAAATAAAAAGCATAAATCCTTAGAATTTATGCTTTTTACTTGCAAAAGTTTATTATTTTTTATTCTATAAATATTCCATATCCACCTGCTATATCTTTATCTGATTGGCTTGTACTTTTTACTATTACGGTTGTTCCGATTGGCACTAAATCATATAATTCAAGTACATCTGCATTATGCATTCTTACACATCCATGAGAAACATTATTTCCTATACTTGATTCTGTATTAGTACCATGAATTGCATAACCACCAGATTTAAATTGCATCCATCTTGGACCTAATGGATTATTCGGAGCTCCACCTGGTATATTTAATTTATAATAAGGTCTATTTTTTAATTTTTCGAATATTTGGAATTTTCCTTGTGGAGTACTTGTTCCACTAGCACCTGTAGCACATGAATAAGATCTACACAATGAACCATTAGTATAATAACGCAATGTATTTTTTCTAGTATTAATAATTATTAAATTGCTTACAACTGTTCCTGATTCTCTTGTTACATTTGTTACAGTTACTGAAGATGTTTCTACTTTTTCTTCAACTTTTGGTTTCGTACTAGAAAGATATGAACCTAATACATAACCAACTTTTCCGTTATGGTTTATCCTATACCATGATCCTGCTTGACCTGTAATCTTAAGCTCTGTAGCTTTAGTAACCGCTCCAATTGTAGAATATCCAGTATCAGGACCACTTCTAATATTTAAACTATTACAATTTACATACATATTTTTTTGTAATGGTGTTACTTCAATTTCTTTTTTTACTGTTTCTTCAGTATTTTTTACATTAGATACAACAGCAGATTCAGTTTTTGCTAAAACTTCTTCATTTTTATTTTCCTCTTTCATTCCTTCCTGTTGCACTTGCTGCTGCTCTTCTTGCTGATTTTTTTCCGGCTCTTTTTCAATATTATTTTCATTGGTATTCTCTTCTAAAATTTTTTCAGTTTCATTCATTGCTTCTTTAGTAGTTGAATTTGTAATATTCTTTATAAATTTTGATATTTCTGCGTCCTTATTGTTTTTAATATAGAAAATACTAGCAATTATTATTCCTACTACAGTTAAGCCAGCTATAATACCAATGTATATTTTTTTATTTTTCATATACATCATCTCCTATATAAAAATCTCCTATACTTAATTGTATATTATTTTACATAATTTGTCAACTTAACTGTTATTTTGTAATCATACTACTTATTTCATATTAAAATATATTCAATTATCTAAAATTTCTTCTACCTAAAAAAGGTCTGTAATTAATATAATTTCTATTATTACAACCGCAATCTTGACCAGAATCATCATTAATATTTGAATTATTTCCATTGTTGTTGCAACCACAACTGTTATCACTAGAATCGTTTGAATTATTTACAATATAATTTCGTATAAATCTCGAGATTATTGCAGTAACATATGCTAATATTCCATAGACAATAGCTAAAACTAAAAATATTTCATTTCCAGGCAAAAATGCTACTATTAAAAAACTTGCAAATATAGTTAATGCTGTTAATATCGAACTTCCAATTAATCTTTGTAAAACAATCGAAAATATTATAGTAGCTATTGGTAAAGCAAAAAAAATCAATAAATCATTCATAAAAAAATTCCTTTCATACTATTTGTATATTTTATGAATTCATATATTTTTTGTTACTTTTAATTTATATCAAAAAAAGATACATTATATTAGAAAATAATGTACCTTTTTTTCACAATCTTATTTATTATAATTTATCAAATAATCTAGTATTTCTAATTCTTGCTTCAAAGTTTCATCTTTTAATTCATCATATTCCTTTTGCATATAATTTTTCATTGCTTTAAATTTATTTTGAGCATATTCATCACTAACTTTTAATTTTGTAGATTTTCTCTCATGAATACCTAAAATATTTGTAATATAATCTTCACTATAATTCATCTCTGGAATACCATCTTCCAAGCTATAATTAATCAATTTTTTCTCAGTATCATTTTCTGATAATATCCAATTTTTCATTACATTTACATATCTAGCCAAAGCTATAGCTTTTCTAATTCCTGTATTGTCATAGTAATCCTCAAGCATTTGAAAAAAACTTACTTCTTGTTTTATTGAATGCTTTTTTCCATTTGCATCCTCATATTCTACAGTAAGAGCCATATCATCATTTTTGCAATTTTCTTTATGTCTTACTTTCAAGACTACTATTCCACCTTTAACTTCTCCATTTGAATTACTTGCTGATGGGAATAATGTATTTATATGCATTATATTTCCTGTTTCTTTATTTGCAGAATCTGAGCCATATATATTTACAATTTCGTATCCTTCTGATATAAAATTAAAATTTAAATTAAATATTAATGGTGTTATCATATAATCAAATTCATTTACTAGTACTTTATTAAATTCTTCTGAATTATGCACTGAATAATAATTTGTTCCTTCTACATCTGAAATTTCTTCTATTAATTTTGTATTAAAATCAACTCCAACACCTAATAATGTTGTATAAATTTTCTTTTTAGCATTTTCTTTCATCATTCCTATCAAACCTGTTGATGACGTATCTCCAGCATTAGGCATTGCATCAGTTATAACAATTATTCTATTTTGGTATGAATCATCATTTAAATATTCATTAAATAGCTCTGTTCCTTGTTTATATCCTGATGAAAAATTTGTTCCACCCTGTGGCTCTACTTCTAATAAATGATTTTTGATTGCACCTAAATCTGTATCTGATACTGTTGATATCTTTTTTCCTAGATATGCAGAATCATCAAATAAAACAATTCCAAATCTGTCGTCTGGATTTAACTTATCTATTAAATTATTTACACATTCTTCTGCTATTTTCATTTTACTTTTATTATCATTACTAGATTTATCTGTTAATTTTTTGTCATAATAATATGAATTAAAAGCAGATTGCATTGAGCCTGAAATATCTATTACAAAAACTAAATTAATCTTCTTTCTTTTAAAATCACTTTCTTTAATATTTGAATTTAATCCAACTGAAATATATTCTTCTCTTTTTCCTGAAAATGGATCTGTTGAAACTGCTGTTGAATATGTTGGATAAAACATCTCATCAGATTTTCCATTTGATCTTGCTGTATCAAAATAATATTCAGAATATAATCCATTATACGTAATATCTGTTGTTAATGGTAAATAATTATTTTTAATATTTTTTCTAAAATTCTCTATATTACTAGCTCCACCAACAGTATATCCTAAATATGAATCTTCTGATGATTTTGAACTTGCTGATTCATAAACAGTAGTTCCACCACTACTTATACTGCTTGCATCAAACATACTACTTAATTTACTTCTTTTATTACTGCCATATTCCCAATCATCCACTTTTGCTAATGCATTTCTTCCTTTAAATATAAAAAAGTAACAACTTCCTAATAAAATACCTATAATTATAATACTTATAACTATAATCAATATTATTTTTTTTGTGTTTTTCATAATATCTCTTCCTTTCTTCTCCTTTTGTCTTATTATAAATATAAAAAAAGTGAAAGTAAATTATTTACTTTCACTTTTTAGATGTTTTAATTTTAATTTTTGTTGGTTTTTTTTGAAAAAAATTATAAAAATTATTGAAATTGTTAAAAATATGAATGAAATTCCTATAATTCCTTTATATGAAGTTATTGATTTAACAAAACTTGTTTCAGAAATTTCTGAATACTGAGTATCCTCACAAGAGCTTACTTCTCCAGATATAATGTTTGTTATATCATTTTCTTCCAATTTTTTATTTTTTTCAATATTTTCAACATTTTCAATATATGTAGGATTTTCTGTTTTACTTTCTAGCTCTTTATCTGTTGTAGCCTGTTCACAATTAGATTGATAATTTTCTGTTTCTTTATTATTGTCATCAACATTAAATTTCACTTTAAGTCCTATTACAAATGCAATAATAAACATTGCAAAATTTGAAACTGCGACTTTTAATGAAGTAATTGATCTATAATAATACCATTGAACTGTAGCAGTTGGCATTGCTAAAATTTCTCCTATTTCTCTAAAAGTAAAATCTGCTAGTACTTTTAAATTAATTACTTGCTCTTGTTTCTTATTCAATTTTTTTACCATTTTATCATAACTTTGTCTATCTTCAATATTATTAATTTCATTATCATTTGATATTTCTTCTATATTTTCATCAATTGGAAGACTGTATCTAGTTTTTCTTATAAATTGAAGAGCTTCATTCTTTACTACTTTATATAACCATGATGCTTCAAATTCTTTTGGTAATTTTTCATTATCCAACTTATATATTTTTTCAAAAACATTTTGTGCTACATCTTCACTATTATCTTCATTCTTTAGTATTGATAAACAAATTCTATATACTAGTTTATAATTATTTTCATAAAATTCATCAAAAAATTGCTTATTTTCTTTAAGTTTTTCAAAATCATAGTGAACAGATTCTTGAATTTTGTTCATAAAAATCCTCCTCTACTCATCCATATTTAAATAAGTTATTGCAAGTCCATCTCCAACTTCTAATATCTCTGTTTCCAATTTTGGATTTTCTGTAGTTTCTTTTATATATTCTCTTAAATTTCTAACAGCTGTACGTTGCTTATGTTTGTTATAATCGCTCATAACATACCCTTTATATAAAATATTATCTGCAAAAATAACTCCATTGTTATTTAACATTCGTAATGCTTCCTTTAAAAAGAATGGATATTTCCCTTTTGCAGCATCTATAAATACCATATCATATTTTTCATTTAATGTTGGTAATATTTCAACAGCATCACCTTCATAAAGATTTATCTTATTCTCAACTTCAGCTTTTTTAAAATTTTCTTTTGCTTCTTCAATACGCAATTCATCACGCTCTATAGTATCAATCATACCTCCATCTGATAAATATTCTGAAAAACAAATTGCAGAATATCCAACAGCTGCACCTATTTCTAATATTCTTTTTGGTTTATTTTTGATTAATATTTTAGAAATTACTTCCAACGTATCATCCATTATGATTGGAACATGATCCTCTAATGCTTTTTCTTTTATTCTCTCTAGTTCATTTTTATTCATACTGCTTATATTCCTTTCTTTATATCATGAAATATTTTACAAAAAAGGAAAAGAGCATGCTCTTTTCCTTTTTTATTTTACCTATCTTCATTTTGTTCTTCAAAGGACTTTTTAGACATATTATCGTTTTTCTTTTTAGTATACTCTATTCTATTATCATTAATTTCAATCTTCTCACCAGTAATTTTCTCTATTAAATTTTTTGGATTATATTTTACTTTATCATGTAAAGTGATATATATCCTAGCGGCAGACAAACCTTTTTCATAATATTCCTTAACCATATTCTTGAATTCATTATTTGTAGAATAATATTTATACTCTTCTTCTGCTTTAATAGCTCTATTTACTTCACTGATTGAACCTTCTTTTATCATATAACTTCTTTGCTTTTTACGTTTATTATCTAACTTAGAATATTTTCCCATACTAACATCCTTATTTTTTTATATTTCTTCTTATTTGATAGCTCTTCTTGCTTCTCTTTCACGCATTTTGCTATCTAATATTTTCTTTCTTAATCTTATGTTTAATGGTGTAACTTCTACTAATTCGTCTTCTTCGATAAATTCAATAGCTTTTTCTAAAGACATTTGAAGTGGTGGAACTAAACGAAGTGCATCATCAGATCCTGAAGCTCTAGTGTTTGTTAAATGTTTTTCTTTACATACATTTATTGCTATATCTTCATTTCTTGAATTTATACCAACTATCATACCTTCATAAACTTCAACACCAGCACCAATTAATAGCTCTCCTCTTTCTTGAGCATTATATAAACCATAAGTAATTGATGTTCCTGCTTCAAATGCTACTAAAACACCTCTTGTTCTTGAAGATATTTCACCTTTATATGGTTCATATCTATCAAATACGCTGCTCATTGTTCCTACACCCTTTGTATCAGTTAAGAACTCTGTTCTGTATCCTATAATTCCTCTTGCTGGAATATCAAATTCTATTTTTGTATGACCTAATTCGGCAGGCTCCATATTAACCATTTCACCTTTACGTCTTCCTAATTTCTCAATAACAGTTCCTATAGCATCATCTGGCACATTAGCAACTAATCTTTCGATTGGTTCACATCTAACACCATCTATTTCTTTGTAAATAACTTTTGGACGAGAAACTAATAACTCAAATCCTTCTCTTCTCATATTTTCAATTAATATAGATAAATGTAATTCTCCACGGCCACAAACTTCAAAACTATCTGCAGAATCTGTTTCTTTAACTCTTAAACTTACATTTCTTTCAAGCTCTTTAAATAATCTATCTCTTATATGTCTTGATGTAATAAATTGTCCTTCTTTTCCTGCTAATGGTCCATTATTAACACTAAATGTCATTGAAACTGTTGGTTCATCAATATCAACAAATGGAATTTTTTCAGGATTATTTAAATCACATATTGTATCTCCTATATTAATATCTGCTATTCCTGATAAAGCTACCATATCACCAGCTTTAACTTCCTCAACTTCAACTTTCTTTAATCCAATATATGTGAATAATTTGGCAATCTTTCCTTGAGTAATTTTATCATCAGCTTTGCAAATTGATATTGGCATACCATTTTTGATAATACCTCTCTCAAGTCTTCCAACTGCAATCCTTCCTAAATAATCATCATAGTCAATATTAGAAACTAACATTTGAACAGTTCCATCCATATCACAATTTGGTGCTTTGATAGTATCTATTATAGTATCAAAAATACAATGAACATTATCAGTTTCATCTTCTAAATTCATTTTAGCAATTCCATTTTTAGCAGAAGCATATATTACTGGGAAATCTAATTGTTCATCAGATGCATTTAATTCAATAAATAATTCAATAACTTGATCAACAACTTTTAATGGATTTGCTCCTGGTCTATCTATTTTGTTTATTACAACTATTGGTTTTAAATTCAATCCTAAAGCTTTCTTTAGAACTTCTCTTGTTTGAGGCATTGGTCCTTCAAAAGCATCTACTAAAAGTAAAACACCATCAACTGTTTTTAAAACACGTTCAACTTCTCCACCAAAATCAGCATGTCCTGGAGTATCAACAATATTAATTTTTACATCATTATACATAACAGATGTATTTTTTGATAATATTGTTATACCTCTTTCTTTTTCTATATCGTTTGAATCCATTACTCTTTCAGCAACTTGCTCATTTTCTCTGAATATATGACTTTGTCTTAATAAAGCATCTACTAATGTTGTTTTTCCATGATCAACGTGAGCTATAATAGCTATGTTTCTAATATTTTGATTATTCATTTTAATTACTCCTTTTATTTTAATTTGTGACGTCCTCTTATCAAATCGTCTTGTTTTTGTGGCCAAATAATAAAGCTTTTAGCCGTGCAGATGGCAGACAATAATATTTTATATGTCTGCCGTCTTATTTATAAAATCTTTAATTATACTTTTGTTTATTCTTTTATAGCATTTTCTTCCTCTGAATTTAACTCATCAGATGTTCCTTCTAAATCTCGTATTGAAAGTTCTATCTTTCTATTTTCTTTGTCTATGCTAATTATCTTTGCATTTACCTTTTGTCCAATTTTTAAAACTTCATCTGGTTTTGCTATTCTTTTTTCACAAATTTGAGAAATGTGAATTAATCCTTCTATTCCTTTATCTATTTTTGCAAAAGCTCCAAATGGCGCTAAATTTACTATTTTAACAGTTACTACATCTGCTATATTATATTTTTCTTCAACCTTTTCCCATGGATCTGGACCTTTTTTATCATATACAAGCTTAACCCTTTTATTCTCTTTATCTAATTCTTTTATTTTAACTTTTACTTCTTGTCCAACATCTAGTATATCTTTTGGTTTCTTATCTCTCTCCCAAGTCATTTCAGATATATGTAATAAGCCTTGTACTACTCCTTCTAAATCTATAAAAGCTCCATATTCGCTTAAACTTGATACTGTTCCTGTATATGTTTTTCCAATTTCTATATTCTTCCAGAACTCATCATTCTTAATTTTTCGCTCTTCATCTGCTAATATTTTTATAGATCCTATTATTCTATTGTTTTCTTTATTATACTCTACTATCTTATAACTAACTTCTTTTCCCTTATATGTATGTGGATCTTCATTTCTTGAAATTCCTGATAATGATAAAGGTATAAATATTTTAATTGTACCAAAATTTACAATTAATCCTTTTTCATTAACATCTGTAACTATTGATTTGAAAATTGATTCATTATTTACTTTACTTTCAAATTCTTTTTGATCAATCTCTTTTCTAGCTTTATTATATGATAATAAAACATTTCCTAATCCATCATTTAATTTAACTACTACTGCAGTTATTCTATCCCCTAATTTAAATTTTGAATTAACTGTTTCATCTGCATTTAATATGTATTCACTTGCTGGTATTATTCCATCAGCTTTATATCCTATGTCTATAAAAACTTCGTTTTTAGATGTTATTTCGATTACAGTTCCTGTAACTGTTTGACCTACCTTAATTTCCTTTAAAGTTTGATTTAATAATTCTTCGAATGTAATATTTTCCATAATTTCCCTACCTATCTTAATATTTTTCTATTATATATTATTTGTTATTATTTGTCAACATAACTATTTCATCCATTATAATATTAGTAACTTTGTCAAGAGCTTCTTTATCTTTTTCTTTTCCATAATATTCAGAAAAATCTAAAGGATCTCCATATACAAGTTTAACCTTTGTAAATGGTTTGAAAGACCCCTGTATTCCTAGAGGAATTACTTTTGTATTTGTTTTTAAAGAAAAAAACGCAGCCCCATTTTTAAATTCTACATTTTTTTCCATTCCTTTTCTTGTTCCTTCTGGAAATACTCCTAATATTTCGCCATTTTTTAAAGCTTTTAAAGATCTTTTCATTGACTCTATATCATTCTTTTCTCTATTTACTGGAATAATATCGCCTAATTTTAATGCCCAGCCTAATGATTTCTTTTTAAACATTTCTTCTTTACATATAAATCTTACTTTTCTCTTATTTGTACATACAACTGCTAATGCATCTAACATATTAATATGATTAGCACAAATTATATAAGCACCATCACTTGGAACTTTCTCTTTATTAATAATCTTTATTCTATATACCAATTTATAAACAAATAAATATAAAGTCTTCTTTACTAAACTTAATTTAAATCTTTTAAATGATGAATCTGGAGTTTCTTCATATACTTTTTTATCTATAGCTTGTTTTTTTTTTGTTTCATTTATTATTTTTATTATCTGACTTGTAACTTGCTTTATTGTTAAATTTGTTGAATCTATAATAGTTGCATCTTCTGCTACTTTTAAAGCCCCAAAATCTTTATTTTTATCATTCTCATCTCTTTTTCTCAAATTTTCTAATATTTCCTCATAAGATGATTCAATGCCATTTTCTTGATTTTGTTTAAACCTTCTTCTTGCTCTTTCATTTACATCTGCATCTAAATATATTTTTACATCTGCATTAGGAAAAACAACAGTTGTAATATCTCTACCTTCCATAATAACATCTTTACTTTTAGCAATTTTCCTTTGCAATTCAATTAGTTTTAATCTAACCTCTTTAATTGAAGAAACATATGAAACCATTTTAGATACTTCTATACTTCTTATTTCTTTTGTAACTTCTTTATCATTTAGAAATACTTGTTTTGTTTCTTCGTTTAATTCGATTTTTATATTTTCTAAAAGCCCTTTAATTTTTTCAAGTTCATCTATTTTTATACCTTTATTAATCATTTCTAGAGTTACACATCTATACATTGCTCCAGTATCTATGCAACTTAAATTTAATTTTTTAGCAATTTCACTCGTAATGCTTCCTTTTCCGCTTCCTGCTGGTCCATCTATTGCAACTATAAATGACATAAAAATCCTCCTAAATTAATCATTATTTTCATTTTCTTCAAATTTAATATTTTTAACAAAAATGTCAATTTTTTGAACGTTCATAGATGTTAATCTTTCTATTTCTTTCTTGATTTTTACTTGAAATTTCTTAAAACATTCTTGTATATTGCATCCATAAAATATAATAGCTTCCATATAGATTGACATTCCTTCTCCATATTTATCTATTCTTATTTTAGTTATTTTTTGTATATTACGCTCTTTTTCTTTTTTTAATAAATATTGAATTATTTGTCTAAATACAGTATCTGAAATTGTAAAATTTCCCATATAGCTAAAAGTAGGCCTTATTATTGATTTTTCTGCTATATATGGATCTTCTCCGCTTCCCTTTGATTTAAATATTTGTAATGGATCTAACAAAAATCCTGAAAAATCTTTTTTTATCTCAAATGTAGGTACTGGAATAACATGCTTGCCTTCTGTAGTCCTTATTCTACGTGCTTTTTGCATTTCTTCTTCTGTTGCAACTTCTGAAATGTTAATTATTCTTTCAATCTTTGGTAAACATAAATTTTCTGCAATTTTTTCAACCATTCCATCTGATGTTCCTAAAATTAATATACCTGTAGGTTTAATTCTTTCAATCGCTGCTATTATTTCATTTCTTTCATTTTCATTATTAAAAAGTGCATGCCTAATTGTTTCTATTTTTGTAGGAGCTTTTTTTGCAGAAGTACCTGCAACAACTTCATTATCATTAATTAGCAAACCATCATCTATTATATATTTTATATCATTTTCTCCAGCTACCATTTGAGCTCTATAACTTTTTCCTGTACCAGAAGGACCAACAAAAGCTAAAACTCTTATATTCTCAAACATCTCTTTAATTCCTCCTAAACATTTGTATGTATTATAACATTATTCTCTTTAAAGAAAAAGATTATCTTAATATTTTTTTAATTTTCTAAAAAAGAACGGAGTAAATTTAAAAATTTAACCCCGTCCTCAAATTAAAATTCGCAATTTCCAGGTGTTCTTGGGAAAGGTATTACATCACGAATATTTTGCATTCCTGTTAAATACATAATAGCTCTCTCAAAACCTAAACCAAATCCACTATGAACAACACTTCCATATTTTCTTAGGTCTAAGTACCATTCATATTGATCTAATGGCATATTTAGCTCTTTCATTCTATTAACTAATTTATCATAATTTTCTTCTCTTTGACTACCACCTATAATTTCTCCAATTCCAGGAACCAATAAATCTGATGCAGCAACTGTTTTTCCATCTGCGTTTTGTTTCATATAAAAAGCTTTTATATCCATTGGATAATCTGTAACAAATACTGGCTTTTTAAATATTTCTTCACATAAAAATCTCTCATGCTCTGTTTGTAAATCTACTCCCCAACTAACTTTATATTCAAATTTTTCGTTATGTTTTTCAAGCTCTTTTACAGCATCCGTATATGAAATTCTTGCAAAATCAGAGTTTATTACATTATTTAATCTTTCTAATAATCCTTTGTCTACAAAATTATTGAAAAAATTCATTTCTTCGGGACAATTTTCTAAAACGTAAGAGAAAATATATTTTATCATATCTTCTGCTAAATCCATATCATCTTTCAAATCTGCGAAACAAATTTCTGGTTCAATCATCCAAAATTCTGCAGCATGCTTTACTGTGTTAGAATTTTCTGCCCTAAATGTTGGCCCAAATGTATACACATTTCTAAAAGCAGATGCATATGTTTCCCCATTTAATTGTCCACTAACTGTTAGATGAGATGGTTTACCAAAAAAGTCTTGTGAAAAATCAACCATTCCATCTTCTGTTTTTGGCATGTTATTAAAATCAAAAGCACTTACAGTAAACATTTCTCCAGCACCTTCAGCATCACTTGATGTTATCAATGGTGTATTAACATAAACAAATCCTCTTTCTTGGAAGAACTTATGTATTGCATATGCTAAAACACTTCTAACTCTAAATACTGCATTAAAAGTATTTGTTCTTGGTCTTAAATGTGATATTGTTCTTAGATATTCAAAAGAATGTCTCTTTTTTTGTAAAGGATAATCTTGTGGACATAAATTTTGAATTTCTATTTTTGTAGCCTGAATTTCAAAAGCTTGTTTTGCATTTGGAGTTAATACTACATTTCCTTCAACAGCAATTGAAGAGCTAATTGTTAATTTGCATATTTCTTCGAAATTTTCTAATTCATTATTAAAAACAATTTGAACATTATTAAAAAATGATCCATCATTTAGCTCAATAAATCCAAATGTTTTAGAATCACGAACAGTTCTAATCCATCCTTCTAGTCTAACATTTTTATTCTCATATTCACCTGTGTTTCTATACAATTCTTTTATAATTATCTTATCCATAAACATGTTCCTTTCTGAAATATGGAGATGTACCATTACTTTTACACATTTATTAATTATACTTCTCTCTATTATTATTAATATTTATCTGATTTTAAGATTATATAGCTTTTATTTAGAAAAATCAAGGGTTAATAATTTAAAAACAAATTCTTACAAAATTCTTTCAATATCTTATAATATTCTTTTAGTATTCTTTCAATAAAATAAGTATATTTTACATAAATGTTAAAATAATAAGATATTGACATCATACAAAACAATGATATAATTTAAAAAATTTAACAAAGGAGGTATTTTTATGACACCACATATTAATGCAAAAAAAGAAGATATAGCAAAAATCGTCTTAGCACCTGGAGATCCGCTAAGAGCAAAATACATTGCTGAAAATTTCTTAGAAAATGCTCGTTTAGTCAACACCGTACGAAATATACTAGCATATACTGGAACATATAAAGGAAAAGAAATCACTGTTTTTTCTACAGGAATGGGAATGCCAAGTATGGGAATATATTGCTATGAATTATATAAATTTTATGAAGTTGAAACTATTCTAAGAATAGGATCATGTGGAGCCTATAGCTCAGATTTAAATATATTTGATACAATACTTGTAAAAGACTCATACACAGAAGGGAATTTTGCAAAAGCTTTAAACAATAAAGACTGTCATTTAACCAGTGCCAGCCAAAATATAAATGCAATCATAAAAGAAACCGCATTAGAAAATAAAATTAAATATGTTGAGGGAAATGTTATTTGCACAGAATGCTTTGATTATTATATAGAAGATATTAATATTTTATTAGAACGACTTCCTAAAGAATTTAATATAACAGCTGCCGAAATGGAATCATTTGCCTTATTTTATACAGCAAAATATTTAAATAAACAAGCAGCATGCTTATTAACAGTCGTAGATTCACATTATAAAAAACAAGAAATATCATCAGAAGAAAGAGAAAAATCTTTAAATGATATGATAACACTAGCACTAGAAAGCAGTTTAAAAATTTAAATTATAAACAATGGAATTAGGGACGGTTCTTTTTTCCACTTTTGTGGAATTGGGGACGGTTCTTTTTTCCACTCTTTTATTAATAGTTATTTCTTTGAAATCTTTCCTATTGTACTTTTCGATAATCCTATATATTCTGCTAAATCAACTAATTTTACATTAGATTCAAATCTAGCTAATTTTATAAATATTTCTCGAATTTCTTTATTATTCTTGATGTCTTTTTGGTTAATGTTATATTTCGTTAAAAAATTTTCTACAAAAGATTCAAAATTTTCTTCTTTAATCTCTTTTAAAACGAATTCACTATTTTTATCATTTATACTATTATGTAATTTTAAAAACTCTTCTTTATAGTTTTCTGATTGAAAAATTAATTGGCCAGATTCTTTATTTATTATTATCGACTCATTCAAAAATTCATTATAACTAGAATATTTATATTCTCCCATACTATTTACTATATACGCTTTTACCGGATTATTATGAATATATTTTAAGCATAGATATAATTGCTTTTCATTATAAATTTCTTGAGAATAAAATCTATCACGAAAAACATAACCCACTCTATTTTTTATTAAATTATAATATTTCGAATATGCAATATTTACCTTTTGCATATACTTTGATAAATTTTCTATATTATCAGTATATATCAAAAAATGTGCATGATTATTCATTATACAATATGCTAATATCTTTATTTGAAATTCGTCTTTTTTATCTTTAATTTCTCTTAAATATTTTTCAGTGCCTTCTTCACTGTCAAAGATTTTTTCTTTATTTAACCCTTGTACTATAATATGTATATATTTGCTGTTTATACTACTCCTTGAAACACGTGGCATAGATAAAACCTCCTTTTATAATTTTTAATATAAAAAAGGAATAGTAAAGCTTTTTATGCTTTTTTACTATTCCCCCTTAATTTAAATATCAATTATTATATTATAATTTTATATTTTTTTCAAATATGTCCCTTTTTTGAAAAAAGTGGAAATTAGAACCGTCCCGTTTTCCCGTTTTCCCGTTTTCCCGTTTTCCCGTTTTCCGGTTCCGTTTTCCGCCTTTTTTTACTTTAATGCTTCTATACATCTATGACATATTGTAGGATGTGTTGCATCTGTACCTACTGATGTTGAATACATCCAACATCTTTCGCATTTTTCTCCTTCTGCAACTTCTACTTTTATTTCAGATTCACCTTCTAATATTTCTAGTCCTGATACTATAAATACTGTTAATAATAAATCTTTATTTTCATTTAAGAATTTTAGCTCTTCACTTTGCTCTGATAAAATAACCTTTGCATTTAATGAATGTCCTATCATTTTTGCTGCTCTTGCTTCTTCAAGAACTTTTGCGACCTCTTCCTTCAATTTAATAATTTTATCCCATTTTGTTTCTATTTCTTTATTATTATATTCTGGATTTACTTCTGGATATTTAGTAAGCATTACTGATTCTGCTTTTTCATCTGCTTTATGTGGCATAAATTTCCAAATTTCTTCTGCAGTAAAACATGTCATTGGTGCTAATATTTTTACTAATGCATTTAAAATTTCGTACATTGCTGTTTGAGCTGATTTTCTTTCTACTGAATCTGGCTTTGCTGTATATAATCTATCTTTTATTATATCCAAATAAAAATTACTCATATCTACTACACAAAATGTATTGATTGTTTGATATGCTTTTTTGAAATCATATACATCATAGGCTTTTGAGCATTCTTCTATTAACTTATTTAATCTTGTTAATGCCCATTTATCTATTTCTTCCATATCTTTGTATGCTATTGGATTATTAACATCAAAATCACTTGTATTTCCTAATATATATCTTGCTGTATTACGTATTTTTCTATAAACTTCAGCAACTTGTTTCATTATACCTTCTGAAATACTTACATCTGATGTATAATCTGATGAAATTGCCCATAATCTTACAATATCAGCTCCATACTTTTTAACCATATCAATTGGATCTATTCCATTACCTAAACTTTTTGACATTTTTCTGCCTTTTTCATCAACAACATATCCATGTGTTACAACTTCCTTATATGGTGCTTTTCCTTTTGTTGCTACAGATGTTAATAATGATGATTGGAACCACCCTCTATATTGGTCACTTCCTTCTAAATACATATCAGCTTCTGGTAATCCTCTTTCTGCTAAAACTGATTCATGTGTAGAACCTGAATCAAACCAAACATCCATAATATCTTTTTCTTTGATAAATTCTGTACATCCACATTCAGAACATTTTGCACCTTCCGGCATTAATTCTTTTACATCTAGCTCATACCAAATATTAGTTCCATTATCTTTTACTAAATTTTGAATTTTCTCAAGACTTTCTGGTGTTACATATTCTTTTTCACATTCTTTGCAATAGAATATTGGAAGTGGAATTCCCCATGTTCTTTGACGTGAAATACACCAATCATTTCTATCTTCAATCATTTTTGATATACGCTCTTCTCCCCATGTAGGATACCATTTAACACTTTTTATCGCCTTTAATGCTTCTTCTCTAAAACCATCTACTGATGCAAACCATTGGCTTGTTGCTCTATAAATTACAGGATGTTTACATCTCCAACAATGTGGATATGAATGTAGAACTTCTTTTTTCTTTAATAAGAAACCATTTTCATCTAACCATTTTATAATCTCTTTATCAGATTTTGCATAATACATTCCTGCAAAAGGTCCTGCTTCCGCTGTTTGATGCCCTTTGTTATCAACAGCTACAACCATATTTAATTTATTTTTTAATCCACAAAGGTAATCTTCTTTACCATATCCAGGAGCTGTATGAACTGCACCTGTACCTGTATCTAATTCAACTAAAATTGTATCATCGCTACCTAAAACAACTCTTGATTCTCTTTCCATAAATGGATGCTTACAAATTACGCCTTCTAATTCTTTTCCTTCATATTCTTTTATTACAGAATAATCATTTATTTCAGCTAACTTCATTACATTATCAACTAGCTCTGAAGCCAATATTAATTTTTCTCCCTCAGCATCTACTAAACTATATTTGAAATCTGGACTAATTGTTATTCCAGTATTTCCGGGCAATGTCCAAGGTGTTGTTGTCCAGATTACAACAAATGTATCTCTTTCATCAAATAAACCTTTACCTTCTATTACTGGAAATTTTACATATGCTGTATTTGATGTTATATCCTTATATTCGATTTCTGCTTCTGCTAAAGCTGTTTCGCAATCTGTACACCAATAAACTGGTTTTAATCCTTTATAGATATATCCTTTTTTATACATTTCGCCAAAAACGCCAAGTTGCTTTGCTTCCATTTGAGGTTGATATGTTATATAAGGATTTTTCCAATCTGCAAGAACACCTAAACGCTTGAATCCTTCGATTTGAGCTTCTTTATAATCTTGCGTAAATTGTTTACATGTGTCCCTGAATTGATTTACTGGAATTTCATCTCTATTTAAGCCTAATTTTTCAATTGCCTTTTTCTCTGTTGGCATTCCATGTGTATCAAATCCTGGAATGAATGGTGTATAGAATCCCTTTAAATTTTTATATCTAACAATTGTATCTTTTAATACTTTATTTAAAGCATGTCCCATATGAATTACACCGTTTGCATATGGAGGTCCATCATGCAATACAAATGGTGTTTTACCTTCATTCTTTTTTAACATTTTTTCATATAAATCTTTTTCAAAAACTTCTTCAAAAAGTTTTGGCTCATTTTCTGGTAAATTTCCCCTCATTGGAAATTCTGTACTTGGTAAATTTAATGTTTTCCCATAATCTTTCTTTTCTTCTTCACTCATATCTTTTGATCTCCTTTCATCAAAAAAGCCATTCATCCTAACTATTAGGACGAATGGCTATATATCCGCGGTACCACCTATTTTAGCTATTAAAAATAGCTCTCTTATTTCTTTTAACGCAAGATCATCGGCTTAATTTATTCATAATATTTGATTCATTAAAACTATATTTTCGATTAAGCAACATAAAGGTGATAACATTCAAATTATTATCTTACTGGAATTTCACCATATATCCAGCTCTCTGTTAGTTTTACTTTGCATGTGTTGTCCTTTATCTAGTTTTTAATTATGTCTATTATAATAACATGTTTCTATTTATTTTACAATAGTAATTTAAAATTTTTCTCATATGATTTATAGCTCTACTTAAATATTTTCCAAAAAATTTAATAGCTCTTCTGCTAAAATTTCTTCTTTACCACTATAGTTATGACTTGCTCCATCAATAACTCCAATATCTTTAATTTCATTATCTAATTTTTTTTCAAGTATTTCCACTATTTTTTCTGATGGAATACTTACCAATTCTTTATTATTTCCCCATCTCATAAATAATGGTACTTTCACATTATTAAGCTCTTTATATTCAAATTCATCTTTATTATATCTTGCAAAATTAATATTATCATTATCTCTATAATATCTCAAAAATGTTTTGGCACTTACTAATGGCATAAATGGTGTTTTTGTATCTATTATGTAGTTAAGATTTGATTCATGCTCCTTTTCACTAGCTATGCCAGCAATATCAATTTCTTTATTCTCAAATACTAGCATAGTCATAATATAATTTATATCTACTAAAGATAATAAAATTATAGACTTAATGCTTGATAATAAATCAAATTTTTTATCATTAATAATTTTATTGTACGTATATAAAGTTTTGGTTGAACCTAAGCTATGTCCTTGCAAATGTATATTCTTGTATCCGCATTGTTTCATAATATTTATTGCGCCTACAACATCAAAATATGAATCTTCCACATCTTCAAAAACTGTGCCTTGTAAAACTTTCTCTTTATTAAAACGCACATTATTAATTATTCCTTCACCTCTATTGTTATATGTAAAATATGAAATACCATTATCTGTCAATTTTTTTGCTATAATGTCATCTCTCTTTTTTAAACAATTACTTCCCATTCCATGAGTATGAATAACTACATCAGTATCATTTTTATTCTCACTTGTATGCAATAATCCAACTAATTCAGCACCATCTTCTGTATTAAAATAAACTTTTTCAATTCTCATATGTTGTGACCTCCTAAAAATTAGATATCCATATATGTGATTACCCAATCATAATTTTGTAATGTATATATCGCTCCACAATAAGAACATTTTCCATCTTTATTTATATCCATATTAGCTCCACAAGAAGGACATTTTCTAGCAGTTCCCATATCTCTTGCATTTTTAATTTTTCTAAATATCAATTTGTTTTCTCTTTCTGTTCTATAGCTATTATTTCCTGATATAAATTTTCTATTATCTCTACTAATAAAATATTCTAATGCCCTAGAAGTTACATTAACTTCTATTTCAAATGAATCTTCAAGCTCTTGTATATTTATGATTTGAACATTAGCTACATTTAGTTCATCATAAATTTGTATTCTATTATTATTTATATCATCTTGAACTTTTTCAACAATCCTATCATAAATTTCATCAGTTACAAAGTGATTGATTCTTTCTGTTTTCCCAGTAACCATTGATAATTTTATTTGAACAAATTCATTTTCTACTTTTGATTTAAATTTTGATTCTGAAAAATCTGAATCTTGCATAATTAAATTTTCTAAAACACTACTCATATATCTTTTCTCTCCTTATATACTGTCCCTTTTTTGAAAAAAGTGGAAATAAGAACCGTCCCCATTTACATTAATCCCATTGTTGTAAAACATTTTTTTCTGTTAATACCCATTTTGTATTTTCTGTTACTATCTTTGAACCGCAATATGCACAATATCCACCTGCATTTATATCTACTTTTGCTCCACAATTTGGACAATTTTCAACTTTATCATTTTCATCTGTTGATAATCTGAACTTCATTTGATAACGAACTGTATATCTTGTGTTTGCATTTCCACTTGTTACTTTCTTTGTATCTGTATTGATTATATAATCATATAGATTTATGAAATATTCTGTTGTAATTGTTACTGTTCCATTTTGGTTAGTATATCCAGTTAACTTGCTACTTTGCATTTTTATGTCTTTCATGATGTTTTGTTCATGCTTTGTTTCCATTATTGCTAATTGAGAATCATACATGCTATATAATTCATCTGTTAAAATAGCTCTTACATCTTCTAACTTAAAGTTCATCCATGCGTCTTGTATTGCTTTATAACTTTCAAATCCTTGATTTAAGAATGCTGCTCTATCAAAGTTTGGTATGATTTGTTTAATTTCTTGTTCAAGTTTTGATTCATCTATAACATTAATTGTAGGGGTTCCATAACTATATCTTCTTTTCTTATTAGCTTTTGATATAGCAAATATTATCATCCCTGGGTAAAATCCTACTATTGCTAGTAGTATTAATGAAACAAAAATATCTCTTATTGGATGACTACTGCTAAAAAGCCCACTACTTGAACCATTACTACTGTGGCTACTACTACTGCTGTGGCTACTACTACTGCTGTAGCTGCTGCTACTATGACTACTGCTATGACTACTGCTATGACTACCACCACTACTATGACTTACACTATGTCCTGAATCTGCCCATGTTGGCTTTTCATCAACAAATGTAAAAAATCCCATTATGCTTATTACCATAGTTAATATTATTGCACTTTTTTTCAAAAAATTATATACGCCTTTTTTTGATTTCTTTTCATTATTATTATTTTCTTCTTTTAATTTCATAATATAAAATTCTCCTTTTTTTATAAATAATAAAAAATACTAATTCTACATTTTAATCATCTCATCCTCTTTATTATACTTTAAAGAGCTAACTTAAATTAATCCTTAAAGGAATAGCTTAAATAAACTTTAAGCTATATCCTTTTAATTTTATGCCATTGTTTGATAAATATTTTTCTTATCAGTTAATATCCACTTTGTATTTTCTGAAACAATCTTTGAACCACAATAATCACAAACTGTACTTCCGTTCATATTCTTTAAAGGTGCACCACAATTTGGACATTTGTCTACTGCTGCATTTGTATTTAATGTTTGTCTAAACTTCATTTCATAAGTATTTCTTATTTTGTTTGTGCTATTTCCTCTTAGAACTTTTCCTGATGATTTTTCTATTATGTAATCATAAAATTCTACTGTATATAATGCTGTTATAGTTATATTTTGATTTTGAACAACAACATCTTTTAAACTTGAATCTTTTAATACAAATTTTTTCATCACATTTTGCTGACCTTTTATTTCAAGTGTTGAAAGTTGTGAATCATACATATTAAATAATTCATCACTAATTTTATCTTTTACTTTGTCTAATTCAAAATTCATCCATGCATCTTGTACATCTAAATAAATCTGATAACTTTGATCTAAAAATTCTTGCTTATCGAAGTTTGGTATATATCCTTTAATCTTGTTTTCTACTTCTTCTTCATTTATTTTTGGCATTTCTTTATTAGATTTTCTAGATCCTATAAAAGCAATTAATAATATAACTACTATAGTTATAAATACTTCTAAAAATCCAACATCAGAATCACCGTCATAGCTTGATGAACTTGATCCATAATCAGATGAACTATAACTTCCTCCACTATCATAACTTGAATCAAATCCAGAATCAGCTAAAGATATATGTTTATTTGCCAAATTAGGAATTAATATTATAAATAATATACTTAAAATTAATAAAACCTTTTTAATTATATTAAATACTTTCTCCTTCAAAGCCATATTACCTCCATTCATATTAATACTATAAAAAGTACAAATAAAAACTTTGCAGTAATTATTTGTACTTTTGATCTATACATTAAATCTAAATAAGACTATATCGCCATCTTGCATTATGTATTCTTTTCCTTCTGAACGTAATAGACCTTTTTCCTTTACCGCATTCATTGAACCTTCACGCATTAAATCTGAATATGAAACAATTTCTGCTCTAATAAATCCTCTTTCAATATCAGAGTGAATTTTTCCAGCCGCCTGAGGTGCTTTAGTACCTTTTTTAATTGTCCAAGCTCTAACTTCTGGCTCTCCTGCTGTTAAAAATGACATTAAACCTAATAAATCATAACTTGATTTTATAACTTTATCTAATCCAGATTCTGTTAGTCCTAACATTTCTAACATATCAGCTTTTTCGCTATCATCTATACTTGCTAATTCCTCTTCAATTTTAACGCAAAGTGGTATTACTTCAGCATGCTCTTTTGCAGCTATTTCTTTAACTTTTTTAACATTTTTATCATTATCAGCATCTGCTAACTGCTCTTCTGAAACATTTGCTATATATAATGTTGGTTTAATTGTTAAAAGAAATGCATCTTTTATTAATTCATTTTCTTCTTCAGTTAATTCAACTGTTCTGGCTGTCTTTCCTGCTTCTAATGCTGATTTTATTTTTTCTAAAACATCAATTTCAGATTGATATTTTTTATCAGCTTTTAGATTCTTCTTCGCTCTATCTAATCTTTTATCAATTGTTTCTATATCTGCAAATATAAGCTCTAAATTAATTGTTTCTATATCTCTCACAGGATCAATGCTTCCATCAACATGAACAACATTTGGATCTTCAAAACATCTTACAACTTGAGCTATACTATCAACTTCTCTTATATGTGATAAGAATTTATTACCAAGACCTTCCCCTTTACTAGCTCCTTTAACCAATCCTGCAATATCAACAAACTCTATAATTGCATGTGTTGTTTTTTCTGGATTGTACATTTTGGCTAAATTATCTAACCTTTCATCTGGTACTGGAACAACACCAACATTTGGCTCTATTGTACAAAATGGATAATTAGCACATTCTGCTCCAGCATTTGTTATTGCATTAAATAATGTACTTTTACCAACATTAGGAAGTCCTACAATTCCTATTTTCATTTAATCATTTCCTTTCATCTAAACTGGGGCTTGCAACCAGAATCGAACTGGTGACCACTACCTTACCAAGGTAGTGCTCTACCGACTGAGCTATGCAAGCAAATTCAACTTTTTTCTACATTTTTTACTTCATCAAGTTTATAGCAGATTAGTATAAAAGTCAATAGAAATTTTAGGTAAAAAGAAAAGAGAAAGTAAGATATTCCTCACATTTCTCTTTTCTCAATTTTATTTATTTTTTATTTTACTAATTGCATCTTCAATCTTTAATATTTCTTGCTCCCCTGTAACCATATCTTTTAATGAAATAGTTCCATTATTTACTTCATCTTCACCTATAACTACTACATATGGTATTTCTAATCTGTTAGCATATTTAAATTGATTTTTTATCTTAGCTTGCTCTAAATAAATTTGTGTATTAATTCCATTTAATCTTAATTGATTTGCTGTTTTTGCAGCAACACTCATATCATCAACCATTGATATAACCAAAACATCTGCAGTTGACTTTTTATTAGCTTCAATTATTTTATTATATGTTAATTGGAAAAATAGTCTTGAAAGTCCTATAGAAATTCCAACTCCTGGAAGCTTTTTGTCTGTATAATATTCAGCTAAATTATCATATCTACCACCAGAGCAAACACTTCCTAAAAATCTATATTCATCCAAAAATGTTTCATAAACTGTACCTGTATAATAATCTAAACCTCTTGCTATTGTTAAATCTATTTTAAAATTAGATTCTGGAACACCAAAAACTTTTACATATTTTACTAAATCCTGAAGCTCATCTCGTCCTGTTTTAAATGTTTCATTATCAATATTTAATTTATTTAGCTCTTCAATTGTCTCATCAACACTTGCATTAATTGAAATAAATTTCATTATTAAATTAATCTTTTCTTCATCAATTGATTGATCTTTTAGCTCTTTTATAACTGCATCTTTTCCAATTTTATCTATTTTATCAATTGTTCTTAAAATATTAGCACTTTCGTCTTTTAGGTCACAACTTTCAAATAATCCATTTAATAATTTTCTATTATTCATGCAAATAGTGAATTTATCAAAACCTAAATCTTTAAATGTTGAATATATAACACTTGGAAGCTCCGCGTCATTTATTATATTTAATTCTCCATCTCCAATTATATCTATATCACATTGATAAAATTCACGAAATCTACCTCTTTGAGCTTTTTCTCCTCTATAAACTTTACCTATTTGATATCTTCTAAAAGGAAAACTTAAATTTTGATAATATTCTGTTACATATTTAGCAAGTGGAACAGTTAAATCAAATCTTAATGCTAAATCATTTTCACCTTTCATAAATCTATATATTTGTTTTTCTGTTTCGCCTCCTGCTTTTGCAAGAAGTATATCTGCTGATTCTATTATTGGTGTATCTAAAGGTAAAAAACCATATCTTTCATATGATTTTTGTATTTTTTCTTTCATATCATTAAATAATATTTGTTCGTCAGGTAATAATTCCATAAATCCTGGCAAAGTTTTTGGTTTAATTATTTCTGTTTCCATAAAATCCTCCTTCTGATAAATCTTATAAACAATATATATATTATCTAAAATCTTTTTTGCCGCTCTAAGTAAAATAGACTATGCTTAAAACATAGTCTATTTCTTTATATAAACTATTGTCTTTAATATTATAATACAAGACAATATTTGTCAATATTATTCATTTGCCGTTTCTTTTTTTGTAGATTTTCTTTTGGTTGTTGAGCTGCTCTTTTTTAAAGATTCCTCCTCACTTTTACTGTTTACTTTTTTATTTGTTGATTTTTTTACGACTGCTGTATCATCATTTTCTTTTTCTGATTTCTTTGTAGATTTTCTTCTAGTTGTTTTCTTTTCTGCTGATTCATTATTTTTATCTGTTTTTGATTTTTTTATTTGCTTTTCTTCATTTTTTTGTAATATATTTAAAAGCATTGTTAAATGATTAACATTTGGCTCTATTAATTTTGTTTTATTTTCAATACTATATATAGTATTATTATATTCATTCACATGATTTGTATATTCAGCAAAAAATTCTGGAGATAATTCTACATTCATCTCATTTATTTTATTTACTGCCTTAAAATATATATCATTTTCTTTAAATATTTTATATTGTTCATCAAGCTCTTTTTCTATTTCTGAATTTTCTTCTTTTGCTTTTTGACATTCATTAAAATATTCATCCTTTTCTTTCATCTTTTTCTTTAAGTCTTTGTTTAACATTTTCATTTCTTTAGAAATTTTAGAATGCTCTTTAATTTTTAATATTGATATTTCATCTCTTTGAGCTTCATGCCCTTCAATTGTCTTTTTAATATTCGCTATTTCAGTTTCTAATTTCTTAATCGCCTTTTTGGAATTTCTCTGTTTTTCCAAATTATTTTTAATTAATTCTGCAATTTTTTCATCTGCTTTTTGATTGTTTACTAATTCTTCTAATTTATTATTATAACCTAATTTATTAAACATACAAAAACCCCTTTTCGACAAATTATGTTTTAGATTATAGCACCTTTTATGTTACATGTCTACTGTTTTCAATACTTTTCGCCAATTCAATAAAAAAATCATTATTTAATTGACACGTAACGATAATTAATGATATAACAATTCTAAACTTGTGCTCTAGCACTTGTGTTTTTCATTCGCAATTTAAGTATTTGTTTAAAAAGGAGTGATTTTATATGCAGTGGATATTTGATGAAACTGCAAAGGTTTATTTACCAACTTTTTCAGAGGATGAAAAGAAAGCTCTTCGCAAAGAATCAGAAAACATTGTTTATTCATACGTTAGAATTTATGTTTCAAAAGAAAGCAATATACTTAGCATAAATTTTACAAATGACACTGATAGCAATGATATATTCGAATATCCAATTAATGATCCATTAATATTTGTAATATATCAGTTATTCCTTAACAAGCTGCTAAAGTTTAATTTTGCTTGTAAAAAACATACATATTCGCCAAGTAAGAAATATGATATTTACTATTTTGATCTTCATACAATTTGTAAAAAATACTTCAATTGAGAAAAAAAACAGGACTTGCTTGCTAGCTTGTCCTGTTTCATTTTATTAAATTAATTTTTCTTAAATTTTTCGGTAGTCTTTTTGGCAGTTTCTTTTACCATATTAGCCCCATTTCTTAATTTTTCTGTAGCATCCTCTTTTGCCTTTAATGTACTTTCTTTAACTTTATTAGCACCTTCCTTAATTAAGACCGCAGCCTCTTCTGTTGCTTTTGCAACATTTTCTTTTACTTGTTCTGTTGTTTCTTTAATTCTTAATTTAACTTTTTCTATACTAATCTTTGGAAATGCATTTACCAATCTTCTATGCAATGGTGATTTATTAGTTAAAATGTCTTTTACTTTTTTAGTAATTTCCTCTGTATTATCGTAAGTATCATGTTTATTAACTTCTTTTACTGTCTTCCTCATTTTTGATATTATAAATAACGAAACTATAAAATCCATTATAAAAACACTAAACAATATATAGAACAGCATACTCCCTACGTTTTCAGGTATTTTTTCAAAAATGCTAACAAAAAAAGGATTTGAAATATATGTTATAAAACATCCTAATAATCCGAATGGAATTATTGTTTCTAGGCATACTCTTCCATTTATATTAAATTTTCTCCTGCTATAATCCCACCAACGAGCTTTGAAAAACTTTTCCATAATATAACTTGTAAAATATTCTAAAAGTCCACATACCACAATTGCTATACAAAATAATGCTATTGGGTGCTCTGTATATCCTTTTAAAAATATTGTTATTAAAATTCCTCCAATACCATAAATAGGGCAATATGGGCCAACCATAAATCCTCTATTTACGAATTTTTTGTTTTCTATTATTCCTAATGTAACTTCTATTAACCAACCTATTATTGAATAAATTAAAAACAAGAAGAAATACATCTTTATTTCCATTATTTTATTCCTCCTAAAAACAGTAACACCTATTTTACTATTTGATTCATGAAGCTCTTACCTATTAAACTTGGATAATTAAAAATATCCAATATAGTGGCAGAAATATCAGCATATGTCATTCTAATTCCTATATTAACATTTTCTTTTATATTTTTTCCATAAATTAATATTGGTATATATTCTCTTGAATGATCTGTACTTGGTGTTGTTGGATCATTTCCATGGTCTGCTGTAATAATTAATATATCGTCATCTTTTAATGTACTTATAATTTCAGGTAATTTTGAGTCAAAATATTCTAATGCCTTACTATAACCTTTTACATCATTTCTATGACCATATAACATATCTGTATCTACTAAATTAGTAAATATTAATCCTGTTGAATCTTCTTTTATTTGTTTTATTGTTTGCTCTATCCCATCAGCATTACCATTTGTATGAATTGACTTTGTTATCCCTCTTCCAGAAAATAAATCTTCAATTTTACCTATTGCAATCACATCTTTACCATTTTCAGAAATTATATCTAGCATAGTTTTACCAAACATACTTGATTCGAAATCTTTTCTATTATATGTTCTAACAAAATTTTCAGATTTATCTCCAATAAAAGGTCTTGCTATAACTGTTCCTACATTATATTTTGGTTCATCTAGCATTTTTCTTGCAATCATGCATATTTCATACAATTTTTCAACAGGGATAACATCTTCATGCGCTGCAATTTGAAATACGCTATCTGCAGAAGTATATATAATTGGATATCCTGTTTTTATATGCTCTTCGCCAAAACGTTTTAATATCTCAGTTCCTGATCCTACTTCATTACATAGAATTCCTTTTATTCCTGTCTTGTCCATAAATTCTTGAATTAATTCTTCTGGAAAAGCATTTGGATATGTTCTAAATCCTGGTTTCTTTATATATCCACTCATTTCCCAATGTCCTACCGGACTATTTTTACCATCACAAACTTCCATAGCTTTACCATAAGCACCTAATACTTTATCTGCTTTATCGGAAATTTCAATTCCAACTATATTAAATAATCCCATAGATTTCATATTTGGTAAAATTGGGTGCTCTTGATTATAGATTCCAACTAAAGTATTACTACCTTCATCACCATAAATATTTGAATCTGGTTGCTCTCCAACACCAAATCCATCTAATACCATTATAATGGCTCTTTTTATCATAAGATATTCCTCCTTTGTTTATTATTTATTTTTGCACTTAATGATTTATCTAACGATCTTCATTATCCTTATTACAATCAAGCTTTTGTTTTAATTCATCATGAATTTTATTTATTATTTCAATATTTTCAATAAATTCAGTCGCATAAAAATTAGCTGCTTCTAGATAATCTTCTATAAATTCGTATTCAAGCTCCTTTTCTTCATCTTCAAGAATTTTTTCTGACATTTTTCTCGCATTATCCTTTGAAAAATTTTTTCTTGTTATTACTAATTCATTTAATTTTCTTTGTCTTAAATCCAATTCTTCAGGAGTATACAATAATCCTTCTTTGTCTATTTCCTCATCGTCATCTTCATCATAATCTTCAAAATCATCATATTCCGCTTCATCATTTTCATAATCTATATCATCTTTTAATTCTAGTTTTCCATCATTATTATGCTCATTTATTTCTATTATTTCTTTAAATATTTTGGGCATATATTCATAATCTTCCGCATTATCTGGTAATATTTCAGCATTTATTTTTTCATCATCATCGCAATCTCTGATATCGTCGTAATCTTCATCATTAAATTCATCCATTTCAATGCATTCTGGCTCTAGCTCATCCATTTCTTCTTCTGCATATTCTACAAGCTCTTCATCAGACATATTTTTCAATATTTCATCTTTAGCCTCTATTGAAAAATTATATTCCTTCGAAATTCTTTTAAAATAAATTAAGGCTATCTCCGTATTTTTTACTAAAAATTCAGCTACTTTAGCATCATTACCATCATCCATATAAAATGTGCGCTTATATATATCATCATCACACTTGTGCTCTTCAATTCCATAAGCACAATTTAATTCTTTATTTTTTACTATATAGTATTCATCTTTATTTCCTAAATCAATACTAAAATTACTATTTTTAAGCTTTAACTTTCTTATATTATCATCTTTTTCAATAATAAATACCGTATCTTTTCCATCAACAATATTCATTTTTTTACCATTATCGCCTATTATTTTTTTAGCCTCAACAACATATAAATCTCTGCTTTTTGATGAATTTTTATTTTGAGATCCTTTAATTACTATTTTTTTCAAAGAAGAATAATTTGTCAATATATCCATACATCTTTGTAAATAGATTTCTATCTGTAGCTCTTTATTTTTTTCACCATTCATATTCCCACATCCTATACAAATTAAGAGCATAATGCGTTATTACGTTATGCTCTTATAATTTTTGATAATTTATTTTACGTAATTATCTATTTCATATTTTATTTTGTTTATAAATTCATCTGTTGGCATATCACCAATATCTCCATCTTTATGAGATCTAACACCTACTGCATTTGACTCGATTTCTTTATCTCCTATAATTAACATATATGGAACTTTTTCTAATTGAGCCTCACGTATTTTGTATCCTATTTTTTCATTTCTTTCATCGATTTCAGCTCTTACACATTTATTTCTTAATTTTAATGCAACTTCTTTAGCATATTCTATATGACTATCAGCTATTGGTAATATCTTTACTTGAGTTGGAGCAAGCCATGTTGGAAGAACACCTTTTGTTTCTTCTAATAAAAATGCCATAAATCTATCTGATGTTCCTAATATAGCTCTATGTATAACAACTGGTCTATGATTTTTACCATCTTCACCAACATAATTTAAATCAAATCTTTCAGGTAAAGCAAAATCTAATTGGCATGTAGAAACTGTTACATCATGTCCTAATGCTGATTTAATTTGAACATCAAGCTTTGGACCATAGAAAGCAGCTTCACCTTCAGCTTCATAAAAATCAACACCTAGCTCTGTTAAAATCTCACGTAATTGACTTTCTGCTGTCTCCCACATTTCATCATTATCTATATATTTTACTTTATCATTTTTATCTCTTAATGATAATCTGAAACTATAATCTTCAAATCCAAAATCTTCATAAACAGATAGAATCAATCTAACAACTTGACCAAATTCTTCTTTTATTTGATCAGGTCTTACAAATAAATGAGCATCATTTTGGCACATTTGACGAACACGCTCTAATCCACAAACTGCACCACTATTTTCAAATCTAAAATCATGAGCTAATTCACCTATTTTAATTGGTAAATCTTTATATGAACGTAAATCATTTTTATAAATAAGCATATGATGTGGACAATTCATAGGTCTTAAAACAAGTTCCTCTTCATCCATTTTCATAACCGGGAACATATCATCTTTATAATGATCCCAGTGACCACTTATTTTATATAGCTCTGTATTTGCAATTGATGGTGTATATACATGCCAGTAACCTAAAGCAAGCTCTTTATCTTGAATATATCTTTCAAGAGTTCTTCTTATAGTAGCACCTTTTGGTAGATACATTGGAAGCCCTGCTCCAACTAATTTATGTGTCATAAATAGTTTTTGCTCTTTTCCTATTTTTCTATGATCACGCTCTTTTGCTTCCTCTTGTAATCTTATAAATTCTTCTAACTCGCTAGCTTTTGGAAATGATATTGCATAAATTCTTTGAAGCATTTTATTATGTTCATCACCTCTCCAATAAGCTCCTGAATTAGCTAATAATTTAACACATTTAACTTTTCCTGTACTCATTAAATGTGGCCCTGCACATAAATCTGTAAAATCTCCTTGTTTATAAAAAGAAATTTCTTCTCCTTCTGGTAAATCATTAATTAATTCAACTTTATATGGTTGATTTTTCATTAATTCTAAAGCTTCATTTTTGGGTAAAGAAAATCTTTCGATTGAAATATCTTCTTTAATTATCTTTTTCATTTCTTCTTCTATTTTTAATTTATTCTCATCATTAAATGCAATTTCACAATCAAAATCATAATAAAAACCTTCATCTATAGCAGGTCCTATAGCAAATTTTGTTCCTGGGAATAATCTTTGTACAGCTTGAGCCATAATATGTGATGTAGTATGCCAATAAGCCTTTTTACCTTCTATAGTATCAAAAGTACAAATCTCCAATTTACAATCTTTATTAATTGTAAATCTTAAATCTTCAACCTTTCCATCAACTTTTCCACACATAGCAGCTCTTGCTAATCCTTCGCTAATTTTTTTAGCAACATCAAGTATACTACAACCTTGCTCTACATCTATAATAGAGCCATCTTTTAATTCAACTTTAACCATAAAAATTCTCCTTTCAGTCTTTAGATACAGATTTTTATAATAAAGTGCTTATAAAAAAACTCCTAAAGACTATTTGTAAAATAACCTTTAGGAGTGCATATTAACACGGTTCCATCCTATTTTTAACTTAATTAAACTTTTAACGCAAGTAATACGACCAATTATAATTGGCAACAACGAGGTAGTTTTTCAAATACTTCCTTTAAGATTAGCTTTCAGCCACTGACTAATCATCTCTAATAAATTCCATATTTTACTTTGTCTCATTTATGTTTTTAATGTATTTATTATACTATTTTTTTACAAAAAGTCAATATATAAATTTATTCTATTTGTTAATTTTGTCACAATTTATAATTGAAAATTGTTTGACATATCATCATTTTGAATATATAATATAATTCTACAATATGTTGAAAGGAGGGATTTCTGTGAAAAAATTAGAAGAGGCAGTTCCCGGTTGGGTAATTTATTCAGACCCCTTTGATAGCAAAGCTGCAGTTTTACATGCAATTTCAATGCATCACTATGACGGAACAACTTCAATCTATTGTAATGAGGAGGAAAATAAATGGTATGTGATCTTTTGCACAACCACCTCCTAATCGCAGATCCCTAAAAACGAGGAACCATATAAACTGTATTTTACAGTACGTGGAACCTCGTTTTTCTTTTAATTATAAATCTGTTTTAACATTGAGTGTATGAACATTTGATGATTTTCTATCTAATGTATAATTAATATAATAATTATTTTCACCATTTTCAACTTTTTTGAAAACTTCTATTAATGACAATGCAATTGTCTCTCCTGTTTCTGCATTATACAATCCATATAATGATTTTTCTTTATTATATAGGAAAACAATACCTTTAATATTTCCTTTTACATCTGGTACTATTACTGTGCTATTTCCACTTTGAGATAAACCACATCCTATATCAAAATATTTTGGAGCGACAAGATTTTTTCCTGTTAAATCATATAATCCCCATAAATCATTTTGTTTTACTGGAATATATTTATTATCTAATATATATTTACTATCTAAATCTGAATATAAATTATCATTTACTCCAATTTGCTCAAATTCAATTGGAACTACAGTATTATCATCAATATTAACAATTCCAGATTTTCCGTCATTATTTTTCACTACGAAATAATCAAAATTATTCGTTGCTGGTTTTATATCAGCATATTGTGTTGTTTTATTATTAACAACTTCCTGTGTATCTAAATTTAAATATAATAAACATATTTTTTTATCATTACTTGTTTTAGCAGATAAAGTTTTTGTTGCTTCATTAAATTCTATTTCAGAATATTTACAACTAGCTACAAAAGAATTTAGTTTGTTTGGATCAGTAAAACTTCCTACACCAAGATTACCTTCAGAATCTGTTATTATTGCCATACCATATTTTAGTAATCTTTTATTTGCATAACTATAACTATCAGAAGAAATAACATCTTTTCTTTTTGATTTAGCCATATCCTCTAGGTAATCTAATGTTGTAACATTTAAAGATCTATTTTTTGAATTGTATGTTACTACAACATCTAATCCTAAATTAATTGCACTTATATTTGCATATAATTCATCATTAACTATTCTAACATTGCTTCCTAAGTCAAAATATTCATATGATGTTAAAAAAGCTTCCTCAATTTCAGAAAAACCATTTTCATCCTTTTTCTTATTTTCTTCTGATACTTTATTTTCTGTTACTATAGTTTTGTAAAATTTATTAGAATCTGATATGTATGAGCTATAAATGTTATTTGCTCTAACTTGACATTTTGATCTATCTTCACCTTTTTGTTTATATTCACTGTTATAATATTGATAGTTTAAGGCTGTAGCTAATTTTCTAATAGATATATAAACATCTCCGTTTTCAACGAGAATTTTTCCCTTCTCGTCTTTTAATAAAATACTGTCATCAACATCAGCTTTCTTTTCTCCATCAATATAGAATTTAAATGTCTTTGAATTTTTTATATTGATAACAATTATTAAAATAATCGCCATAACTAATAAAATCAAAATCAACTTAATTATATTTTTCATCAATTTTTGTTTTTTCTCTTGTTCAAGCATAACTTCACGTTCATCTACTAACGTCATTTAAAACATCCTTTCTAAGAAAAAATTTTTTTCCTAATTACTTATCATAGCCATATTTGCTGTAAAATTCATTTTTAAAATTTAACAAATTATCATTTTCAATTTCAGCTCTAACGCGTTCCATTAATTTAGATAAAAAGTATAAATTATGTATTGATAATAATCTAATACCCAATATTTCTTTTGTTTTTACTAAATGTCTTATGTATGCTCTTGTAAAGTTTTTACATGTATAACAGTCACACTCTGAATCTAGTGGACCCCAATCTTTTTCATAAGTAGCATTTCTTATTACTACTTTTCCATTCCATGTCATCGCTGTTCCATTTCTAGCTATTCTTGTTGGTAACACACAATCACACATATCAATTCCAGCCATTGCCGCTTCTATTAAATAATCTGGAGAACCTACGCCCATTAAATATCTTGGCTTATCGGCTGGCATTTTTGGTGCTGTATATTTCAATATATCTAAAAATTCTTCTTTTGGCTCACCTACGCTTATTCCTCCAATAGCATAACCTGGAAAATCAAGTGCAACCATATCTTCTAAACTTTTATCCCTTAAATCTTTATAAAATCCACCTTGGATTATTCCAAATAGACCTTGTTTTTCTGTATTTTTATGAGCTGCCTTACATCTTGCTGCCCATCTTGTTGTTCTTTCCATTGATTGTTTTGTATATTCATAAGTAGCAGGATACTCAACACATTCATCAAAAGCCATTATTATATCTGCACCTAAATCGTTTTCAGTTTCCATCACACTTTCTGGTGAGAAAAAATGTCTACTTCCATCTAGATGAGATTTAAATTCTACACCTTCTTCTGATATTGTTCTTAAATCCCCTAAACTAAATACTTGAAAACCTCCGCTATCAGTTAAAATAGCTCTGTCCCAATTCATAAATTTATGAAGACCACCTGCTTCTTTTACAAGTTTACTTCCTGGTCTTAAATATAAATGATATGTATTTGATAAAATTATTTTTGCATCTACTATATCCCTTAATTCATCAGGAGTCATTGACTTAACTGTTGCTTGTGTACCAACTGGCATAAATACAGGAGTCTGAATATCTCCATGTGGAGTATGAATAACACCACGTCTAGCTCCAGTTGACTTATCAACATGTAATAATTCGTATGTTATTGCTTGTTTCATAACTTTTCCTTTCATTTTTTAATATATAAACATTGCATCTCCAAAGCTGAAAAATCTATATTTTTCTTCTACTGCTTTTTTATATGAATCTAATATAAATTCTCTACCTGCTAAAGCAGATACCAGCATTACTAATGTTGATTCTGGTAAATGGAAGTTAGTAATTAGAGC
Source organism: Clostridia bacterium (assembly GCA_045643465.1). GTDB lineage: Bacteria > Bacillota > Clostridia > TANB77 > CAG-508 > CAG-492. Next base: position 69,751 of record JAZUKV010000010.1, on the reverse strand, counting down.
ATTTATACATTTAAATTTATATCCTGGATAAATAAATATACTTGTATCTCCTTCTACTTCTTTTACAAATCCATTTTCATCTGCAACAGATTCAAGCACTCTGCAAGAAGTTGTTCCTACTGCAATAATTCTTCCACCATTTTTTATGGTATTGTTAATTTTTTCTGCATCTTCTTGTTTTATATAATAATGCTCTGAGTGCATATCATGATCTTCTATATTTTCTTCTTTTACTGGTCTAAATGTTCCTATTCCAACATGTAATGTAACATTAGCAATTTCAATACCTTTTTCTTTTATTTTTTCTAAAAGTTCTTCTGTAAAATGAAGACCTGCTGTTGGTGCAGCTGCTGAACCATCATATTTTGCATATACTGTTTGATACATTTCTTTCTTTTCTAACTTTTCTTTTATATATGGAGGAAGTGGCATTAAACCAATTTTGTCAAGTATTTCATTAAAAATTCCATCATATGAAAATTTTACTTTTCTACTTCCGCCTTCCATTTTATCTAATATCTCTCCAACTAGTAAACCGTCTCCAAATGAAACTTTAGTCCCTGGCATTAATTTTTTTCCTGGTCTAACCATAACTTCCCATATATCGCCATCTATTCTATTTAAAAGTAAAAATTCAACATTGGCTCCAGTTCCTTCTTTTACACCATATAATCTAGCTGGAATTACTTTTGTATTATTTCTAACCAAACAATCTCCTGGTTTTAAATAATCTAATATGTCTTTAAATATTTTGTGTTCGACACTTTTATTATTTTTATCTAAAACCATTAATCTAGCTTCGTCTCTTTTTTCTATTGGTGTTTGAGCAATAAGCTCTTTTGGTAAGTCGTAATTAAACTCTGATAATTTCATTTTAAAAAATTCATTTCCTTTCTATTTCTTCTAAACATTATTTTTTTTGATATTCATTATAGCTTTTAGTTTATCAATTATATTTTTAGGTTCCTCAAATTCGTCTAACTGAATAGAATCATTAAAATTTGATTCTTTTACTGGTTTTAATTTATAAATTTGTGGATCTAACCCTTTTGAATTATTTATTTCTTTTTTCATATAAGCTTCATACCATTTATGTAGACTGCTTATAGCATCTTCATCATATCCGAAATACTTATTATCATGAAGTTTTGGAACATCATATCCATATTCTTCTGAATTTCTTTCTAAAGTATGTAAAAACTCATGTACAAAAACTTCTTCCGGAAAAGTATTTAAATTTTTACTATAAATAAATTGATAACTTTTACTTGATGTTGGCATTCTTATATTTGAAAAACCAATTCCTTTATATTCCATATTTCCAAGACCAATCCAATCATTTATTGGTATACCTGAAGTATCATCTGTTAATCTTGAACAAATAATAATATGGTCAAATTCTTCTTTTTCAAGATAAGAATCAATTTGCTTTGAAACATTTTCACCTGATATATAATATCCTTCTTGTTCATCATATGATAATTCATTTATTGGTTTATCTATCTCAATTATTTTATATGATACAGTCATATTATTGTTAGAAAATTCTGCACATGTATTTTTAAATCTTTCCATACATTTATTTATTTGACTAATATCATCATTTGACATTTTATAGTTATATCTTTTATTTGAAATAGTTACATCTGTATTCTTAAAAATAAAACAAGCAAAATTCCAATTGTTATCAGAATCTAATTTTCCTTCTTCTATTTTTAAATCTGAAAACCATGCAGTTCCTTTTACATTTCCATTTTCAGAATCTCCTCCAAGCATAAAACCAATCTTTAAATTTTCATGCTGCTTTGAATTAAACATTAATGTAACTTTTTGCCAATCTGAAGTTCCTATTACAGCATTTGATTGCTCTTGAGAATCTAAAACTGTTATTTTTGCTCCACTATTAATATATTTGTTATCTAATACATCTACATTTTCAGTCTTAACCATACAAGATATCTTATATGGAGTATTTTTCTTTAATTTGACATTTTTATAAAATGATGCATTATTGTAATCTTTATTTTCTATTTTATAACTACGCTCTTCATTAAATTTTACTTGGCTATCTCTTGAAAAGGTTGTATTATTTTGATTTGAAATTGCTTTACTAAAATATCCATATCCTAGCTTTTGATATGCAATATTAAATATGAATATTATCAAAGAAATAAAAATAAGTATAAAAAACAAATTTTTAATAATCTTTTTCATAATTCCTCCAAATAATCATTATGTTATCCATTATATCAAAATTTTGGCAAAAATACAAGTGTTTTCCCATTGACTTATTAAATTTGATAATTTATAATCGCAATATATGAAGGAGGTGTTTTTTTTGGATACTCGTACTACAAAAAACATACAACAATTAAATAAAAAGAAAGTACTTATTTTTGTATTTGCAATTATATTTTTTATATTCATATTGACTAGATTTTCTAAATCTTTAAAAATCACTTTGAATGGTAATGAAACTATTAATATAGAATTTGGTTCAATTTATGCAGAGCCTGGTGCAAAAGCACTTTATGGAAAAAAAGATATTTCTAATACAATTGAAATAACAAACGGAAATATCAATACTTCAAAAGTAGGATCTTATACAGTAACATATACAGCTAAACATAAGAAGAAAACTACTTCTATCACTAGAACAGTAAATGTTACAGACTCTGAAAATCCTGCTCTTACATTAAATGGAAAACAAGAAATAAATATCGCACAAAATTCAAAATATCAGGAATTAGGATGCTCTGCTTTAGATAATTATGATGGTGATATAACCACAAAAATTTCTATCGACAATCCTGTTGACACAAGTAAAAAAGGTACTTACACCGTTACCTACTCAGTAAAAGATTCGTCTGGAAATGCAACTCAATTAACTAGAACAGTAAATGTTGTTGATAAAAATTCTAAGAATATTTCTACAGATAAGTCAGCTGGGTTACCTGTATTAATGTATCATTTCTTTTATGATATTAATAATCCTCCTAATTCTTTGGATGGAAATTATATGGAAATTCATGATTTTGAAGAGCAATTACAATATTTAACAGAAAACAATTATTACTTTCCTACTTGGGAAGAAGTTACAAATTACGTAAAAGGAACATCTTGTTTGCCTAATCATAGTGTTGTAATTACTGTTGATGATGGAAACGAAACTTTCTTTGACTTAGCAGTTCCTGTAATAAACAAATACAATGTTAAAGTAACTTCATTTATCGTTACATCATGGATTAAAGACACTGATTATTTAAAACAATTTGATACAAATAAAATAATTTTTGAATCTCATTCTAATGATATGCATAAAGCTGGATCTGACGGAAAAGGTGCATTTTTAACAATGCCAGAAGATGATGCTTACTCTGATGTTACAAAATCTCAATCATTTATTGGAAATGCCACTATCTTCTGCTATCCTTTCGGACATTATAATGATAAATGTGAAAAAATCTTAAAAAGAGCTAATTATAATTTAGCATTTACAACAACTTATGGACGAGTTAGACCTGGTGATAATGTTTATGAACTTTGTAGAATTCGTATGACAAAAGGTGATACACTAAATACTTTTATAAAACGAGTTAGCTAAAATTTGTATATCGGAAAAGGAAAAAGAAACCTGAAAAAAAGAAAAAAGGAAAAAGGAAAAAGGAAACGGGGACGGTTCTAATTTCCACTTTTGTGGAAATTAGAACCGTCCCCGTTTCCTTTTTCGCTTCCTTATTTTGTTTTCTTTTACTTTATTTTGCGTAATCAATTACTCTTGATTCTCTTATAACATTTACTTTGATTTGTCCTGGATATTCCATTTCATCTTCTATACGTTTTGCAATATCTCTAGACATAACAACCATTTGATCATCTGATACTTTTTCTGGTTTTACTAGTACTCTGATTTCTCTACCTGCCTGAATTGCAAATGATTTATCAACACCTTCAAAAGAATCTGCGATTCCCTCTAAATTTTGTAAACGCTTAATATAGTTTTCTAATGTTTCTCTTCTAGCTCCTGGTCTTGATGCAGAAATTGCATCAGCAGCTTGAATTAAAACAGCTTCTATACTTTGAGGTTCAACATCTTCGTGATGTGCTTCAACTGCGTTTATTATTATTGGATTTTCCTTATATTTTTTTAGAACTTCTACACCTATTTCTACGTGTGTTCCTTCCATATCATGATCTAAGGCTTTTCCAATATCATGTAATAATCCTGCTCTTCTGGCAACCTTTGTATCTAATCCAAGTTCATCTGCCATAATTCTTGCTAAATTTGAAACTTCGATTGAGTGATTTAAAACATTTTGACCATAACTTGTTCTGTATTTTAGTTTTCCAATTAATTTGACTAAATCAGGATGGAGACCAATAACTCCAGTTTCCATAACAGCTCTTTCACCTTCTTCTTTGATGATTGCTGATACTTCTTCTTTAGCTTTTTCAACCATTTCTTCGATTTTGGCAGGATGGATTCTACCATCATCAATTAATTTTTCAAGTGCTATTTTTGCTACTTCACGTCTTAATGGATCGAAACCTGAAATAACAACAGCTTCTGGGGTGTCGTCAATAATTAGATCTATTCCAGTTAAAGTTTCTAAAGTCTTTATGTTTCTACCTTCTCTACCAATTATTCTACCTTTCATATCATCACTTGGTAATGATACTATAGATACAGTTGTTTCAGAAGTATGGTCTGCAGCACATTTTTGTATTGCATAACCTATTATCTCATTAGCATTCTTTTGAGCTTTTTCTCTTGCTTCTTCATCTAATCTTCTGATAACTTCAGCTTTTTCTGTAACAATTGATTTTTCTACTTCTGAAAGTAAATATTGTTTTGCTTCATCTACAGATAATTTTGAAATTCTTTGTAATTCATCTGTTTGTTTTGCTATGATATCTTCTATTTCTGAACGTTTACTTTCAACTTCATTATCTTTTTTAATTAAATTAGATTCTCTTTGCTCTAATTGCTCTAGTTTGTTTTCTAAATTTTCTTCTTTTTGCAATATTCTTCTTTCTTGCAATTGTACTTCGCTTCTTCTTTCTTTAATCTCTTCATCTAGCTCTTTTCTTGAATTCATTATTTCTTCTTTAGCCTTAAAGATTTCTTCTTTTTTTCTAGTTTCAGCTTCTTTTACAGCAGAATCTATTATTCTTTTAGCTTCTGATTCTGCACCTTTTAGCTTAGATTCAGCAATTTTTTTTCTCATTATATATCCTACAAAAAAGAAAATAATTGCAGAGATAAGAAAGATAACGATATCGATTATTATATTTGGCACAATCTAACACCTCTTCCTATTTATTTTTCAATGTACAGTTTAAATATATAATTTATTTTTATTTCAATATATTTTTACTAACAATCATATTTTATATTTATTATTGTTAACTGTCAAGTAATTTTTATATAAGATACAAATAAATCCTCAATTTTTCATACTGATTTTATTGAAACCATTTATTCTTTATTATATAATCGTTATATTTAAAAGGAGGACATATATGAGATTTGTAATTCAAAGAGTAACCAATGCTAGTATTACCGTTAATAATTCTATAGTTGGTCAGATAAATACTGGATTTTTAGTTTTAATTGGAATTCATCAAAATGATACTGTTGAAATAGCTGATTTTATGATACAAAAAATGTTAAAGCTAAGAATTTTTGAAGATTCTCAAGGAAAAATGAATTTAAATATTAATGACACAAATGGAAGTCTACTATTAGTTCCTCAATTTACTTTATACGCTAATTGTAAAGGCTCTAATAGACCTGATTTTATAAATGCTGCTAAACCTGAATATGCTAATACATTATATGAATACATAGTAAATTCATGCAAAAATGAAAATATAAATGTCCAAACTGGAATATTTAGAGCTGATATGAAAGTTAATCTTCTAAATGATGGCCCTGTTACAATTATTTTAGATAGTAACGATTTTCCAAACATTCATGTTTAGTGCACCTCCGGAATTTTTTATTAATAACCGTATTTGATAATAAAAAAATATGCTTGCATAACTAAGACATAATTTTTATGAGGCATATTTTATCATATTTGTTGGATTATTTCAACTATTTCAATATAGTCTTTACTTTCAAAAAAGACAAAAAAAGAAGCCGATTAAATCGACTTATATTGTGAAATGATATTCACTTTTGTTTTTCTTAAGCTCTAGTAGTATCAATACTTACAAAGAGTTAGACCCAAACGCATAATGGAGCGGGTAGCGAGAATCGAACTCGCGCTATCAGGTCGGAAGCATGACATTCTACCACTAAATTATACCCGCATATATATATTATAATATATTTGCACATTTTAATCAACCGTCATTAATATATATAATTAATAAAATACCTAATATATGCTATCTAATATTTTATACGAATGCATAATTAGGTATTGCTCTTAAAATTATTTTCTATTATTTTTTTGTAATTGATCTAACTCATATTTTTTACTTTCATATGCTTTTTTTAAATTTTCTATTTGTCTATCATATAACAAACTTAAACTATGAAGATCTGCATCAATCATTGAGTCGAAATCAATAATTCTGTTTTCATATTTGTTTTGTAAAATTAACAACTTTTCGTCTTCTTCAGCTTGTAATTTTAAACCATTTAAAAATTTATTCTTCTCTTTTTCTTCATCAAATTCATCTTCATAAAGCTCTTCTGAATCTTCTTCATATTCTTCATCGTCTTCATAATATTCTTCTCTTCTGAAAAAATTTAGAATAAAATTTTTAACTTTAGTAAAAAAGCCTATATCTTCATATTCAATTAATTCCATTTTTTGCTTTTCCATCGAATACCTCTCTTTTCCACTTTTGTATTTTAATTATTCTCATTTACCTTTTTAATTTTGTCAGCTTCTTGTTGGTGTAACTTAGCAAGAGTTCCTTCTATTCTGCTTATTAGCTCTAATAAAGTTATTTTCTCATTTTGTTTTTTCAAAATATTATCAATATCTTCTGCCCTTTTTGCATAATTTTTTTGTAATTCCTGCGCAAAAACTTCATTTTCCTTTTTTACTTTTTGAATAGCCTGTTTGTTTTCACCAGAAATTTTTCCATTTTTTGTCTCAATATATTCTACATATTCTGGGCCATTTTTTGAGAATCTCAAAATCATTATCTCTATCATACTATGAACATATGGAGAATAATTTTGTTCAGCCAATTTTAATCTTACAAATTCTAATGATTTCCCTTGCTCTATCATTTCCATTAAACTTAATGCACATTTTATATCTGCACCTGCATATATATCTCTTGCTCTTTGTTTTACACAATTTTCCCATTCTTCAGCTCTTTGAGGATATGTATACCTTTGGCCTTCTTTAATCCATTTTTGAATTAAGAAATTTATATCTTCACATTCTTTCTTCTTTTTATTTTGCTGACTTTCTTCGCCAAATTCTAGCACTTGATTCTCTTCAACTACTTCATCATTATTCTCAATAACTATTTCAGCATCTTCTTCATTTGCTTCATCTTCAAAAATCTCTTCACTTGTAACAACTTCTTGGCAATCTTCTTCTAATTGCTCTATCTCTTCGTTTTCTATTATTTCTTCTTTATTATCTACAATATTTTCTTTAAGCTCTTCTTTTTCTTCTTCACATACTTCTTGAATATCTTGCTCTTCATGTTTTCCAACAATGTTATGATCTTGCAAATTTTTTTCAAATTCTTTCATGTTCTCATTTTCATAGTCTTTATATTGTTGATATGTATAGCCTGTTATCTCTAAAAAAGCACTATCTAAAGAAACATCACAAGAAAAAAATGTTTTTCCAGCAAAATCCGCACATACTGACATTCCATTCTCTCTGCATTGAATAAGCTCTAAAACAAAATCTTCTATTTTGTTTTTATTAATTTCTATTTTCTCAGCATTATCTCTTGTTAATTCTCCCACTTTTTCTCCTCCTAAGTATTTCGCTATATCTATTTAATCATAAGATATTTATATTTTCAATATAAATATAAAAAAAGTTGCAAGTTCAGCACATTCACTTTTTTCTTGAATTATATATTTTTTAATTATATAATTTAAATATTAAAACTTGGGAGGTAATACATTGAGAAGACAACAAACTAAAAATCAACATTTTAAACCTAATTATAAAAGAATTTTTATTACAATTTTTATTATTACTTTAACTATACTAGCTATCATATTTTTTAAAAATAAAAGCTCATATCTTATAGCTACTAAACAATCTATATCTTCTAATATAAGTTATAATGAAACAATGAAAATTTCTTTCAAGCATAAAACTGCTAATAAAATTATATGGACTTTAACATTTGACAATACTGATACTGCAACTACTTTTTATAAACAATTTAGCTCTTCTAAAGTAAACGGTTTTGATGTATCTCAAAATGATAAAAAAATAACGATTACAATTACTTCTACTGCATTTGAAAACTTTAAGAAAATAATCGGAAGCAATACAGATTATACCAAACAATCTTTAAAAACACTACTTGAATCAAAGGATTATACAATTAAATAATACTTTATAACTAAAAAGAGCAATCTCAACTTTGAAATTGCTCTTCTATTTTCTTATCTTTTTGAATAACTTCTATTTTTTCTTAAATTACATTTTTTTATAAGTTCCAAAACAATTATTGAAATTATTAATGAAATACAATATTTTGTAATATTATCTCCTGTTTTTGGACTATTTATAGTTTGATTTTTCTCTTGTTCTATTCCGTTTTCCTTCGTATAATTAGCTATTAAAGTCATATTTCCAAAACTTCCTTTAGCTATTGGTACATCTTTTGTAGGTGTACTTAATTCTTTTATATCACTACTTGTCCAACCTTCAAAAATATATCCCTCTTTAATTGCATTTGGAATAATAAAATCATCTGTTTCAACATTATATATTATTGGATTATTTCCTGTTACTTTTCCACCATTTAGCTCTAATGTAATTGTATAATCTATTGGTTTGAAGTTTGCAGTTAAAGTAGCATCTCCTCCGCTACCTTTAGCTATCACAACATTCTTTGTTGGCTCGCTTAGCTTTGCAATTTCCTCACTAGTCCATCCTATAAATTCATATCCTGGCTCTGTTGATGTTAAATTTGGTACAACAAAATCTTCTGTTTCTGTATTATAATCTTCTACTAATGGGTCTTCTGTTATTCCTGTAACTAAAACATATGTTATTGTATATGGAATTGTTTCAAAATTTGCAGTATATTCTTTATTTCCTGTTGAACCTGATTCTATTGTTACAACTGTTGTTGGCTCAATTATCTCATCATTTGTCCAACCAATAAAATCATAAAATTTCTTTTCTGGTTCTGATAATGTAATATCTTCACTTTCTATTGTATATGTTGTTGGATTGTTATTTGTCGTATTTTCATCTATATTGTTATATGTTATTGAATATTCAATTGGATTTATCATTGCTGTATATGTTTTATTTCCATAACTTCCTTTTTCTATTGTAACTGTTTCTGATATATTTCCATCTTGATCTTTCCAACCATCAAATTTATATCCTTCATTTGGTGTTGGATTTGTTAGTGTAAATGTTTCTGATTCTATTGTATATGTTGTTGGATTTGTTCCATTAACAATAGCATTATCACTAACATTATAATCAATTGTATATTCGATTGGAGTAGCTTCCAATGTAATCACTGTATCAATATATAATGGTTGCGTTGGATCATATGTATTTCCATTTTTATCTTTCCATTCAATTGTATAACCGCTTTTAGTTTCGAATGGTTTTTCAAATGTCAATCCTGAGTATCCTTCATATTTATATTCTATGTTATCGATTGTATCCATAAAAGTTACGTTTATATGATTTAATGAAACTTTAGCATATCCATTACCTGATTTTGGTACATTTGCTGTTGCTATTAAATTAGATTGAGTAGAACTTAAAGTTAATGTATTCTTATCACTGCTTTCAAATGGTTTAATGCCTTTTTGATAATACTTAGATTGATAATCGGCAAAATCATCTGTATTTGCAGTATATATATACATGTTTTTCTCGTAAAGATTTGAATTACCAATATATCCTGAACCACCTGCGCCTACACTACCTAGAACTTGACTTTGTCTAGAAAAAGCTCCTCCATATAATCCTGAGCCTGCACCACTTCCCCAAGTATCAACTGGATAAGCACCATAGCCGAATCCACCATTATCAACAGCATATCCAGCATATTCAGGTAATGCATAATATCCTGGACCCGTTTGAGTTCCTCCTATTGCTGATTCTACACCAAAATTAGCTCCTCCATGTATTGTATCTCCAAATCCATAACCTCCAATAAATCCTCCTCCAGATCCTGCGAAACGATCGCTAGCATAATTATATGTAACTGAACTTAATTTTGATGCACCTCCAGATCCACCTGCAACTATTAAAACATTGTCTAGATTATTAACATAATTTTTTAATTCTCCATTCTCTATTAATACATCTTGAATTGAAGTAGCTCCTCCACCAGAACCAACTCCAAATCCAGTTGCATTCCAAATTCCACTAGTTTTAGTTGTATTTGTGGCAGACCCTCCGCCATTATATCCTCCGCTTATTGTAGCACCAGAAGAATCAGTAGTGTTTCCTGCGCCACCAACAGTTATATATATTGTTTTATTTTCGCTATTGTTAATATATCCAGTTGAATATCCACCATATCCTGGCTTGTTTGCATATTCCCCAGTAAAATATCCTCCTTGTGCCCCCCAAGTTTCTAATTGCCATCCATAACTATTAGGAATTGTATATATTTGAACACTTCCATCTGTTCCATCTGTTCCATTATATGCAAATCCATATGGAATTCTATCAAATACAGCATAAAGAGTTGTATCTTCTGTTATTTTTGATAAATCAGCTTTAAATCTTCCTTCCTGGTCCAAATACCATCCTAAAAATGTTGGTGTTTTTTCTCCTTCAACACCACTTGCATAAAAAGTAGGCTCTTCATATGTACCACTTGTAACTGCATGACTACCATCATAAGTTACAACATTTTCTGTTGAACCATCTGCAAATTCTGATAATACAGATTTGAATGTTATTGTATATGTTTCATTCTTCGCAAATACTATTCCTTGTGGAAATATTAATATCGCAACTAACATTAATATTATTACATTTCTTATTACTTTTATCATATGTTTTCCCCTTATCCATTAATTATAATTTATTTATCATTAAAAATATTATCAATAAATTTTCTTTTTGTAAATACTAAAAAAATTTTATTTAGAATTTACAAAGATCAGCTTTATTTCACACTTTTATGAATTAAACCTTAAAATTTATTGTAATTAAACTTATTAATTTCTTTTAAAATCTACGAAATAATCATCCTTTACATACAAAGTGCCACAATCACCTTCATCTACTGATTGAAATATTTTTCACATTATTCAAAAAAACTCCTCCTAATTCTCAATTATTATTCAGATATCACTATATTATTTAATAACCGTATTATATAAAAAACAAAAACTTCGCAATAAAAAAAGTAAAAATCTCCTTAAATAGTCTTTCTATTTAGGAGATTTTTTGTATATTCATATCATAAAATATTAAAATATAAATATATTGCTATCTTTCATCTCTATCATCACATTTTATAACTTTAACTCCACTGAAATCATATTTTGGCTTTTGACTTACTTTGTATGCACTCAATGTAGCAGCTTCTCTGATGGATAGAGGCTCTCCATTTTTTTCTTTTTCTATTAACCTGTCAATTAGTTTTCTATACTCTTTTTCTTCCATAATTCTCTATCCCTTCAAATTTTTATTTCAACTTACTCGTATAATGAACGTATAATCATTATACGTATTTTTTTATTCTTTAATCCATAGCATAATGTATTATGCAAACACTGTAGACTAGTGCAAATTACTATCGCTTTGACGATTTTATTAATAGACTCTAGCCACAGATGTTTATTTAATTGTTAATTAGTTAGATAACGCTTGACGTTTAAAATTGAACGAGTCTACATTTAATAAACATTTCGTGTATCACATTGTCTCAGAAAAATTAGTAAAGGAGTCTTTTTATGATTTATGTTGGAATTGACATTGCAAAAGATAAACACGATTGTTTCGTCATGAATTCTGATGGTGAAATACTCATTGAAAAACTCACAATATCAAATGATATTATTGGTTTTGAAACCCTCTACAATTCTTTGATTATTTTTTCTAATTCTTTAGAAAATTTTAAAGTAGGATTGGAAGCCAGTGGACACTATAGTAATAATATTCTAAACTTTCTGACAGATAAAGGTTTCCATATTTATCTCATAAATCCATTACAGGCCAGTCTTTATCGTAAAGGACAGACCCTTCGTAAGACTAAAACAGATAAGCTAGATGCTCGTTTAATTACAACAATGCTAATCACAGATAACCTACAACCCTACATACCAGTATCATATCACATTTATGAATTAAAGTCACTAACTAGACACAAATTTCGTTTAGTTAAAGAAAACTCTAAATTTAAAACTTCACTTTCAAGATTGGTAACAATTGTTTTTCCAGAGCTTCCACAAGTTGTTGCATCAATATCTCAAAAGTCTAGTTTAGCTTTACTTTATGAACTACCAAGTGCAAAGAAAATTGGTGAATGTAACCTTACCCACTTAACTCATCTTTTATATAATAATTCAAATGGTAAATATAATCGAGAAAAAGCTATTGAAATTCGTGAGTTAGCGAGAAAGTCTATTGGTTCTTCCAGTGAATCTTTTGCATTTGAACTAAAACAAACCATTAATACAATTTACTTTTTTCAATCTCAAATTGAAGAAATTGAAAAAAGAATTAAAGAAATAATGATTGAAATAGATTCTCCAATTCTAACAATTCCCGGTATTTCATACAACCTAGGTTAAATGATTTTAGCTAAAATTAGCGATATTTCGAGGTTTGATTCACCAGCAAAATTATTAACTTTTGTCGGATTAGACCCATCTACATACCAATCTGGAAAGTTTCTTTCAACACATTCGGTAATGGTTAAAAGAGGCTCAAAATACCTTCGATATGCTTTAATTCAAGCAGCAAGAATTATATGTATGACGAACCCAACCTTTAATAGCTTCAAAGAAAAGAAACTAGCAGAAGGAAAACATTTTATGGTTGTAATGGGTCATGTTGCTAAGAAATTAGTACGTGTTATATATTATTTATTAAAAAATAATACTGTATATCAAGCTGACAAAACAGCTTAAATTTATTAACTAAATAATTTTAAAAAGCATTCTTTCGAATGCTTATTTGTCGTGCGCTAAAAACTTTGAAAATTGAATTTATTTTTTATTAAAAACTATTGACATTCATATAGTTAGTCTATTAAAAATATAATAATTGGACTAATAATAAATATTATTAATACTGAAGAACTGTTCCGTTCAAGACAAAATTAAATCCTAACAACATTCCCGCAACGATACAGCTTGCTAATGCAAGTCCAATTTTGTTTTTCTTACATACATACATTTTACACAATAGGAATATTCCAAGCGCATCAATAATTGTCTGAAATAAATACCTATGATTAATAATTACCGACAACAGTAATGATATAAATTCATAGATTAATAGTCCTATTGGCAACGATAATGCGATTACACCTACCATATTGTCTCTTTTAGCTAAATGTGCTATCAGCGCACATAATCCACAAATTGCAGATGGGATCAACCATATCGCAGACTGTACCAATGCATCTGACAACTCGCTAATTCTTGGAAACTGAAACAAAGGCGAAATAAGAAGATGTACAAAGAAAAAAGAAGCGTTCATAAATGCGAAGTACAGAAACGTTCCAATAGCAGATTTCCATGCCCTATCATAAAGCATAACAACAACCATTCCTGAAATTGCCCAGAATCCAAGCGTTCCGGAAAAGGAACTAACTGTCACAATATTATTTCCCGGGATTAAATCCAATAATGCACATAATGTACCAGTAGCCATTCCCAAAAAAATAGCCACCAGTAATCGATTCTCTAATTTTTTCATATTTCCTCCATTTATCAAATTACTCGTATAATGAACATGTAATCATTATATGAGACTAACTATATGTTTTAATAATTATATTATAAAAGAAGATTAAAAAAATTACAATATAATTTTTTCTCTCGGTGCTACCCCAAAAATAATAGAGTAATACCAATATAATCCGTATTTATCTCATCTCAATTCAACAACTCTCTCCCACATCAACCCTTCTTTTCCAAAATGCCCATAATTACTCGTCAATTTATAAATAGGTCTCTCCAAATCCAACGAATTAATTATCCCTCTTGGTGTCAAATCAAAATTTCTTTCTATTATCATAATTATTTCCTCATCCGAAACTTTTCCAGTCCCAAATGTATTTACAGTAACCGACACAGGCTCCGCAACACCAATCGCATACGAAATTTGAACTTCGCACCTATCCGCATAACCATTTGCCACAATATTTTTAGCAACATATCTCGCCATATACGAAGCCGATCTATCAACTTTTGTTCCATCTTTTCCTGAAAAAGCTCCACCTCCGTGATGAGCATATCCTCCATAAGTATCTACAATAATTTTTCTTCCTGTTAATCCAGTATCTGCTACAGCTCCTCCTATAACAAATTTTCCTGTTGGATTAATAACAAATTTTGTATCAATATCTATCATATCAGGCTCAACAACTGGTTTGATTACTTTTTCTATTATATCATTTTCAAGCTCATCTATATCTGCATTTGCATCGTGTTGAGTTGAAATCAATATTGTATCTATTCTAAATGGATAGTTATTCAAATACTCTGCAGTAACTTGAACTTTTCCATCTGATTTCAAATATGGAATTATTCCTTCTTTTCTTACTTCAGCTAATCTATGAGCCAATTTGTGAGCAACATCTATTGCATATGGCATTAGGCTTTCTGTTTCATCACAGGCATAACCAAACATTATTCCTTGATCTCCAGCTCCACCTTCATCAACTCCAACTGCAATATCATTGCTTTGCTTAACAATGTTTACATTAATTTTACAAGTTTTATAATCCATACTTGTTTCTTCATCATCGTAACCTACTTCTTTTAATTTTTCTCTTGTAATTTTTTCAATATCAATATTTGCATTTGATGTTATTTGTCCTGCAATAGAAACTTGTCCATTAGATATGAATGTTTCTACTGCTACTCTCGAATTTTTATCTTGTTCTAAACAAGCATCTAGGATTGAATCTGAAATATAATCGCATACTTTATCAGGATGCCCTTCTGTAACAGATTCACTAGTTAAAAAATATCTTTTGTAGTTATTCATATAATCCTACCTTTCACTTCGCACCACAATCGATTTTGTGGCATTTTCATAACTAACTAGAGTAACTATCCCTTATCATAATTTTTCTTCTGTGCGTTTCATTATACTTTTAGCATCACCTCCCTCAAATTCACCTCTAAAAAGCAATCTAAAAAAATATATAATATTTTTATTAAATCTTTAATAACTCTTTTATCTTCATCGTTTTCAAATAATTCATATATTCCATCAAAGAGAATTTTACAATACAAATCTTTTTCCTCATCTGAGAGAGTTTCAAATTTTTTAAAATCACTTTCAATAAAAAAAGAGATATGTGCCAAAGTTAATCTTTGTAACATATCTTTATCAGCTTTATTATAAATAGTTAATCCTATTATTGAATCCATTATTATTTCATCAAATTTCTTTAATGATTTTTCATTAATCTTATATATCTTATTTTTAATTTTTGAATCGTTCATATTACCTCCAAATCTTTTTTCAAAAAAAATAAAGCATAAAAATGCTTTATTTAGAGAAAAACTTTAACTTATTTTTTATTTAATTTGACCAATCAACCTTTAACCAGGTTGTTTTTAATTATGTCAAACTGGTCAATTTTTGACTAATTTTTTGCTAATTTTATAGCTTTTTTTCAATTTTATCGAAACGATATAACGCAGTAATATCAACGGTTTCTTAACTTTCCTTACGACCCATCAACGCCACACATTCAACATGCGAAGTAAATGGAAACATATCTACTGGCTGAACTTCTTTTACATCGTAAATTTCTTCTAACATTTTTAAATCTCTAACCATTGTAGCTGGATTACAGCTAATATATATTACCTTATCTACCTTTAATTTCATAATATTTTGTATAGTAGTATTATCTAAGCCTTTTCTTGGTGGATCCACAATAACCACATTAGGTTTTACCTTTTCTTTTTTTATCAATTGATCAAAAGCGTCTTCAACATCTCCGCAAATAAATTCTATATTATTAATATTATTTAATTTTGCATTAATGTGTGCATCTTCAATTGCTTGTGGAACTATCTCAATTCCATATACCTTTTTAGCAAACTTTGATGCAAAAATTCCTATAGTACCAATACCACAATACAAATCACATAAAATATCATCTTTGCTGATATTTGCTTTTTCTATAGCTATATTATACAGTGCTTCTGCTTGTACTGGATTTACTTGATAAAAAGACATTGGAGAAATCTTAAATGTATAATCGCCTAATATATCTGTAATATATCCTCTTCCTACAATGCTTTTATTTTTATTTCCCATTATAACATTTGTATTAGCTGTATTAATATTTTTTACAACAGTTTTTACCATTGGAAATTTATCAATTATATTATTTGCCAAAGTTAATTCATTTGGAAGCTCTTTTCCATTTATAACTATAATGCACATTATTTCATTGGTTTGGATTCCTACTTTTGTAACAATATGTCTTACTAATCCTTTTTGAGTTTTTTCATTATAAACACTTATCTTATTTTCTTTTATATAATCTAATATATATTTTGCTATTTCATATGAAATTTCTTTTTGAATTTTGCAATCTTCTATTGGAATTATTTCATGTGTTCTTTTAGCAAAAACACCTAGAATTTTATTACCATTTTTATCAGTTCCAATTGGATATTGTGCTTTGTTTCTATAATTATATGGATTTCCCATTCCTACTGTTTTTTCAACATTAATCTTGCTATCTAATGTTTTATTTATTAAATTCTGTACTTTCTCTTGTTTTATATTTAAAGTTTCTTCATAATCAATATGACGCAAATCACATCCCCCACATCTTTTATATGTTGGACAATCAGGCATACATCTGTATTCTGACTCTTCTAATATTTCCAATAATTTCCCGAAAGCATGTGATGAAGTTATTTTCATAATTAAAATTTTACATTTTTCTCCTTTTATTGCCCCATCAATAAAAATTGTAAAATTATCTATTTTAGCAATACCTTCTCCTTCAAATCCATTATCAATTATATCAACAATATATTCCTTATTTTTTTGTACAGGAATTTCCATAAAAGCACCTTCTTTTCTTTTTTTCATTTTTCTTTTCGTAGCTCTCTTTCAACAGTAGGATAATTATATCATATATACTTAAATTATGTCTAGTTTTATCGTAATTCATAAATCTACAAAAAAATACAAATTTTTTTATTCCTTTTTATGATAAAAAGCGAATGGTTTCCCATTCGCTTTACCTTTTTTACTTTTTGGCATCTTTTGAAACTTGTTCATTATCGTTTTCTTTATCTAATATCTCATCTACATCAATATTAAACTTATCTAAAATATCTATTCCATCATCCAATCCTAAATCCTCAAAATATTTTTCTCTCATTATTATATCCTCCTTAAATCCGTTATTAAAATTTTATCACACTCTAAAAGTTTTGCCAATACTCTATGTTTAATTCATAACATACATTGAATTATAAAAAAATATATTAAATGTATTGACAAGAAATATTAATCTGTGCTAATATAAATAAAGTTCAGATGCGGATGTGGCGGAACTGGCAGACGCGCTGGTCTTAGGAACCAGTGTCAACGACGTGGGGGTTCAAGTCCCTTCATCCGCACCATTATTTTAATATTAAGCCTTGAAATATCAACGTTTCAAGGCTTTTATTTTTCTTTATGGGGCAATTTGGGGGCAATTCTAATTTTTTAATTAAATTAGTTATATACTAATAAATCAGAAAATGCATATGTATCGGCTTCTTCTCTGCTTTTAAATATTACAATTTTTTTGCTTTCTTTATATTTCTCTAATAACTCATAAATTTGTGGTAATTTTTCTTTTGAAAAATTTAAAATGCATTGTTTAAACTCATCATCTAACTTTTCCTCTACCCATGGTAAATCATCACGCTTTTTCCCAATACGAGATTCTGCTCCTGCTAAACAAACTTCAATTGGGTAGTCCAATAAAAATATTGTATCGCATTCTTTAATTCTCATCTCAAGCGTTCTTTGATAATTACCATCTATAATCCATTTTTCATTTTCCCTGAAAA
Source organism: Clostridia bacterium (assembly GCA_045643465.1). Classification (GTDB taxonomy): domain Bacteria; phylum Bacillota; class Clostridia; order TANB77; family CAG-508; genus CAG-492. The sequence goes on along the minus strand of JAZUKV010000010.1, from coordinate 51,315 downwards.
TCTTTTTTAATTTATCTTCAAGCTCTTCTTTTAAAATATGTGTACCATCTGTATTATGGTATAACATATCTAGATGAAATAATGGTATATTTAAAGCACTACTTATTTTTTGTGAAAATGTACTTTTACCAGATCCTGGACAACCAATAACAATAATTTTCATTTCATTGCACCACCTATCATAATTTATAAATCTATAATACTATACTAATTCAATTTAATAATTGCATGTAATGTGTTCAAATCTTCGCTCTTAATTGTAATAAATTTAGATTCATCTTTTTCAGAATAAAAACATTTTACTTTTTCCTTATATTTTATTTCTCTTTTATATAATACTTCAAAACTTTCAACTTTAATATTTTTTAATTCATCTGGAAGTAACATATCCGCTAAATCCAAATAATAAGTATTATTCATATGATTATTTAAATCAATCCAATTCCAATCAATTATATAATCTTTACTATACAAATAATCTTCTGGATCTAATAGCTTTTTTAATCTCATTTCATTATAATTTGTTTTTTGAGGCTCTAATTCATATGCCTCAATTAACTGCTCTGGAATTTTTTCTAATTTATTATCCTTTAAATGAACCCAATTTGAAATTCCAGTAATTACTAATTCATTCATCTCATTTCTAATTTCAAATTCTCTTACAGACTCAATTCCTTTTATATCTGTTGACCATGTATATGCCTTAAGATTATCACCAAATTTAGGTCTCTTAATCACATTCACTTTATATGAAATTAAAAGCCAAACAGATCCAATATTATTTGATTTTTCATCAGCAATTTTTCCGTGTAACCCCGCTACATTTTGAAAAGCATCAAGAATTGCACTATTTTTCATATTTAAATTAACATCTGCTGCTCTATATCCTACAAAAAAATCTTTTTCAACTACCATTTTGACCTCCTATTATATTGTTATAGCACAAATCTCTATAAAAATCAAAAAAGTATTTTTAAATGTTTAACAAATAAAAATACTTTCCCATTTTTTAATATATAACTTCTTGCTTATTGTTTCCTTGATGTGGTCCTACATATGTTGCATTTCCAAATCCCAATATTAATAAAAATACATATGGTATAAATATTAATCCAACTGCATAACCTCCACCTTTACCAAAAGCTTTAGCAAATTTAATTGATGAAACTATATTCAATGCTAAATATCCTCCTGCTGCTGCACAAACTATAACTGCATAAGTTAAAGTAGCTATTAAAAAGCTTTCAACTGATAAATCTCCATCAACCCCATTAACCAATAAACTTGTTAAATAAATTATTGAACCACATATAGTAATTAAATAATAAGCTATATTAACAATTAACCAGTAAGGTGACATTCCGCTAATTTTGTAATAAACTACCCAATTATAAAATGGTATAAGTGCTTTCCATCCTGGCTCTCCAGCTTTTTCAAAGCATTTCCATTTTCCTATAATGTTACAAGCTTCCATACCTATTACTAATAAACCATATAGGACATAATATATTACTATAAAAAATTCCATAAAAACACCTCTTTCATTTCTCTAATATACTAATTTTACTATTTTTTCATTATTTCGTCAAATTTTGTAAAATTTCTTTTGCCAAATCCTCGTTTATCCCTTTCACTTCCATTAAATCTTCTATAGAAGATTTTGATATCTTTTCTATATTACCAAATTTCTTTAATAACAAGGCTTTTTTTGTTGCTCCTATTCCAGGAATTTCGTCTAACTTTGATTTTATCATAGATTCATCTCTTAACTTTCTATGATATCCAATTGCCGTATCATGAACTGCATCTTGGAACATTGTTATTGAATTAAACAAACTTTCAGAAATCATCAGCTCTTCTCTTTGTTCATTCATAAGAGCTCTAGTTTGATGTTTATCATTTTTAACCATTCCAAAAATCGGAATATTTAAATTTAAATCTAACATAGCCTGCTTAGCAGCTCTTATCTGAGTTATACCTCCATCAACCAAAATTAAATCTGGTAATCGTCCAAATCCTGAATCTTCACAATTAATCGAATGTTTCAATCTTCGATAAATTACTTCATTCATACACTTAGGATCGTCTTGATTATTTACAACTGACTTTATTCTAAATTTACGAGATAAATTCTTTTTTATAACTCCATTTTCCATAACACACATTCCTGCAACTATAAAATTTCCTGAAATATTAGATATATCATAACATTCAATTTTTCTTGGATAATCTTTTAACTTAAGAACTTCTTTAAGTTCAGTTAATACATTCATTTTATCTTTTTCTTTATTTGTCAAAGTAATATATGCATTATTTTCTGCCATATCAACTAATTTCAATTTTTCGCCTTTTTGAGGAGTCTTAATCTCAACCTTACGCTCTGCAGCTTGAGTTAATAAAAGCTCTATCAAATCTTTATCTTCAATTTCTTGTTTTATCATAATCTTATTTGGTAAAAATTCTTTTCCAACATAATATTGTTTTATAAAACTTGAAACAATCTCTTCTTTCTCTTCATCTTGCAAACCTTTGAAAAAATAATGCTCTCTTCCTATCATTTTGCTTTTTCTAATAAAGAAAATCTCAATACAAACTTCTGTGTCATTTCTAGCTAAACCTATTACATCTATATCATTTTCTCCAATATTTGAAACTTTCTGCTTTTTAGAAACATTTTCTATAGCTATTATTTTATCTCTTAAATATGCAGCTGTTTCATATTGCATATTTTTAGATGCCTCTTCCATTTCTTGTTTTAATGATTTTAATATTCTATCTGTTTTTCCTTCTAACAAATCAATTATTTCACTTATTTGTTTCATATATTCATCTTTTGATACATATCCCATGCAAGGTGCCATACATTTTTTTATATGGTAATTCAAACATGGTCTATCTTTGTATTTGAAATTTTTGCATTGCCTAATTTTGAATTTACTTTTAATTAAATCTACCATTTCTTTAGCACTTCCAGAATTTGCATATGGTCCAAAATATTTTGCTCCATCATTTAACTTACGTCTAGTTATATATACATCTGGATATTCTGATTGCGTACTAATTTTTATGTATGGATATGTTTTATCATCTTTTAGCAAAACATTAAACTTAGGCATATTCTTTTTTATTAAATTACATTCTAATATTAATGCTTCCGCTTCATTTTCAGTAACAATATACTCAAAATGATCTATTAAAGACACCATGTTTTCTATTCTTTTTGTTTTATTTGTTTTTCTAAAATATTGCCTTACCCTATTCTTTAAAGAAATTGCTTTTCCAACATAAATAATTTTATCGTCTTTATCATGCATTATATATACACCTGGTTTTGCAGGTAATTTTTTTAGCTCTTTTTCAATATCAAACATTTATATATTTTCCTTATATTTAAATTTAGTTTTTTTAGGTAATACTATAACCATTACTTATTAAAAATGAGACATTTGACCTATAGTCTCCTGCCTCTTTTACATTAGTTATTTTTTTACATTTTGCACTTCTGTATATTTTTCATTTTTTGAACATCCTAATATTGGATAAAATATTGATGGAAATAATGCTGTTAAAAATGAAATTACATCTCCTTTTTTATAAGCACTTCCTAGTCTTATAGAAATTAAAAATCTATAAGCTAAAAATCCTATAAACATTATTAATGTAGCCCATCTTACATCTCTTCCAGCAAAAAATCCTATAATTGGTATTATAAAGTCTAAATATAATAAAACTGCCCATGGTGTTATTTTACAAATTTTTAATAAAGTAATTTGATTATAAACTGGAACTAATACTTTCCATTCTTTTTCTCCTGCTTTTGAAAAAATTCCCCATAATCCTATTTTCTTTGATATAAATAAAATCGTACCTATCATTGCTACAATAACAATTATACAAAAATATATAATCATTGCATATGTATAAGCTCTTGCATCTACTACATTTTCCATTATGCTACCTCCATTTTTTATTAATTATACATATAGATTTTTTATGTGTCAATGAAAACCAATATTAATCAAGTTAAAATTTTTCATTGACTATTAATTCTTTTTAATATACTATAATAACCATATTAAGATATACTAAAAATTTATGAATAAGGAGGTTTTAATTAAATATTAAGCGCCAGAGCAATATTTATTTTAATATTGTTGACGAGGTTAGAGTTTATCGAATTTTTCGGCGGATGCTCTATGGCTTATGCTAAGTCATTAGAATATTTACAAAAGCTAATAGCAATGTTAGTTACAGAATAATATTCATAGCATTAATAATCCGTATATCTTTTTAATAATGCTTAACGGCATAATTATATTATGAGAATTTTTGAATATATTATAAAAAACTCATAATCAAATTTACAAAAGGAAGGATTGTGATTTACATGTGTGGAATCGTAGGTTATGTTGGAAATAAAACAGCATGTCCAATTTTAATTAAAGGACTTTTAGCGTTAGAATATAGAGGTTATGACTCTGCAGGAATTGCTTCTATGGAAAATTCTAAAATAAAAGTTATAAAAGACAAAGGAAGAGTTAATAATTTAAATAATAATAATGAAATTAATAATTTAGCAGGAACTATTGGTATAGCTCATACAAGATGGGCAACTCATGGAAAACCATCAAAAGAAAATTCACATCCTCATATGGATAATAGTGAAACTTTTGCAGTAGTTCATAACGGAATCATTGAAAATTATAATGATTTAAGAAAACTTTTAATGGATAATGGTTATAACTTTTTATCACAAACAGATACTGAAGTTATACCTAATCTTATTCACTACTATTATGAAAAAATAGATAAATCAGAAAACACTACTTTAAATTTATTAAATGCAGTAAAAATGGCTACTAGCGATTTAAAAGGAAGCTTTGCAATTGAAGTTCTATCAAACTTAAACCCTGATACAATGATAGTTGTAAGAAAAGATAGCCCTTTAGTTATCGGAGCTGGAAAAGAAGGATATCATATTGCATCAGATATCCCTGCTATACTTGAATATACTAGAGACTTTTATTTATTAGATGACTATGAATATTCTGTTATTGAAAAAAATTCTATCAAATTTTATGATGCAGAGTTAAAAGAGCATTCTAAAGAAATTAAAAATATTGAATGGGCTGCTTCAGCTGCTGAAAAAAATGGTTATGATGATTATATGTTAAAGGAAATATTTGAACAACCAACAGCAATAAGAGAAACCATAGGATCTAGATTAAAATTAGGTGAAAAAACAGATTTTAGTGATATTGATATTTCTAAAGAATATTTATCAACAATAAACAAAATTTTTATTGTAGCTTGTGGAACAGCTATGCATGCTGGTTTAACAGGAAAAAAATTCATTGAAAATTTATGTAATATTCCAGTTGAAGTTGATGTTGCATCAGAATTTAGATATAGAAATCCTATTATTGATGAAAAAACATTATGCATTTTTATAAGTCAATCTGGAGAAACTGCGGATACAATAGCAGCACTAAAATTATCAAAGTCAAAAGGAGCTAGAACTTTAGCAGTTTCAAATGTTATAGGAAGCTCAATTACTAGAGAAGCAGATTATACAATTTATACTCATGCAGGACCAGAAATTGCTGTTGCTTCAACAAAAGCATACACTTCTCAAGTTGTTCTTTTAGGTATTCTTGCAATTTACTTTGCCGAAATATTAGAAAGAACTGATAAAGTAACTTTAGAAAATTTGAAAAAAGATATCTTAGACTTACCTAAAAAGATAGAAACATCACTAAATACTATTGATTTTGTCAAAGATTTTGCTAAAAAAGTATATAATGAAAAAGATGTATTCTTCATTGGTAGAGGAACTGATTATAATGTTGCACTAGAAGGTTCATTAAAATTAAAAGAAATTTCTTACATACATTCTGAAGCTTATGCATCAGGAGAGCTAAAACATGGCCCTATTGCATTAATTGAAAAAGACATAACTGTAATTAGTATTTTAACAGATGAAGCTCTTGTAGAAAAATCTATAAGTAATATTCAAGAAGTAATAACTCGTGGAGCAAAAACATTTATAGTTACTAATTTAGATTTAGAAAATGCTAATTTTGAAAATGTTGTAAAAATAGAAAAAACAAATCCACTTATCTCTCCTATCTTATCCGTAATACCTCTACAATTATTATCATATTATATATCAAAAGAAAAAGGATTAGATGTAGATAAACCTAGAAATCTTGCAAAGTCCGTAACTGTTGAATAATTTAAAATTTTACTTAGGAACGGAATAAATAAAAAATTCCGTTCCTATTTTTAATATTTTTTTCTATTTTCTTGACTCTATTAAATATTTATGTTATAAATATTAAGTATTCAATTTTGGCCCCTTGGTCAAGCGGTTAAGACGCGGCCCTCTCAAGGCCGAATCATGGGTTCGATTCCCGTAGGGGTCACCAAAATTTAAAAAGCAACTGAATTTAATTCAGTTGCTTTTTTCTTTTTCCAAACTATTATTCCTCTTTAAATTCTTTAGCAAGTTTATTTATAGCTTTAGTCTCAATTCTAGATACTTAAGAACATTTTTATGACTAAACTATTCATACTTGCATATATTTAATTAGGAGGTTTTATGAATAATTCTATTAACTATGTTTTTTATTTTGATAATACAAAGGATGATATAAACACTATTATGTTAGATATATATAAGCACTTTTTAGATTTAAATTATTATAATTGTAAATTTGATTAGGGGTAATTATTTTTAATTTTACAACAAAGATATTAAATCCTCAAATTTATAAAGTTGCTATATATATTAGATTATCAAAAGAAGATTTAAAACCTGGTGAATCTGAAAGTATTACTAATCAAAGATCAATTCTTCAGAATTTTGCAAAAGAAAATTCATTAATTATTCAAGATGAATACATTGATGACGGAATTAGTGGTACTACATTTGATAGACCTGGATTTAACAAACTAATACAAGATATTCAAGATAAAAAAATTAATATGGTGCTTACTAAAGATCTTTCTAGACTTGGCCGTGACTATATTCTAACTGGATATTATCTCGAAAAATTTTTCCCTGAAAACCATGTACGATATATTTCTTTACTTGATAATATTGATACTGGAGAAGATACAGCCTCTAATGATTTAACTCCCTTTAGAGCTGTTTTTAATGATATGTATGCCAAAGATATATCAAATAAAATTAAAGTAGTTAAACATAACAAACAATATTTAGGACTATTTATTGGAAGTAAAGCTCCTTTTGGTTATAAATTAAATAAAAAATTTCCAAATAAATTGTTTATAGATAAAGAAGCTCAACCAATTATAGAAAAAATTTTTTTTGAGGCCGCTTCTGGAAATACTTGCAGAAAAATTTCCAACAAGTTAAATCAAGAAAATGTTCCTACTCCATCTCAATATGCAATTTTACATGGACAAAAAGTAGCAAAACAAAGCTCAACTTGGTCTGATACTAGAATCAGAGAAATAATACAAAATGAAGTCTATATTGGAAATATGGTTCAAGGTAGAATGAAAAAAATAAATTATAAATCGAAAAAAAATATGCGTTTATCTAAAGAAAATTGGATAATCGTAAAAAATACTCATAAACCAATAATTGATATAAAAACATTTCAAAAAGCAAATGAAATGATAAATTTAAGAAAACAAACTCGAATAAAAAATCATGACTATTTATTAAAAGGTCTTGTTTATTGTCATGAATGCAATCAAAAAATGGGATGCACTTCAAGACATTTATCACAAGGAACCTATTATTATTTTAGATGTAACACACATATATCCAATAAAACTTTCCAAAAATGCTTTTCACACTCATTTAGAATGGATTATGTTGAAAATTTCATAATACAAACTTTAAAAGATTTAATAATTTCAAATTATAATAAAAATAAATTACATGATTTTGCTAGAAATTATTTTTTATTAAAAAATAAAGAATATAAACAAAATTTAGATTTTTATATAGATCAGCTAAATAAAGTAAAATCTCAAATTGATAAACTATATAATGATAAACTTTTAGATATACTCTCTTTAGAAGATTTTAATAGAATTTATTCTTCTAAAAAATCAGAGCAGCAAAATCTATTACTAAAAATTAATGAATTAAATAATTATCTTAGTACTAAGCAAATATCTAGTAATTCAAAATGGCAGATGGATATATTAGAAAAAATACACACACTTTTTAATTCTAATATAGCGATTACTAGAAATATTGTTACTACATTTATTGAAAAAATAGAGCTTGATAAAAACAAAAAAATATATGTATACTTTAAATTTAAATCAATACAATAAATACCAAGGAGGTATATTGTACATGTCAAAATTAAAAATATATGTAAAATCAATTTTGATTCCAGTTATTATAGGGGGCATTGTTGGAATCCTTATATCAAAATCTATTGATTATTCTAATTTAATCCAACCTAAGTTTGCACCACCAAGCATCGTATTTCCAATAGTATGGACTATTCTTTACATTTTAATGGGCATTTCTTATGGAATATTAAAAGTAAATAGACTAACAGATTTTTCAATAAATCGAATTTACTACTTACAACTTTTTGTTAATGCCTTTTGGTCTATATTTTTCTTTTTATTTAAATGGAGATTATTTTCTTTCATATGGATAATTTTGCTAGCAGTACTAGTAATTATAATGATAAAAAGATTTTACAATAAAAATAAGCTAGCTGGATTATTACAAATTCCATATATACTATGGATATTATTTGCATCATATTTAAATATTAGTATTTATCTATTAAATAGATAATCTTATTTGAGCAATGGAAATAAAAACATTGCTCTTTTATTTTGGTTATATATTAGTCATAAGATTGTTCCTAAACATAAGAACGTGATATACCTAACATCTTAGCAATTTCATCTTGAGTTTTGCCTTTTGTTCCATCTAACCCAAACCTCATAGAAATAATTCCATATTCTCTTTCTTTCAAAATTTCTTTCATCTTTATGTATAATTTTTTAATTTTAAATTTTAAATCAACTTCTTCTTCTATGCTCCTCTCACTATTTTCAAGGACTTCTTGAAGACTTACTGTATTATCATCTTTATCTTTTCCAACAGTATCTTCTAAATAAACTTCTGCATTTATTTTTTTACTACTTCTAAAAAACATTAAAATTTCATTATCTATACATCTAGAAACATAGGTTGCAAGTCTAACACCTTTTTTATAATTAAAACTATCAATTCCTTTTATCAATCCTACTGTTCCTATTGATATTAAATCATCTAATTCAACATTACTTGTTGAATACTTCTTACAAACATGAGCAACTAATCTTAAATTTCTCTCAATTAGTATTGCTCTAGCCTCTTTGTCCCCGTTTTCTAACATTTGTAGATATTCTTTTTCTTCTTCTGCACTTAACGGCTCTGGAAATAAACTATTTTTTGAAATATATCCAATTATAAAAAATGATGTTTTTAAAAATGTTAAAAATCCTGAAACAGAAAGTACTAACATACATATACCTCCAACTTGGTTATATTAAAATATATGTATTTTTTTTATTTCTGTGCATGACCATTTTTATTTTTTGCATTTTATTCTCTTTTTATCTACAAAAAATTTTTTCTCTACAATATTACCTACCGCAGGAATAATTAACATATATTTGGATACATCTAATTCACCAGTTCGAGGTAATACTTCTTTTGATTTTTTTCTGTTTTTTAAAGTTACTGTTTTAGTTTCACTTTCTTCTAATGATATTGTTAAACAATCTTCAGATAATATATATTCATCTGCAGTTTCTACTTCTTTAATTATATATTTAGAATTAATTGGCAAATTATCAATTTGTGCCTCACCGTTTTTATTTGTTATTATAGAATTAATTAATTCCTTGTTTTCATTATAAATCTCAAATTTAACACCTTCGATTCTGCATTCATTATTATCAGCATCAACTTTAATTATTTTGATAGCACCTTTTTTTATTTCATTCTCTATTGTTATAGCTTTTGTTTCGTCATAACCTAATGGAATATTTAGATCTGCATCATTTAAAATATAATTAGAATTTGTTTCTAATTCTTTAACTACAATAATGCCCTGGTGTAAATCATTTAAATGAATACACCCATTTTCATCCGTTTTATAAGTTCCAATTTCTTCACCATCTTTGTATTTTACTAAAAACTTTATATTTTCCAATGGCACTTTTGAATCTTTATCTATCTTTTCAATCTTTAAACTAGATTTTGAAATATCCATATTTATATTTGTGCTAAACTTTATATTTTTGCTATATGAATCTGTACAAATCGCATAATTTTGATAATTACCAATTTCACATTTTGCATAATAAATTGGATAATTTTCACAGCTTCCAATAAAATTCAATTTACCATTAATATTTTTAGTAAGAACAGCTTTCGGAACTAATATTTTAAATTCATCACCTCCTTTAAATGTAGTTTTTTCTTCGTAAGCTTCATTAGTTATCTTAGTTCCTTCTGGAAAATCAGTTAAACTTTCTACAACTATCTCGCTTGCTTCTATTTTAGAATTTATCTTACAAGTTTGTTCACAATAATTATCATCATAATCACATTTTTTCAAGTTACCTATTTTTTTGATACTAAATAAATCATTATATTGTATTGATTCATTACCATTATATCCAATATCTACTAAATTACATATTGCTTGAATTACTTTGTTGCCTCTTCTTTGTATGTCTTCAATATTTTCTCCTGCCACTTTATCTTCTCCAGCTCTATACAATGATTTTATATCATTTACACTATAATTTCTCATCATTGCATATACAGCCATTTTAGTAGCTATATATGCATCATCTTCTGTTTCAACTCCCATGTGTTGATATGTTTTATATGGATAACCATTAATTATTACTCTCCACATTTTTTCATCAGATAATAAATTTTCCAATTTCACATTATATCCGTCAAATTCACCTGATATCCATCCAATTCCTTTTAATTCTGGATTTAAACAATATGCAATTCTTTGAACTCCATCATTATCTGTATAATATGTTCTGCTATATGTGACATATATCCACTCTGAACCATTCCAACATTGTATAGAGTAAAATCCTTTTTCTGCTCTGCTTAAATATACAGAATCTCCTTGCTCTACTGCTAAACTTTTCATTTCATAATTTGTAAAAATTGCTACTAATACAACTAAAATTGCTAAAATTAATTTATATATTATTTTCATAAATTCACCTTTCCTTTTTATTTTAAAAACTTTTTTCTATAGCTTTCACACATAATCTTTTGTTTTGTTTATTCGTTATACATGTTATTAAAGTTATAGTATTTTCAGATGTTTCGTTTAAAACAGAAACATCTTGCTCTGAAATTTCTTTTATTTGACTTACTTTATAAATTCTTGTTCCTAATTTTGTTTGATATATAATTTCATCCCCATTTTTTAATCTATTCAATTTTGAAAAATAATGAGCATAACTTCCTCTATTATGTGAAGCTAAACAAACATTACCATTCCAATAATTTGTAGAAGAAAAATGTCCAACTGCTTCTTTTAATATTTCTTGGCTTGTTCCTTCTTTTATTGGAGCTTCAATATTTATCTTTGGAATCATTATCTTTCCTATTAAATTATTATCTTCATATAATTTTTCTACTGAAAATATTTCTTGCTCTGAATTTTTAACTACATCTTGATTATTAGAATAAACAATATTTTGATTTACTATAGAATTAACTTTATTTAATAAATTATTACTTTTCATCTTATTTCTATAAAAAATATACAAATATAAAATAATGCAAATAAAACTAACTATAATTATAAAAACACTAAAACCTTTTTTTAGCGCTTTGCTTTTCAATAATTCACCTCGTTTCATATTTAATTAATTTAAAATTTGGAATTTTTTTTGAATAAATTTTTTGAAATAAACTTATTTTTGAAAATAAAATTTTTTGAAATTTGTAACTAGATAATAATATCATTTTTCTGAAAAGTCAATCATTTTTCATCGACATAATTACCGTTAGTTCGACATTGTAGAATTTAATATATCATCCACTTCTGTTATCACATTCGCACCATCCTGTATTAATTTATTTGTGCCTCTAGCTGTATAATTAAATATATTACCAGGAACTGCCCATACCTCTTTTCCCTGATTGATTGCAAAATTTGCTGTAATTAATGAGCCACTTTTCTCACTTGCTTCAACTACAATAACTGAGTTTGCCATTCCACTAATAATTCTATTTCTTCTAGGAAAATTTCTTTTATCAGCTTTTGTACCTACTATAAATTCAGAAATAATTGCCCCTCCACTTTTTACTATATCTTCTGCAAGTGTTTTATTTTCCTTTGGATATACACTATCTAAACCTGTCCCTACTATTGCAATTGTCTTGCATTTAGTATTAATTGCTTGATAATGAGCAGTACTATCAATACCTCTTGCAAGTCCACTTATTATAATAACATCTTTTTGAGCTAATTTTTTTACGATTTTTTTCGTACATTGTATCCCATACTGGCTACAATTTCTTGATCCAACTATAGCAGCAGATTCTTTATTTATGCATGCTAGATTTCCTTTAATATATAATACAATTGGCTTATTCTCAATAAAATGTAGTTTCAACGGATATTCCTTATCAAAACATGACACAATATTAATTTGGTTGTTTTTCATATATTTATAATACTCCACTAAATTTTTTCTATAATTACAGTTAAAAATATCATTTAATAATTTTGGTGGAATTATTGTAACTAAATTCAATCTAATAAAATCTTCTATTTTAGCATTCCAAATCCCTTCTAATGATTTAAATTCATTTATTAATAATTCAAAAATCTCATAATACATATTTTCCATTCTTGATATCCAAATCCAATAAAGTTTTTCTTCCATTTATGCTCCTTCTTTTCTTATAAAAAAAAGAGAATTTATACATTTAATATAAATTCCCCTAAAAATTTTTATATATTATTTTGTAATTTCGCAGCTTTTACAACATTATGCATTAACATTGCGATTGTCATAGGTCCTACTCCCCCTGGAACTGGTGTTATATATGAAGCCTTAGGCTCTACATTTTCAAAATCAACATCTCCTACTAATTTTCCTTCATCATTTCTATTAATTCCAACATCAATTACAACTGCTCCATCTTTTACCATATCTGCTGTAACAAACTTAGGTTTTCCTAAAGCTGCTATTAATATATCAGCCCTTGATGTTTCTTCTTGAATATTTTTAGTTCTTGAATGACATACTGTAACAGTCGCATTTTTAGCAAGTAGGCATTGTGATAATGGTTTCCCTACAATATTACTTCTACCTATTACAACTGCACGTTTCCCTTCAATATCAATTCCATATTCCTCTAGCATTTTTATTACACCAAAAGGTGTACATGAAATAAATGAATCTTGCCCTATTACTAGTTTTCCAACATTTATTGGATTAAATCCATCAACATCTTTTCTATAATCAATTCTATTAAATGCTTTACTTATATCTAAATGCTTTGGAATCGGGCTTTGTAATAGTATTCCGTGAATATCAGCTCTATTATTTAGTTCATCTATTAAATTTAAAAGCTTCTCCATTGTTGTTGATTCTTCTAATAAAAATTCTTCAAATTCAACACCAATTTCTTCGCATGCTTTGCTCTTATTTCTAACATACACTTTTGATGCTTTATCTTCACCAACCATTATTACTGCTAATTTTGGAACTATATTTTTTGTGCGAAGTTCATCTACTTCTATTTTTAATTCCATTCTGATTTTTTTTGCAAGCTCTTTACCATCTATTATTTTTGCCATGTTTTCCTCCACATTTTATCTTATTTTTTTTGAAAATTCAATTTTTTTCGTTCGTCAAATTTTGACTTTTTTCATCTTGATTATATATTAACAAAATAAAATTGCAATGCTATTATATGAATTTTTTAATATTCATTATAACATTTCCTTTTGAAGTATTTCCTATAATTTCGTCTAATATGAATTTCCCTTTACCTCTTATTGTAATTACATCTTTTTCTTTTATTTGCTTTGTAGCCTTCGTTTCATTTTGATAATTAACGAAAACTCGCTCTTGCTCTAATATCTCACACGCCTTATTTCTAGAAGTTTTTGCTAATTCAGATACCAAATTATCTAATCTTAAAGATGATGTTATAATTTTAATATCTTGAAATTCTTTTTTATAATTCACCATTTCATCTAACTTGATTAAAGAAATTTCTGAATTACTAAAACGATTTAAGGTTTTAATATTTCCGATTAAAAACTTTTCTGTTTCTTTTTTTACAATAATATCTGCACCTTCATCATATACTAAAATATCGCCGATTTTTGCCCTATTAATTCCTAATTTTATAATTCCACCTAAATATATGCTATGATTAAAATTTGCTCTATCTATTTTAGGAATTATAATTCTAAAACATGATAAAATCGTATCATATTTAAAATTATCGCTATCAAAAATCTCTTTCATTTTTTCTGGATATATAATTACTATTTTTCTATCTGATTTTACATTTCCACCATAGAAAACCAAATTATCATATTGAATTAAATTGCTTACTTTTTTTATTATATTTTGTTCAAGTTCATTAAGAAAATCTGTTGTTTCTATTTTATTTGTTTTAGTAACATGCTCTATCTTATCCAAAAACTTTGAAACCAATAATTTTTCTTCATTTTTTTTATACTTATCTAAAATACTTTTTTTGTCCATATAATACTCCAATTTTATTTCTTTAAAATCATATTTTCATCAAATTTTAAAGAATTTTTAACAATAGATTTCGCATCTAAATGATATAATTCTTCAATTTCTTTTACTGATCCTTGTTTTACATATGTATCATCATATCCAAAACTTTTAATTTCAATATTTTCTAAATGATTTTCAATAATTAATTCTTTTATTGTTGATGCTAATCCGCTTCGTAATAGTCCATCTTCAATTGTAATAACATTTTTGGTTTTATTTATAGACTCAATTATCTTCTTATCATCAAATGGTTTTAAAAATCTAACATTAATTATTTCTGCATCAACATTTAGTTTTGATAGCTCTTGGGATACTTCCACAGCTCTTTCAACCATTTTTCCAATTGCTATAATAGTCATATCTGACCCATTTTTTATTATCTCAGATTTTCCTAGCTCTATTTTTTCATGCGATTCAAATTTAATATTGCCTTCCCCACCTCTTGGATATCTAATAAAAATTGAAGCTTTGTAATTAACTGCAAAATCCATCATTTGCCTTAGCTCTTCAAAATCTTTTGGTGCCATAATAGTCAAATTCGGAATTATTGAAAATGCTGCCATATCTAATAATCCTTGATGTGTTTCACCATCATTCCCAACAATTCCTGCTCTATCAGCACACATAATTACATGTAGATTTTGCATACAAACATCATGAATTACCTGGTCATAAGCTCTTTGGTAAAATGAAGAATATATTGGAACAATTGGTATCAGTCCGCTTTTTGACATTCCTGCAGCCATGCCTATAGCATGTTGTTCAGCAATTCCAACATCAAAAAATCGATCCGGATATGCATTTTTAAATTCTGAGAGTCCCGTTCCATCAGCCATTGCAGCTGTTATAGCAACAATATTTTCATTTTTTTCAGCTAGCTCCAATAATTTTTCGCCAAAAACTTGTGAATAATCCATACTTTTTTTCTTTACTAACTCACCTGTTTCTTTATCAAAAGCTGATGTGCCATGAAATCTAGAAGGATTCTCTTCTGCATATTTATAACCTTTTCCTTTTTTAGTAATTACATGAATCAATACTGGGCCATTGCATTTTTTTGCCTGTTTTAATATCTGCTCAATATTTTCTATATTATGACCATCTACTGGACCTAAATATGTATACCCTATATCTTCAAAATACATTTTTGGAATAAACATTTGCTTAATACTTTTCTTGATTTTTGAAGAAAATCTTACCAAACCTTTTCCAATTTTCGGAATTCTTCCAATTCCATTTTTTAATTTCTCATTTGTTGTTGTATACCATTTTTTAGTTCTCATTTTTCCTAATAAACTTGATACTCCACCAACATTTTTTGATATACTCATTTCATTATCATTTAAAATAACTATTATATTGGATTTACTAGCACCTGCATCATTTAACGCTTCAGATGCCATTCCACCTGTTAAAGCACCATCTCCAATTACTGCTATTACACTATTAGGCTCTTTTTTTATATCTCTTGCTCTTGCCATTCCTAAAGCAACCGAAATAGAAGTACTGCTATGCCCCGTATTAAAACAATCATATTCTGATTCAGATGTTTTTGGAAAACCTGAAATACCTTCAAATTGGCGCAATGATTTCATAAGCTCTTTTCTTCCAGTCAAAATTTTATGTACATATGTTTGATGTCCAACATCCCATATTATTTTATCATCTGGAGTATTAAACACACTATGAAGGGCAATTGTAAGCTCTACAATTCCTAAATTTGAAGCCAAATGCCCTCCATTTTTTGAAACTATATCTATAATATATTGACGAATATCTTCTGCCAAAATTTTCTTCTCAGTGTAGTCTAATGCTTTTAAATCTTCAGTATTTGTATATTTATCCCAAATGTCACTCATACTTTTATCCTCTTCAATTTTTTATTCAATATATCATTTATATAGCTCTAGGTCAAGTTTTTAAAGCTTTTTAGTAAAGCTTCCTATAATTCATCTTCAATTGTTAATAATCTATTATATTTTGCAACTCTATCTGTTCTACAAGGTGCACCTGTTTTTATCTGGCTTGCATTAACAGCAACAGCTAAATCTGCTATAAAAGTATCTTCCGTTTCTCCTGATCTATGAGAAATTACAACATTATATCCAGATTGTTTTGCTAGCTCTATTGTTTCTAGAGTTTCAGATATTGTACCGATTTGATTAGGTTTAATTAATATAGCATTTGCCACATTATTTTCTATTCCATGCTCTAATCTATCTAAATTAGTAACAAAAAGATCATCACCAACTAATTGTACTTTTTCACCTAATCTTTGCGTTAACTTTTTCCATCCATCCCAATCATCTTCTGCTAAGCCATCTTCTATTGATATTATAGGATATTTATCACATAATTTTTCTAAATAATCAATCATTTCATCTCTATTTTTCAAAATATTACTTTTCCAAAATAAATATCCTTCTTTCTCAATATCCATAGCTGATTGCAACATTTCTGATGCTGCAATATCTAAAGCAATTGCAACATCTTTCCCAGCAGAATATCCAGCTTTTCTTATAGCTTCCATTATGCAATCTAAAGCATATTCTTCATTTGGTAAATCTGGTGCAAAACCACCTTCATCGCCAATGCCAACAGAATATCCTTTCTCTTTTAAAACATTTTTTAAGCTCTTATAAACATTTACTCCAATTTCCATATATTCTTCAAAATCAGCTCCTCCTACAGGAACAATCATAAATTCTTGAATACTAATATTATTATCAGAATGTTTTCCTCCATTTAGTATATTCATCATTGGTAATGGCAATGCTCTTGCATTTATTCCACCTAAATAATTGTATAAGCTGATTCCTAAAGAATCTGCTGCAGCCCTTGCTACTGCTATCGATACTCCCAAAATTGAATTTGCTCCTAATGCAATTTTATTTTGAGTTCCATCTAAAGCAATCATAATATTATCAATTTCAGTTTGATTAAGTGCATTTTCACCTAATAACTCATCTGCAATCGTATAATTTACAAGATCAACAGCTTTTTTAACTCCATTTCCAAAATATCTTGTTTCATCACCATCTCTTAATTCTGCAGCTTCAAAACTTCCTGTAGAAGCTCCTGAAGGAACTGCAGCCACTCCTCTACTTCCATCTTCTAATTCAACTTCTACTTGTATAGTAGGATTCCCTCTAGAATCTAATATTTCAACAGCATGAATTGATTCAATAGCAACATATTTTTTCATAAAAAACCTCCCTAAATAATTTCTATTATTATGAGTAATATATGGAAAAATATACATTCACTAAAAAACAAATCAACATTCCGAAATTGGAATGTTGATTTTGATAAAATTTATATTAATCTTGTTATAGCATTCTTAGCTCCCCACATGCATGGTGCAGTACATTTAAATCCTGGATATGTACATCTTGCGCCTTTGCTATAAGGTAATAATAATTGATAAATATCTTCATTTGTATCTTTTACTGCAGAAATATATTTATCTATTATTTTCAAAGTTTGATCCATTATTTCAAGCTGTGCACAACCACAAGCTCTCTCTTGGCATTTTAGTATAAAGTTTTCTGCTGTACCTCTTTCATTTATTTGGATAAGCATTCCTTGTGGATATAAATCTGATAAACTATTTATATCTTTTAGCCACTCTGATTTTAAATTTTCATTATTCTCGATAATTTTTGGAACAAAAAATTGTGGATTATCTAATAATCTAATTTGACATTGCAAAGTTCTATGTCTTTGGTTTTGTGCATATTGTGCAAATGTTCCTAAATATGTAGTACAATAATTTTCTCCAAATTCCTCATTTCTTGTTTTTCTAGTATCAAATAATGAAATTTTTCTTCCTTTTATATCAGTATTTAATTCAGGAATTATTAAATCAGATACACTGTTTATAAATTCTTGTAAATATGGTTTTAACATTTTATTAAACTCTGTATCATCTTCATTTTTTATAAAATTTTCAAACCAATGCACAATATAATTCAATTGTCTTAAACTTACTGAATACTCCATTGTTGTAGCAGGAGTAAAAACACTTATTAAATATCTTGCATTTTCCTGAGCTAATTTCTTACACTTTTTTTCATCTATTTCAGGATATGTCTTAGCAATTTCAGCTTTATATATTTCAATCCATTTTTCATACAACTCAGCTTCTCTTTCAGAAGGTGTCATTTTCGTATATCTCGCTGATTTTTCAGAAGTTGTATACATTTTTTCATTATTCAAAATCATTGCTAATATTTTAGGAATTCCTTCCAAAGCTAAATTATATGTAGTATGGTCAAATACACTATGGTGTCCTGAACCCAATGTCATATTTGCTCTTTTAATAGTCTTTTCTTCTGGCTCTGAAAATAATGTATCTATATCTCCGGGCATATAACAAATACCAGCTGATTTACCTCCAAAATTAATAGCCTCTTCCTTGCTCAATTTAAACTCTGGCTTACTTGATCCTAATATTGAAACTTTCATAAAACATCCTTCTCCTTTGAATTTTAAACTATACTTTTAATCACTGTGGTTATACTATCACAATAATTTTCAAATTTCAATAGAAAAAAAGTGGAAAAGAGAACCGTCCCCAATTCCACTATTTCATTGCTTTTATTGCTTCTTCTGTTATTTTGTTTTTATCAAATTTATTTACTATAAATACTATTGCAAATGCAACAATAAATGTTGTTGCATATATTATGATGCTTCCCATTATATTTCCATCCATTAAATTTGAAGCTGCTAGTGTTGATGATATTACTGATGGAAATCTTGCAAATGTTGATATTAAGATAAATCTTAAAGGTTTTATTGGTAATAATCCGCCTAAATATACTAGTAAATCTTTTGGTGTTCCCGGTATTAAAAATAGGATTATCATTATTAGCTCTATATTTTTGGAATCTTTGAAAAACTTACTATTTTCTATTTTTTCTATTTTTTCTTTTTTGAAAAAATGCTCTACATATGATTTTCCAAATTTTCTTACTAAATAAAATATTAGTGCTGTTGTTATAAAAACTGTTACCATTATAAATATTGTTCCGCCTATAGTTCCATAACATAGTCCTGCTAATATTTCTAATGGCTCTCCTGGTAAAAATACTAATAATATTTGTGCAAATTGTAATGCAATTAATACCCAAAATTTTCCCATTCCCATACTATCTAATTTTGCTTTAAATTCTACTCTTCCTTCTTGTGTTAAAATCCCTTTCATTGTTGGTAATAAATATATAATTAAACCTACAAATAGTGCTACTGATAACACTGATAATACTATTTTTAAACATTTTTTCCAATTTATTTTTTTCATATATATCTGCCTCTTATTCTATTTTTATTTTTTCTATTTTTATTTTTTCAATTTTTCTATTTTTGCTTATAAATTATATATTATCATAAAAAGTTTTATTATTCAACTTTAATATTTATATATTCCTATATATATCTATTATAAAAAGCCCTCAAATGTATTAAACATCTAAGAGCCTTTTTTATTATTATATTTACTTATTTTAAATACTGTAATTAATTATTTATTTAATTATTTATTATTTTGTTGTTTTTTGCGAATTACTAATATTGAAATACATGCTATTGCTAAAACACCAACTGAAATAATTATTGCATCACCTGCTTTAGGGTTATTGCTTTTATTTTCAGTTTCATTATTTTCAGAATTTTCATTTTCATTAGTATTTTCACTTTCCAATTGTAAAACTGGTTTTTCAAAGTTTATTGTATTATATGTGTCATCACCATTATTTGTATATAATATAGCTTTATTATTTGTATATAAATCTACACCATCTTTATATTCTTTTAACTTCAAATTATATTTAAATTCGATAGAATTATACTCTTTTATTATTTTATTAATCTTCCAAATCAAATGTTCTGGCTCATTATCTGTTTCAGGATGATATTCTAATTCATAAGGATAATAAATTTTTCCATCTTTTTCAAAGCCTTCTCCAAATCCATATTCATTTTCACTGATTTGAACTCTTGGTAATTGACCATCATTTGAACAAACATTAAACATTTCAGGAGCATTTATAATATCAAAATCAAAATCTTCAGATTTTCCAATTTCATCATAAATATAACTTTCTTCACTAATTAAATTTAAAAATTCTTTTCCAATTTCACTATAATCACTAGCATTGCTTTCTGCTAAATAATCCATGAAATCTTTACCCCATTTATAAGTTTCATTTATCTCTCCAACTCTGATGGCATAGCAAGAATATTTATCAACTAGCTCTTGATAATATAAATTTGCTTGATATAATGACATTTCAACATTATTTATTAATCTTGTTGATCCCTCTACAGGAGAATCTGGCAATATTTTATTCATAGTTATCAAATCTGGTATTTGCTTAGTATAACATCCACTATAACTAAATGCATAATCATCATCTGAATTTTCACTTACATAATATGGATAATTTGCTTCTATGCTATCAAAAATTGCTTGCCATTCACTAGCATTTTTTCCTAAATCTCCATAACCTCTATCCTCTGGACCCTTTGTAAGACCCAATGAAACATCATAGTCAGTTTTGCAATCTCTATTTTTTGTAAATAAATAAGTTATTCCATCACTTAAGAAAAATACTGTTTTCTTATCATCTGTAACATCTGTATCAGCCTTTAATAAATCTTGAGCTGCTAAAAATGCAGATGGTATATTAGTTCCATGTGATGCTAATTCACCGCTTGCTTTAACTGCATCAACTTGATTAACGATATCTTCTGCATCGAAATCATTAATATCCTTCCATCCTAAGCTTGTTGCATTTCCTTTAAATACAACAACTCCTACTTTTATTTCCTCATTAGTACCTTGTATTTCTTCCTTAATATCTTTTAACAATGTAACTAGTGATGATTGAGTAAAGCTTATACAATCAGAAGCGTCTAATATTAATACTATATCTCTTTTAATTTTTGGGATTTTTGTTGGAACTGTTAATGTTACTTCTGTTTGTAATTTTTCATCTAATTCAGTAGCTGATTTGCTAATGTCAACTTTATTTTCTGCTGCAAATGTATTACAAAAGCTACTAAAAAATACTGTTAAAATTGTTACTATAAAAGTAATCTTAATAATCTTTTTCATAATCTCTTTCTTCCTTTCTTTTGTTTATATTATTTATGATTATAACTCATAATATGCTTTATTTTCATTATATTTTTATTGCATTTTTATTACATTTTTATTACATTTTTGTTACATGAATCGCAATAAGGACACTCTGCACAACCTCTATTTTTATTATTTAATTTTTTTATCAAAATAATAATTATTACTAATATAATACTTACTAAAATTGCAATATCTGCTGCTTTTAAACTACCTATTTCAATTCTTCTACCTATTTGATATACAATCGTTGCTAAAATCCAAGCCAAAATTGTTTGAAAACTAACAGCACAAATCAATTTTTTCTTTGAACCTAGCTCTTTTTTCATTGCTCCAATTGCTCCAAAACATGGTGCACTAAATAAATTAAAAATCATAAATGCATATGCAGATGCTCCTGTAAAACTAGAAAAAAGAGTTCCACTTGCAAATATTTCACTACTTGATTTGGCATTTTCTGCTAACCCTGAAATCACAGCCATTGAAGATACAACTTGCTCTTTTGCCACCAGACCTTGAATAGCAGAAACTGTTGCTCCCCAATTATTCTGACCAATCATTGGATAAAAAATCCAAGATATTAGTCTTCCTATATCAGCTAAAATACTATTTTCTATATTTACACCATATTCTAATTTAAAAGAAAATGACAATAAAAACCAAATTATAACAGAGCAAACTAAAATCACGCTTCCAGCTCTTTTTATAAATGAGCTTACTTTATCTATAACCTCTCTAGCTAGATATTTAGCATTTGGAACTTTATATTCTGGTAATTCACTTATAAATGTATTTTTCTTTGTATTCCCCGTCAATCTAGAAATACCAAATGCTGAAACAATAATAATCACAATTGCTAAAAAGTATAATGAAGCAGAAACTAGCCCAGAATTTTCTTTAAAAAAATAGCCTGAAAATAATGCTATTATTGGCAATTTAGCGCTACATGGAATAAAAGGAACAAGCACACTTGTAATTTCACGTTCCTTTTGATTTTCAATAATTCTTGTCCCCATTATTCCAGGAACAGAGCAACCTGAGCCTACTATAAATGGAATTAAACTTTTTCCACTTAATCCAATTTTGCTGAACGTTTTGTCCAATAATAGAGCTATTCTTGCCATATAACCAGTCGTTTCTAGTAATGCTATACACAAAAATAAAATCGTTAATTGTGGAATAAAACCTAGAATTGAGCCAACACCTGAAATAATTCCATCCACAACAAGGCTAATTACCCAGTCAGATGCATACATATTATTAAGAATATTTTCCACACCTTTACTTAAACCTTCTACAGCATTCCCCATAAAATTAGTAGTTGCGGCTCCTACAACTCCCACAGATAAGTAATATACTAAAAACATAATAATAGCAAATATTGGAAATGCCAACCACTTATTTAAAAATATTCTATCTAATTTATAAGATTGACTTTCTTTAACTTTCGTTTTTTTGAAAGTTAATAATTTTACTGTTTCAATAAAATCATAGCGCTCTGTTGCAATCACTTCTTCTAAATCTGTATCATACTCAGATAGAATCTTATTAACTATATTCTGAACTGCATCATTTTTATATTTTTTAAATCTTTCATCATTTTCCAACAATTTTACACTAATAAATCTACTATGCTCTTCATTGACATTTTTATTAATATTCAATATAGCATCTTCAATCTTTTTATCATAAATATTTGCTCTTTTATAATCCTCTATTCTATCTATTTCAGCCACAAGCTCATCTATACCAATTTCTTTCAAAGCAGAAATTTTAAAAATTTTAACGCCTAACATTTGCTCTAATTTTTTTGTATCAATATAAATTCCCTTTTTTTCTAATATATCACACATATTTAAAGCTACAATTACTTTAGTATCAAGTTCCATCAATTGTGTTGTTAAATATAAACTTCTTTCTAAAGATGTGGCATCCACAATATTTATAATAACATCTGGATGCTCTTCAAAAATATATTTTCTGGCCACATCTTCTTCCAAACTATAAGGACTTAAAGAATAAATTCCTGGTAAATCCGTAATTTCGTGCTTAGTATTTCTTATAATTCCAGATTTTTTCTCAATTGTAACACCTGGCCAATTTCCAATTTTCGCATTCATCCCAGTTAAGCAATTAAAAATAGTTGTTTTACCACTATTCTGATTTCCAACTAATCCAACTTTCATTAATCGATTACCTCCACTTCAATTTGCTTTAAATCATTTTTGCTTATACACAGCTCGTAACCTCTTAACTCAATATCAATTGGATCACCTAAAGGTGCAATCTTTTTAATTTTTACTTCAGCCCCTCTTGTTAACCCCATATCTAATAAATGCCTTCTTATCTCTTTGCTTAGAATATTTAACTTTAGTACTTTAGCTTTTTGACCTATCTTAAGTTCACTTAAATTCATAATAATCCCTTTCGATAAAACTTTTTATTAAATATATATGATGTAAACTATTTTAATATTCTTAATGTATTAAGTATTGTTAACAATGTAACTCCAACATCTGCAAAAATTGCTTGCCACATTCCTGCAAACCCTATAGTACTTAGTATCAAAATAATTATTTTTATTGAAATTGCAAAAACTAAATTTTGTTTAATTATTTTATTAGTTTTCTTTGAAATTTCTATGGCTTCATTTATTTTTTCAATTGAATCAGTCATTATAACTACATCTGATGCTTCAATTGCAGAATGTGCTCCTACTCCACCCATAGATATTCCAATATCTGACAAAGCAAGTACTGGAGAATCATTTATTCCATCACCAACAAAAGCTACCTTATCATTTGTCTTTTCATATTTTTTAATTATTTTTTCTACGGCCTTATATTTATCTTCGGGTAACATTTCAGACTGAAAATTAGCTATTTCAAGCTCTTCTGCTACTCTTGAAGCAATTCTATTATTATCTCCTGTAAAAATTCTAATATTTATATTCTGCTCTTTTAATTTATCTAAAGAATCTTTAGTTCCTTCTTTTATTGTATCTGCTAAGCTAATCGCTCCTATTACAGTATCATTTAATTTTACAAATATTTTTGTTCCTTCAGTTTTATCTTTTGTATAATCTACTAATACTGAATTTCCAACTAATATAGTTTTACCTTCAAATTTATATCTTAAACCTTTTCCTTTTAGCTCTTCAAAATCTTTAACATCTTCTTTATTAAAATCAACTTTAGCAGATTTTAATATTGATTTAGCAATCGGATGATTTGAAAAATGTTCACCAATTGCAGCATATCTTAATATCTCTTCTTCTGAATAGTTTTTATCAAATGTTTCTATTTTTCTAATTTCAAATTTTCCTTTAGTTAAAGTTCCAGTTTTATCAAACACAATTTCCTTAATATTTCTTAAAGAATCTAAATAATCGCTACCTTTTATTAGAACTCCACATTTTGAAGATTTACCAATACCTGAAAAATAGCTAAGTGGAACTGATATTGCTATAGCACAAGGGCAAGAGATTACTAAGAAAATCAAAGCTCTATAAATACTTTGCATATATGTAATATCTTTATTAAAAATTGGCAAAACTATTGCTACAATAATTGCCAAAAACAATACTATAGGCGTATAAAATTTAGAAAATTTATTCACTGCAGTCTCAGTTTTAGCTTTTTTATCTGTAGCATTTTCTACTAGCTCTAATATTTTATTAACTGTACTGTTTTTATAATCTTTTGTTACTTTAATTTCTATAAACCCTTGCTCATTTATACTTCCTGATAATACTTCATCCCCTACACATACGTGCGATAATAAGCTTTCTCCTGTTAGTGATGATGTATCTAATGATGCAGCTCCTTTTACTACTACACCATCAATCGCAACTTTTTCTCCTTGTTTTATTAATATTATATCTCCAATATTTACTTCTTCTGGAGAAATTTGTTTTATTTCATTTTCAGAAACCTTTAAATTGGCATATTCTGGACGTATATCCATTAGCTCAGCTATAGATTTTCTTGTTCGATTAATAGCTTTATTTTCTAAAATTTTTCCAATCTCATATAACACTATAACCATTAAACCTTCAAATTGCTCTCCTACTAGATATGCACCTATAACAGAAATTGTTATTAAGAAATTTTCATTTATTTTGTGATTCTTTACCAACAATTTCACTGCATTTTTTACAGTTCTATATAATAAAATTGAATATCCTACTGCTGTTACAATATATTTAGTCCAGCTTGGCATAGTAACAAATAATCCACATATTGATATAATTATTCCAACAATTAATCTTATAAATTCAGGTAATATATTTACCGACTTCTTTTTATCACTATTTTTAGGTAAAATTAATGTAACTTCAGGCTCTATTGATTGCACAATTTTTTCAACATCATCCTTTGTTAATGTATCTGTTTCATATACTAGTTTTAATGTATTAAAATTAACGCTAACATTTTTTATCTCATTATTTTTTGATAACTCATTTTGAATTTTATTTGCACAATTTGCACAATCCAAATCTTTTAAAATATATGTATATTTACTCATAAAATTTCTCCTTTTCTTATATATACGTATTATATATATAATACTACAAAGAATCAATTATAGAATATAAAAAATGCACAGTGCGAAAATTATTATTTTGCACTGTGCTAAAAAATTATAATTTTGTTGGCTCTTCATATTGAATGCCAAAAGTATCTACAGTTACTCTTTTCATAACTGGCGGATTTATTGGTCTATCTGCTCCTTCTGATCTTGGATTTCTTGAAATTACTTCAGAATTTACAATTTTGTCAACAACATCCATACCTTCTGTTACCATTCCAAAAGCAGCATATTTTCCATCTAAAAATGTTGAATCATCTGTTACGATAAAAAATTGTGAACCTGCACTATCTCTTATCATTCCTCTTGCCATAGAAATAACACCTCTAACATGAGAAATCACATTATTGAAATTATTTTCTCTAAATTCTCCTTTAATTTTATATCCAGGACCTCCCATACCAGATCCTTCAGGATCTCCTCCTTGTGCCATAAAACCAGGAATTGTTCTATGGAAGATTAATCCATCATAAAAATTTTTATTAACAAGTGATATAAAATTCTTTACAGTCTCAGGAGCTTTATCTGGATATAGCTCTAATTTAATAATTCCTCCGTTTTCCATTTCTATTGTAACTATTGGTTTATTTTCTAACATATCTATTCCTCCTAATATTTTATTTTCCTAATTTTGATCTAACATATTCATAAATCATAATTCCAGCTGCTACAGAAGCATTCAAGCTTTCTGTTTTTCCAAGCATAGGAATTTTAACTTTATTATCAGCCAGCTCTTGAACTTCTTTAGATACTCCATTAGCTTCATTACCTATAACAATAACCTTTTTATGATAATCAATATCATAAACAGAATCATTTGTATCCAAAGAAGTTACGACAACGCCATAACCATGAGACTTCATATTAACCAAATCTTTAATTAAATCTTGTGATTCAATTATATTAACTCTAAAAATTGCCCCCATTGTAGACCTTACCACTTTAGCATTAAAAGCATCTGCAGTATCATTAGAAATAACTATTTGTTTTAAATTAGCGCTATCAACCGTTCTTAAAATAGTTCCAAGATTACCTGGATCTTGTATACCATCAAGAACAATAATAACATCCTCATCATAATTAATCTTAACAGACTTTTCAGCTCTTTTTATTACAGCAAGTATTCCTTGAGGATTTGACACATCAGTTATAGTTGAAAAAACCTTCCCACTAACGTAAACACAATTCAATTTAGCAATTTCATACATTAATTTTTTGTCAAAAATTTCTTCCTTCATGCAATCTTCACATATAATAACGCACTCAATCTCTGCATTTTCTTGAATAGCTTCTCCAACTAACTTGACTCCTTCAATAATATACTTGTTATAAGCATCTCTATATTTTTTTTCTTTAAGCTTTTTAACACTTTTAACTAATTCATTATCCTTACTTGTTATAACTTGCATATACTAAAATTCCTTTCTTCTCTATGGTGGAAACCGGGACGGGTCTCTTTTCCACAAAAGTGGAAAAGAGAACCGTCCCGGTTTCCACCACCACCTTTTATTTTAAAAATTCTTTTATAGCTTCTAATTTTTTCTTATCAACGTTTTCTTTTATTCTTAATGTAATATATGGATCTTTTGCTTGTGAAAACATAATGTTGTTTTTATATTTTTCTACCAATGCTGATATATCCATGTCAAATTTTTTCTGATTAAAATAAAATACAAAATTTTCACCTTTTTGAGCTATTTTAATTACATTTGCTTCTTTTGCAAGATTTTTTATTCTTGCTATTTCTATAAGATTTTCTAATTCATCTGGCATTACTCCATACCTATCTATTATTTCATCTATAATATCTTGTATTTGCTCTTCTGTTGAACATAATGCTATATCTTGGTATATTTCTATTTTTTGACTTGAATCACTAATAAATTCATCTGGAATATAACTTGATATATTAAGATCAATTTGAACATCAATATCTTCTTGTATATCATATCCTTGCATTTCTTTTACTACTTCATCTAATAATTTACAATACATATCATATCCTACTTGTTCCATATGACCATGTTGAATTTCTCCAAGTAAACTTCCTGCCCCTCTTATTTCCAAATCTCTCATTGCTATTTTAAACCCTGAACCAAATTCTGTAAACTCTTTTATTGATTTTAACCTTTTATCTGCAATCTCTGACAAAACTTTATCTCGTCTATACATAATATAAGCATATGCCTGTTTATTACTACGTCCAACTCTTCCTCTTATTTGATATAACTGTGCTAATCCTAATCGCTCTGCATTTTCAACAATTATTGTATTTGCATTTGGTATATCAATTCCTGATTCTAATATTGTTGTACATACTAAAACATTTGTCTTTTGACTTACAAAATCAAACATTATTTCTTCAATTTCTTTACCAGTCATTTTTCCATGTGCAAAACTAACTTTTGCTTCATCTACTAAATTTGCTATTTCTAAAGATTTTTTTTCAATACCTTCAACATTATTATACAAATAAAATACTTGCCCACCACGTTCAAGCTCTTTTGTTATAGCTTCTTTTACAACTTCTGCATCATATTCCATAACATAAGTTTGAACTGGCCTTCTATTTTGTGGTGGTTCATATATAACAGACATATCCCTTACACCCACAATTGACATATGCAAAGTTCTTGGGATTGGTGTTGCTGTCATTGTTAATACATCTACAGTTGCCTTATATTGTTTTATCTTTTCTTTATCTTTAACACCGAATCTATGCTCTTCATCAATAATCAAAAGCCCCAAATCTTTAAATTCAACATCCTGACTCAAAACTCTATGTGTTCCAATAACTACGTCGATTTCTCCAAGTTTTAATTTTTTAACAATCTCATCTTGCTCTTTTTTAGTTTTAAATCTATTTAACACTTCAACTCTAATTGGATATTCCTTCATACGCTCTTTAAAATTTTCATATTGTTGATCTGCCAAAACTGTTGTTGGAACTAAGTAAACAACTTGTTTTTGGTCCATTACAGCTTTAAATGCAGCTCTTATTGCGACTTCAGTTTTTCCATAACCAACATCACCACAAAGAAGTCTATCCATAGGTTTTTCATTCTCCATATCTTTTTTAACTTCTTCTATACAACGAAGTTGATCATCTGTTTCATTATATTGAAAACTATTTTCAAATTGACTTTGCCATTCATTATCTTTTGAAAAAGCATGACCTCTTACTTTTTGACGTTTTGCATATAATTCAATCAATTCTTTTGCTACTTCACGCAAATTGCTTTTAACTTTAGCTTTCGTATTTGACCAATCTTTTCCACCTAATTTATAAATTTTAGGAGCCGCTTCTCCGCCAACATATTTTCTAACTGTATCTAATGAACTTGTTGGAACGTACAAAATATCATCATTTTTATATCTAATTTTAATATAATCTTTTGTTACATTTTCAGTTTTTATTGTATTTACACCTATATATTGCCCAATTCCATGAATTTTATGAACAACATAATCACCAATTTTTAAATCAGCAAAAACAACTTTTTCGCTCTCTTTAAATACTTTACTAGATTTTCTTTTTTTAGTTTTAGCTATAAAAAACTCATCACTACTTATAACCAATAACTTTGTATCTTTACATTCAAATCCAGAGCTCAAAGCTCCAGTAGTTACAACAATTTCTCCAAATTGTACATTTTCTAGAGCTTTTGAATATCTATGATTAATATCATTATCTGTAAGCAGAATTGAAATTTTTCTAGCATTTTCTTCAGATCCACCTAATATTATAATTTTGCGTTTTAGCTCCAATGATTCTTTCAATTGATTCAATAATATTTCAGTTTCCGCTCTATAGTAATTAACATCTCTATAACTGAAATTATAAATATTATTTCCATACGAAATATCAGTTTTTTCTATATCTATATGATATATGTTTTCTAATGAATACTTATATGAATTAATATATTCATACACATCTGGAACAGCTCTGCCTTTATCTAATAAATTATGAATTAAGTTATTCGTATCTATTTTTATGTTTTCTATTCTTTGTTTTATTTTTGTTTCTTCATCAACAATTACTATAAAATTTTTATCTAAATAATCTAAAAAATCATTTTGCTTTTCATAAAAACAATCGAAATATTTATCTACTTTACTTAAATAATTCCCACTTTGTATAAGCTCATAATCTTCTTCACTGCACTTTTTATAATTTTTAATTTTTCTTTTTAAGTCTTCAAAATCTTGCTCTAAAATAAATTCATGACATGGATATATATCAATAGAATCCGTCATCTCAATTGATCTTTGAGATATTATATCGAATTTTCTTATAGAATCAATTTCGTCTCCCCAAAATTCAATTCTAATCCCCTGTTTTTCATTTAAAGAAATATCTGCAATTCCACCTCTTATACAAAATTGAGCATTACCTTCAACCATATCAGAGCGTTCATATCCTAGATTTATTAAATAACTTTTTAAATCATCTAGCTTACAAGTATTTCCCACTTTTAATTTTAAAATATTCTTATACAAAGTTTCTTTAGCAATCATTTTTTGCATAATAGCTTCAATAGTAGTAATAACTATATCAACTTTATTTTGTTTGATTCTGTTTAAAACTTCAATTCTTTCAAATGGAAGATCTTTACTTTCAACTAGATAATCATATGTTGCAATTTCTCTTTTTGTAAAAATATCTATATTATCATAAAAATATTTTAAATCACGTGCTATTCTCTTAGCTTGTAATTCATTATATGTAACAATACAAATCTTTTTATTTAAGCTATCTTTTAGACCACTTATAAACTGAACTTCTCCAACGTCAGATAAGCCCGATATGGTTATCGGGCCCCTATTATTTTTAATATTCGTTATTATTTCTAAAAATTTTTGACTTTCTTGTAAGTCTTTATAAAGTTCATTCATTTCGTTAAGAACTCCTTTTACATTGAACTTTTATATTCTTCTAAGGCTTTTGCGATTTGATCTGGACATGAAGTAGGTTTAAATCCACATCTAATACCTTTTAATTTACTAATTACCTCATCAATGTTCATACCAATTATTAATTTACCAATTCCTTGTAAATTTCCATGGCAACCCCCCATTACTTTTAAGCTTTTAACAATGTTATCCTCAATATCGAACAACATTGATGTTGAACATACTCCTTCAGGTCTATAAATATACTCCATAATCAATTCCTCCTTAGCAAATAATACATATATACTACCAAAAAAATGTTCTGTAGTCAATAGTAACAAAATCCTATTACTTTAACAAATATTCGACTATTTCATTCACAATTTTTTGAGGAGTTGATGCTCCTGCCATTATTCCAATTTTATTGTATGCATAAAAACTTTCTTTATTAATTTCATTAATATTTTCAATACAAATAGCATCCTTACAATTTTTTTCAGCTATTTCATATAATTTTTTAGTATTTGAACTATTTTTTCCACCAATTATAATCATACATTCCACTTTTTGTGAAAGCTCCATAGTCTCTTCTTGTCTTTGCTTTGTTGTATAACAAATAGTATTTACAATTTTTAAATCACTATTCACATCAAAATTATTTTGATTATCCACACTATAATTTATTAATTGTTCTCTCACTTCTGAACAAATTTCTTCAAATTTTTGCAAGCTAAATGTAGTTTGCACAACAATCAAAATTTTTTTCATTGATGTTTTCTTAAATTTATCCACTGCAATTGCAATATCTTCTATTTCACTAATAATTGCTCCATTATTTTCAAAAAAGCTCGCTGTACCAACAGTTTCAGGATGAGTCTTTGTTCCTATCAAAAATATAAAATAACCATTATTATAATGTTCATCTACTAATTTATGTATCTTCAAAACATTTGGACAGGTTAAATCAACTAACTTTATATTCAACTTATTAGCTTGGCTATAAACTTCTTTTGTAACTCCATGTGCTCTAATTATAGTATCATATTTATCTTTATTATCGTTCAAATGCTCTATAAAATTCATTCCTTTATCTTTTAGCTCATTTACAACATCTTTATTATGAACAATTTCTCCTAGACAACAAATATTAGAATTTTTTTCAATTAATTCTGTTGATTTATCTACAGCATTTTTTACACCATAACAAAAACCTGATGTTTTTCCTACTATTATCTCCATAACTTTTACCTCTCAAATTTTTTGTTCCATTATATCAAAAATATTCATTTTTTACTATTGCATTGTATGTTCTATAAAAAAAAACTTTTTAATATAATAAAAAAAACACATTTGAGGAATTTAAAATGAAATTTTTTATTATATTAAAAAGAAATATATTAACAATATTTTTTATTCTTTTTTTATTTTTTTTAGTAATATTTTCTAATAATAATTTAATAGCCGCCAAAAGTGGAATTACACTGTGGGCAACATGTGTTGTGCCCTCACTTTTTCCATTTTTTATAGCCACAGAACTTCTTAACTATACAAATATTACTATTATCTTCGGCAAACTTTTAAATAAAATTATGAAACCTTTATTTAATGTACCTGGAGAAGCCCGGATATGTTTTAATAATGGGCATCATTAGTGGATATCCTGTAGGAGCTAAAATTGTAACTGATTTATATGAAAATGGAACTTTTTCAAAAGATGAAGCTGAGCGTCTACTTTGTTTTACCAATAATTCCGGGCCATTATTCATAATTGGGACAGTTGGTATTTTATTATTTGGAAATTCTTCAATAGGCATCTTACTTTTACTTACACATATTTTATCTAGTTTAACTGTTGGAATTATATTTGGCTTTGTATCCAAAATAACTTCAAAAAATCATAACAAAACTACTTCAAAGAATAAACTTATTACTTATAATAATACTGAAACAAAAATACCTGCAACAATTTCAAATCTTGGAACAATTTTTGGAAATAGTATTACTAAAGCAACAAATACAATATTTCAAATAGGAGGATTTGTAGTTTTATTTTCAGTAATATTATCTATTATAAACAGATTAAATATTATAAAAAACGTTTCAATAGCTTTATCAAGTTTAAATATCCCCTCTAACATAACATCAAGCCTACTTACAGGAATAATAGAGCTGACAAATGGTATTAATTTAGCTGCTAACCTTCACATAAAAGAGCTTTCCATTAATATCTTACTCTGCGCATTTTTATTAGGATTCGGTGGTTTTTCTGTGTTGTTACAAGTATTAAGTATTATCTCTAAAGCCAACTTAAAAATAAACAAATATTTTTATGGTAAGCTCCTTCAAGGAATAATTGCAACAATTTATACTGCTTTATTAATTTATTTTGTACCAATTTTTAATCTTAATCTTTAATACAAATAAAATTTTTCATATTCAAAATACTATTTTAATATAATTTAATTATGGAGGTATCTTATGGAATATAATAATTATAATGGATACACTGGTTATCCTCAATTTGATAATAATATAGATACAAATGATAATAATTTTTTTAATCCATCAATTCAATATGAGCAAGCCTATATGTATTACAGATATTTATCACAACAGATGGAATATAAAATTAAGTGTAAAGAATTTGAAAATATGTGTAAAAATAATTCTAAATAAAAGAAGCTCTAATGAGCTTCTTTATTTCTAGCTCTCCCTGCTATAAAAAATTCATATATATTATTCATAAAAAATATTCCTTTCAAATTATATTCTCTACATAACGCCAAATATCAAAAATCCAACTCCATCCATAATAATATTACTCATACTGTGCATTATCATAGGATAAATTACGCTCTTTGACTTTACGTATGTTATTCCATAAACAATTCCAAGTATAGTTGCATAAACTACCTGGAACCATGAAAATGATATAGAAAACGGATTTATGTTCCAACTAATATGAGCCATTCCGAAAAATACTGCTGATATCAATATAGCAAGCCACTCTTTCTTCTTTTCAGAAATATTAAGCATACACAATATTGTTATTGGAAATGCTCTAAACAAAATCTCTTCTGATGGTCCTGATAATAATATTTGAAATCCTAAATCCCCCAAACAATTATGTGCATTCAATTCATAATTATATGGAGTAATCATCCCCGTTTTAATTCCAACAAGATATGAAACTACTACATAGACAAATATTACTACACAAAATATTATTGTATACTTTATACCCACTTTACTTTTAACTGGTTTAAGATGAAATGATTCTTTTTTTATTTTAGAAAAAATTAATATTATTGCTAAAGCTATAAGAGCTTGAACTATATGATGAATTGACTTAAATAAAAATACATTATCTGAATCAAACTTCATATAATCAATACAACCTGCCAACAAGCCGCCTACTTTAGAAGCTATTGTTTGAATAATGAACAATAGTAAAGCTATTATTACCAATTCCCAATATTTTTTTATCTTTTTTATATTTTCCATATTTATTATATACGCTCCTTCTTAAAATTAATATCATCTAACCTTAATCCATTAAATAGAATTTAATTAATACTCATCTTTATAATTTTTATATTATCATATTGCTTTAAAATCCGTCAATATTTATGCTTTTTAAAAAGCTCAAAAAAAGGGACCTAGACATTATATCTAGGCCCTTTTTAACTTATGCTCTAACTAACATACATGTAATTTGTAATTATATTTTACTAATTATTTCTCGCATTATTTTTTCGAGCTCATTTAATTTATCATTAAAATTTTCATATGTGTGTATTATGTATCTATTTGGAAATTGATTATATAACTCTAATAACTTTTTTTCTCTATTAGCTGATTCAACTACGTTTAAAGTTCTAGCTTTATTTGTTTCATTTGAATATTTTTCTGGCATAGAAACTGCTACCGATTCTAAATGTATAATATAATCATATTTTACTAATATATTACTTATACTTTCATTATATTCATTTAATATAATCTCCAATTCATCTTTATTTATAAATTTGATTACATCTAATGGAGAACCATCAAAAATATTTATAAAACTAGCATCAGATTCTTTTAATTGATTTAATTGTTCATTAATAACTAATTTTATAAATTCAATCCCTTGAGGTTTAATTCCATTGTTTATTAACTTAGTTGGAATTTCCTCATTAATACTAACTTTATAACTATGCGATTTAAGATAATTATTAATATAATTTATACTCGTTGTTTTACCAGCACATGCTCCACCTGTTATTAATATATTCATCTAATTCACCTCTACAAATTACTATTTTCACGCATTAATTGTGATTATTTATTAAACAATTCTTTAAATTTTTCTACAACCATATCTTTATATTTTTTATCATAATCTACCCATTTATCTGAATATAATAATTCTTTGAAATCATTTAAATTTAGCCATTTTACCATTTCGACTTCTTCTTTTTGTAATACAAATTCATCAATTTTTTTATTTATTTTAATGAAAAATACTTGACCAATTTCCCATGCATGATCTTCTATAAATTCAAATTCCAATTTACAATCTTTTTCAGATATATCAACACCAATTTCTTCTTTAGCCTCTCTAATAACACCATTAACTATCGACTCCCCTGCTTCTATATGACCCGCACATGGCATATCCCAATAGCCAGGATAGTTCTTTTTACACATAGCTCTCTTTTGAACTAATATTTCATTTTTTTCATTGTAAATCCAAGTCCACGCAGGTTTATGATAAAATCCAGGATTAGGTTGATGACATTCTTTTCTTGTTTTTATCCCTAAATATTTTCCATCTCTTGTATAAATATCTAACATTTCTTCCATTATATTCTCCTATCCATTAATATTAAATAATATATATTACTATTTTTCTCTACGATTCAATTATATAAAAAGAGCAAAAAATTTTCAATAAAATTTCATACTCTTCTTTTTTCTTTTTTTATAGACTCTTCACTAGCTCACCTTATTTTACTATTGTTTTTTTTTGATATAGTGATATACTTTAAACAATCAAAAAAATATAAAGGAAGGATATAGCAACATATGAAAAGAATATTTCAAAAAATACTATATAATGAAAAAATCGAAAATAAAAAAAGAGAGTCGCATATTGATTTATTAAAAGTTATCGCTATTTTACTTGTAATTATATATCATAGTACATTATACGGAAATGACATAATAAGCGAACCGACGCCTATTAACTATATTCAATATCTATTTAAAACAACTTTGTCCCCCTGTGTTTGCTTGTTTTTTTTGGCGAATGGTTATTTACTATTCAACAGAGATTTAAATCTAAAAAAACATATTTACAAAACAGTTCATTTAATTATATTATGTGGTATATGGGGAATTGGAAAAATTTTAATTTTTATGCCGATAAAAAATGAATATCTGTCATTGTCTCAAATAATAAAAGATTTATTAAATTGGAAAATGGGCTGGATTAATTCACTTTGGTTCCTAGGAGCTCTTGTTTGCATATACATTCTATTTCCAATATTAAAAGTCGCATATGATAAAAACAAAAAAATTTTTTATTATTTTGTTAGTATTTGTACTATTTTAACATTTGGAAATACTCTACTTAATGAAATAGGAACTATTTTTTGTAATGTTGTATTAAATAAAAATATAACATTACAAGGATATAATTTTTTTAATATATTTAATCCTTTCCGAAATATTTGTGGATACTCATTTGTTTACTTTTGTGTAGGTGGATGTATTTATAACTACAAAGAAAAGATTTTAAACATTAATCCTTTAAAAAGAAATTTAATTAGTTTAATTACCCTGGTAATTTCTTGTTTGGGTTTATGGGCAATGGGAATATATTATTCAAAAATTTCCAATGAGATGTGGGATGTAGTTTGGAATGGATATGATACAATTTTTACATTTATTAATGTTATTTGCATCTATATTTTATGCTTGAATCTTAATAAAGACATAGGAATTATACGTCTTATCTCTTGCAATACTTTAGGTATTTATTTAATACATGAGATAATAATAAATCTAACAATCCAACATATATTAAGCTATCCTATATGTTGCAATATTATTTTTAATATTATATATGCCATTATAGTTGCTATTATATGTTTGGTAATTTCTTTAATCCTAAAAAAGATACCTGTGGTAAAAAAATTGGTAAGTTAATATATATTAACTTACCAATTTTTTCTTATTGCAGTAAAAATATCTGAAAAAATATAATCCTGTACAATATTTTTTTACTGTCTTTATATTCATAAATTAATTTATTTACCGTTTCTTTATTTTTTACCAAAAAACGTCTTCCTATTTCCACTATATTTGTTGTTTATTTCTTTTAATTAATATTATTGTTGTTAATACTATTACAGCAATAGGTACTAATCTCATAAATATCCATTCAAATGCTTCACAAAAAGTTCCTAATATAGCCCATTCAATAATATCATAATCCCAAATTCTATAAGGTTGGTCTAATAATGCTAATAATATAAACAGTAAAACAATACTTATATCTATAATTATCAAAGTTTTAAGTATTTTCTTTCTTTTTTCTTTTTGATAATTTGATAATTGTTCATTAATTACTTCTAATTTTTCAGATATTACTTTTAAATCTTCATTTTCTTTTTCTTCAATACTTTCGCCAAGAAGTTCACCTACTGGTGTTTCAAATATTTCTGATATATTTATTAACATTTCAGCATCTGGAACAGATAAACCTGTTTCCCATTTTGAAACTGTTTGTCTAACAACATGTAATTTAACACTTAATTCTTCTTGTGAAAGTCCTTTATTTTTTCTTAATGTTTTTAAATTATCCGTTGCTACAAGCAATGCATTTTAACATATTAGCAACTTACTATTTTGCTTACACATTAATTTATACAACTATTCCAGCAATCAGCATAAAAATAACCTTCTTTACAAATTAAACATTATACTAACCTATTTTTTTAGTTTAAGATTAATACAAAAATAATATTTATCACATAAAATATGTGAATTTCAATGAACTATATTTTGAATTTTTTAAATAAATAAGGGTATAAACCTATTATTACAAATGTAGATAATGTATATCTAAAAAGACGATATAAAAGTAAGAAATAACTATCACTTGTTATATTTTTAACAGGTAATTTTAATATTGTGCTAATTATAATAAATATAATAAGTCCTAATAAAGGTCTTAGTATTATACTCCACCATTTTGTAGAATTATTAAAATTAATCTTTTTTTCTTCATACATAAATCCTAAAAATAATCCAAGTGTTACACCATAACATGAATAAAATTCTGCATCTTTGCAATAAAAAAATCCTATTAAAGATAATAAAAGTATAATTATAAATCCAATTTTATAACCATATTTTTTTTCTATTACAGAAAATATTATAACAGATAATAATCCAATCAATAATCCTGAAAGTATATCTGTTGGATAGTGTACTCCTAGATATATTCTAGATAATCCTATTAATAACGGTAATAAAATACATATTATTTTAAATAATACATTTGTTATATTTTTAAAAATAGTACCATACTCTGATACTGAGTTAGAAGAATGCATACTAGGAAGTGAATAGCCTTGAATATTTGGGTCCATCAAATCTTCATCAGGATAAGCAGCTCTAATACATTTTACTCTTTTATTATCCATATACGGTCTTCTTCTTAAAAATGCCCCTTTAATAAGAGTACTAAACATCATACTAGCACAAACTGATAATGATACTTTTCTCCCGATATCTTTTTTAAAGCTCCAATAACAAAGTCCTAATATTACAATCATTAAATATTCATCTCCAAGTAAAGTAAAAAACTTAGCAGCACTTGTAAAAATTGGACTTTCAAATGATTGTAACCACTCCATTATTTTTATTTCAAAATCAAAATAAAATACATTTCCCATAATATATACTCCTTACATTTTATTATATCTTAAATCATACAAATAATAGTGTTTGTGGTGATGATAGTGTAAAATTATTATAAAAGAAATTTCCTCATAATGAGATAGAAAGATAAACTTTTTTGTGAAAATCAGGCTACGTTTAATTTTATCTATGACTTTATTTTTTAGTTTTAAATATATTAAACAATCCCATAAACAGCCTTACTTTTATCTATATAATTTATAAATCACATAACATTATATATTCTTCTTCATTTTCATCAATAATTTTAAATCCAACTTTTTTATACATCTTCACTGCATAGTTTTCCTTTTGAACTGCAAGAGAAGCTTGTAAATATCCTTCATCTTTTAATTTTTGTATCATTTTAATCATCAATTGTGTTCCTATTCCATTTCCTCTATACTCTTCATATAAAGATATAGCAAAAGAAGGTGTATTATCATCTATATGCCCATAATCATTCATTATTCTAGTCCAACATGCTCCAATAATTTTACCGTTTACTTCTGATACTAAACAATAATCTCCTTTTTGATTTCCAAAATTCTTTATATAAACTTGAAGCTCATCTTTTTTAATAATATCCTTACTTGGTTTTTGAATTCCTTCTGGAATATAAATAGCTTCATATAGAAAATCTTCTAAAATACTATATTCATCTTCTCTAATCGCTCTTATATTATAATTCATCATATATCCTCCTCAAAATTATACAAAAAACAAAAATTTCTCATTTGAAATTTTTGATTTTTAGTTTGCTCTTATTTTTATATTATAATTTATTATATTCTCTATCTGTCCATCCAGCTTGTTCAATATGAATATTTAAAATGTTATCTTTTATTTCATAATCTATTCTTTGTTTTTCATTATAACCGTCATATTCTAATTCTACATATATTCCATAATCTTTATATTTAAATTTCATTACTATTTCTGCTTTACCCTCTAAATATTTAATATCCTTATTATCTTCTAAACTTTCTTCTGAAATAAAAATGCTCTCACCTGTTCCATCATCATTAAAAACATAAATTTCCCTATCCATAACTGGACGCCAATCTGAATCCCACATACCTATTAATTTACTTTTCTTTTCTTCTTTACTACATCCTACTAATAAAATAACCATAAGAGAAAAAATAACTCCTATAACTGCACATTTTTTTATCATTCTCATATTCAACCATTCCTTTTCTTTATAATTCTTAATTTTATCTTTTAATGATTATATAAAAAAGATAGAAATTTTGCAATTAAAATTTCTACCTTTCTATTTACACTTATTGTAAACTATGTTTCTAATTAAAAATAAAATATATCTTCAAATTTTTTATCTAATGCTATACAAATAACATACGCTAATTTGGCAGTTGGCTGATATTGACCTCTTTCTATTGAACTAATAGTATTTCTTGATACTCCAACAATATCTGCTAATTCCTGTTGAGAGATTCTTTTTTCATTTCTTATTTCTTTTAATCTATTTTTTAAAACCAATTCTTCCCTCATTGTTTATCTCCCCTTATAAATTAATATTTATAATCAAACTATTGCCCATAAAAAATTCTATCAATCCCCAAATAAACAATATTCCAGAAATTATGGCAGAGCATATATTGCTGAAATTTCTATTATATCTTACTTTTCCAATAAATTCACCAAAAACCCCACCTAGCATTACTGTTAAAAATCCTAATATATCTGTTTTTCTAAATACACTTACAATAATAAATGCTAAAAGTTAAATAACTGTTACAATTACAGCATATACTTCTGATCTAACTTCAATAAATTTTTCTCTTTCATCCCCTTTTTTATTATCAATTTTAACTTTTTTCATTATTTCTTCTTTATCCATATTAATACTCCCTTTCCACATGGCAAGTTCACTTGTCTTTTTTGATTATAGTATTGCAAAGTTTACTTATTAACTTTTTCTAAAATTTTTTTATCTTCAATACCTTAATATGAATCTATACACTACATATTCATACATGTCTTTACTATATTTATAGCAAAAAAAAAATCAATCATTTCTGATTGATTTTTTTTGGTAGCGAGAAATGGATTCGAACCATCGACCTGCCGGGTATGAACCGGATGCTCTAGCCAACTGAGCTATCTCGCCATCAGCGATTATTATTATAATGTTTTTTTTATTATTTGTCAACAAAAAAAATAAAAAAAGCAAAATATTTCTATTTTGCTTTCATATTTATTTACAGTTATCTAGATTCTCTACCATAATTATTTGTTTTTTCAATATTTTTATTTTTAAATTGTGTTTGCTCTGAATTTCTTGATCCGCGTATTTGTCTACTAGAAGATGCATGTCTATTAGCTTTACATTTTTCACCTTCAGCTAATTGTACAGCTTCTACGCAACTTTCAAATCTATATACTGCATTTTCATCAACTGGTTCCCATACTTTACCACTAACAAGCTCTTTTAATGCTTTAAATACAGAAACACTGTTTTTAGATTTACTCATAAGCTAATTTTGCACCCCCATTTTTCTAAATTTATAGTCTTATAAATAAGTATACACTACTATATTAACATAAAATATAGTGAAAAGTCAAGCTTTTTAACAATTAATTCATATAATCTTTTAATTTCTTACTTCTACTTGGATGTCTTAACTTTCTTAAGGCTTTAGCTTCTATCTGTCTAATTCTTTCACGAGTAACTTTAAATTCTTTACCAACTTCTTCAAGAGTTCTAGCTTTGCCATCTTCTAAACCAAATCTTAATTTTAAAACCTTAGCTTCTCTTGGTGTTAAAGTACCCATTACTTCTTCTAATTGCTCTTTTAATAAAGTATAAGCAACAGAATCTTGTGGAGCAGGTGAATCATCATCTTGTATAAAATCACCTAAATGGCTATCATCTTCTTCGCCTATTGGAGTTTCCAATGAAACTGGATCCTGCGCAATTTTTTGTATTTCTACAACTTTATCTACAGAAATTTCCATTTCTTTTGCAATTTCTTCTGGGCTAGGCTCTCTTCCTAATTGTTGTAATAAATGTCTTGAAGTACGTATTAATTTATTTATAGTTTCAACCATATGAACTGGAATTCTTATAGTTCTTGCTTGATCTGCTATAGCTCTTGTTATAGCTTGTCTAATCCACCATGTAGCATAAGTACTAAATTTGTAGCCCTTTGTATAATCAAATTTTTCTACTGCTTTAATTAATCCCATGTTACCTTCTTGAATTAAATCTAAAAATAACATTCCTCTTCCAACGTATTTTTTAGCTATACTTACAACAAGTCTTAAATTTGATTCAGAAAGTTTTTTCTTACTTTCTTCATCTCCTTCCAAAATTCCTCTAGCCAATTCGATTTCTTGGTCATATGTTAATAAAGGTATTTTTCCAATTTCTCTTAGATACATTCTAACAGGATCATCAATACTGACACCTTCAATATTAGTAACATCTATATCTTCTAATTGAATTTCTTCTACTTCTTCTAAATCTTCTAAATTAGGCTCTTCTTCATCAGGCTCTTCTTTATCAATGTTAATTCCCATTTTTTCTAATTTTTCAAATAAATCTTCTATTTGACTTGGTGTAGCATCACTTAAATCTGATGCTAATTCTCCATAAGTTATTCCACCTTGTTTTTTAGCCTTATCAACAAGTTTATCTATTTTTTCGTTGTTATTATCTGAATGATCTGATTTTTTAGCATTATTAGAATCTTCTTCAGCAATTGAATCTTCTATAAATCCATCTGCAATATCTATTAATTTAATTGAAACAATTTGTTTTTTGCAATCAATGTCCCATGCAATATTATTTGAAATTGTTATAGGTTCAAGTGCAACCTTTTTTCCGTCACTAACTACAGACAATTTCGTCTTTTTAGCATTAATTTTTTCTTCTTCTTTATCAATTACTAATGACAATACTAAATCAATATTATTAACATTAATTTTTAAAGTATTCTTTTCTTCAACTTCTTCAAATTTTTGTTTAAAAACAAAAGCACCTGTTTTGTTTTTAGAAATTTCTTCCTTGTTTACTGT
The DNA here is from genome assembly GCA_045643465.1 of Clostridia bacterium. GTDB lineage: Bacteria > Bacillota > Clostridia > TANB77 > CAG-508 > CAG-492. The sequence goes on along the minus strand of JAZUKV010000010.1, from coordinate 7,871 downwards.
ACAAACAAGATTATTTTCAATACTATTTCCTGTTTGATCTATAAGCTCTACTTCTATACTATAATTTTTCATTTAGTTTAATACCTCCTACTTCATTCTAGCTAATCGTATTATTAACTCACTTAATTCTTTTTCTAAATTAGCTATTTCATCCTTAGTCAATTCACTAGTATCTTCAAGTTTCTTTATAATATCATTTCTTCTTGCTATTAGTTTGTCTTTCTCGTAATTAACTATTACATCTTCGATGCACTTTTTTACTTCTGTTATTTCAAAATCTGTTGCCATGATTCCACTCAAATGATCAATTACATCTTCATCATTAAAAACATTTAATATACTTGTTGTATTTGTATTCCCTTTTTCTAATTCTTCATATAATTTTTGGATAATTTCTTTATTTTTTGAAGATTTAATTTCTTCAATTTTAATATTATCTTTCAAATTTTGATATGCTTCTTCTGGATAATTTACAAGTAAATATATTACAAGATTTTCTCTTTTTATGATAGCTGAATTTATTTTTGAATCATCATCATCTACTAATCTTGGTTTTACAACAGTATTTTTCTTTTCTAGCTTTTTGTTACCATTTTCCTTTGCGTATACAATTTTATTTATTTCTGCGTATATCGCCTCTTTTGATATTTTGTAATCTAAAGCTATTTTTTCTATATAAACCTCTTGCTCTATACTATTTGTTATCAAAGCTAACTCTTTAGCAATTTCGGTTAAAAACTTAATTTTGTCGTTTGCAATATCCAAATTTAATTCTTTTTTCAAATTCTTAATTTTAAATTCTATTAATGAAATGGCATTATCCATATAACGTTTAAAACGCTCTGGTCCATTCTCAATAATGTATTCATCTGGATCTTTTGCTCCTTCTAATTGTAAAATTCTTACATCACAGCCTAGATTTTTTAATATTTCTAATCCACGCATAGTTGCAGCTTGTCCTGCTCCATCTGTATCATATCCTATTATAACTTGCTCACAAGAATTTCTTAGTAAACGGCCTTGTGCTTCAGTCATAGCTGTTCCTAGAGATGCAACTACATTTGTTATACCTCTTTGATGTAATGATATTGTATCCATATATCCTTCTACAATTAGTATCTTTTTTGGCTTATCTTTTTTGGCAGCATATAACCCATATAAATGTCTTCCTTTATTATACACAATCGTATCAGAAGAATTTCTATATTTAGGTTCATTTTTTGGACGTGAATCACCATCTAATAATGATCTGCCACCAAAAGCAATTATTTTTCCATGTTCATCTTGAATTGGAAACATCAATCTTCTTCTAAAAGCATCTATGAATTCACCTTGTTGATTTTTATATACTAAATCTGAAGCTAATATTTCTTCTTCTTTGAAACCTTCATTTTTTAAAACATTATATAATTCATTATATTTTCCAGAATAACCTAATAGAAATGTTTTTAAAGTTTTATTATCCAATTTTCTTTTTTTAACATATTCTTGTGCTTCTTTTGAATTTGGATTATATAAATTTTGATGATAAAACTCAGCTGCTATTTTATTTATTTCATAAACTTTTGATCTTAAATAATACATCTTATCTTCTTCTTCTGAAGAAGTTGATTCGGGTAAAACAACATTTGCTCTATTAGCTAAAATTTCTACTGATTCTCTAAATCCAACATCTTCTATTTTGCTAATGAAACGAAAAACATTGCCACCTATATTACAACCAAAACACTTAAAAATTTGTTTATCTGGAGACACAAAAAAAGATGGGGATTTTTCATTATGAAATGGACAAAGCCCAATATAGTTTCTGCCACTTCTTTTTAGTCCAACATATCCGGAAACTACATCTACTATATCGTTTTTAGTTCTGATTTCATCTAAAAGCTCGTCGCTATATCGTACCATTTAAACCTACCCTTCTTTTTATTATATTATATAATTCGACATAAAGACTATAAATCCTTCTAGTCTTTACATAATTTAATTTATTTGTTCATTTCTATAAGCTGATTAATAGGAAAGCACATTTGCTTTCCTATATAACAATTAAGGGCAGCTTTCTATTTTTTATAGAATCTACCCAAATTTAATTATTGTTGTGATGTTCCTGTACTTTCGATATTAAATGGTATGAATTTACTTACTATATTATTTGCTGATATTTCGCTTTCTATTCCACCATTTGCTCTATTTTCTTGGTATGATACATCAATTTTATTATCTACTAATTGTTCCATTTCTGTTACTGTTGTATTTTCTACTAATACTAGTTCACTTACTAATATTTGTTTTGCATTATTAAGCATTTTCTTTTCTCCAGTAGATAATCCTTTTTCTTTTTGTTTAAAACTTAGATTCCTAACAACATCTGCTACTTCGTAGATATCTCCACTTTTCATTTTTTCCATATTATCTCTATATCTTTTATTCCAATTATCAGACATTGCTGTTTCATCTGTTTCTAAAATATTAAATACTTTTTCTACTTCATTTTGAGAAATTATATTTCTTAAACCTTGTTTTGATGCTTGATTACTAGGCACCATTACCTTTACTCCTCCAGGCATTGCAATATTTATATATTCTACCTCTTCATCTAAAATGTTCTTCTTGTCTATTGATACAATATCCCCAGCGCCATGCATAGGATATACGACTTTATCTCCTACATTAAACATGTAAGATCAACTCCTTCCTCTAGCTATTTTATTGAAGTTAATAAAGGTATCGTTCTTTTTCAACTACAGTTATTATTATACTACAAAAATTGGCAAAAGTCAAAGACTATTGCCAATTTTTAGAAATTATTTATTTATTTGTTGAACCAAATCCTCCAACTCTTTCACCTTCTGCTGAATCATCATCCACAATTTGATATTTTTGGAATATACCTTGACCTACTACATCACCTTTTTTAATCTCGATATCTTCTGCAAAAACATTATAAAATGCAAACATTATTGCTCCATCATTACTTGGATTTCCATAGTAATCACAATCAACAATTCCAACACTATTTGCAAGAATTAATCCTTTTTTTCCTGGGTTAGAGCTTCTGTTGCAAAGCATTAAATATTCATTTTCTTGCATATATGCTTTTAATCCTGTTTTTACTAATACTGGTTTTTGACCTGGTTTAAATGCTGGAATTATGCAATCTTCTGCTGCTTCTATATCATATCCTGCAGAATATTTTGTTTTTCTTTGTGGTAAATTTATTCCTTCATTTTCAAATCCTTTAGCTATTTCAAATCCTCTTATTTTTTCCATTTTTTCCTCCTGTATGTAATTTTATATTTTAATTTAAATTTAGCACATTATATTATTTAAAAAATAATTTTTCAACACTATTTTTTAAATTTATGCATGAATTTTCCTAATATCTTTCCTACTAGTTGTTGATTCATCATCAATGCATATATTATTGCAAATAATAATGAAATAACCTTGAAAATAATATTATTTGAATAATATGCTAAGAATACAATTAATGTTATTAGTATTGTGAAACCTTTATCTTTAGCTCTTTTTAATTTAACAAATTGACTCATTTGATTTTTTCTATACCAATATAAGAATATTGATGATACAAGCGTTGATATTGCTGCTGCATATATACCTATAAACTTAATTAATACAATATTTACAACCAAATTAATTATTGCAGATACAAGTGTTGTTACACCTATAATTTTTGTCTTCTTATATGCACTAAAAATTCCTCCATAGAAACTTGCCATATTTGAAAAATATACTGAAAATACTAATATTGGAATATATAAATATGCCTCTTGATATCCATTGTTAATTAGTATTTTAAATATAAATGGTGTAACAGCTATTACTCCCACTGTTGCTGCATACACTATGTTTCTTAGCGAAACATATATTTTATTATAATATTGATTGCTATCATCATTGTGTAATGCTTTTGCTGCCGATTCTTTCCAAGCTATTGCAAAATAATTATAAACTGTATTTATTATGGTTGGGAATTTGTTTGAAACAGCATATATTCCATTGCTTGCTGCTCCTAAAAATCCTGCTATTACTAATCTATCTGATAAATTAATTATTGTCCAAGATAAACTATGTGGTATTAAAGGTATTGAATATGAGAGCATCTCTTTCATCATCCCTTTGTTTACTAATTTTGGATCTATAAAATCTTTTAGTTTAACTTTAATTGCTAAAAATAAAACCATTACCATATTTGCAATTATAACAGATAGTAACAATCCATCTACTTTTAAATTTGTTCCTAATATTAAAACAACATTTAAGACAATTGTAAGCACACTTAAAATAAAATTTGATAATGAATATAATTTTATTTTTCCTAGTCCTCTTACTAAAGCATTCATTAAAGCCATTAAAACTACTGCAATTACGTACGGTATAAATAACTTTGTAGTGCTTATTGAAAATATTTTTATTACTAAAAATATTATTATACATGCCACTAATAATGTTGTTGCTATTGTTAGTACAGTTTGGGTTATTATACTTTTTTCTTCTTTTTTATCTTTAGCATCTATTAAAAATCTAAACATAGATTCTTCTAAAGTTAATGTTATAAATGGCGTTAGAAAAGTTATTATTGTTATTATTAAATCATATTGTCCGAACTGTTCAGTTGTTAATTTTGCTGTATATAATGATACTAACAAAAATGAAACTATTTGTGTACTAAATTTCCCTAAAGCTATTATAAATGTATTTTTTATTAATTCTTTCTCTTGTTTCATAAAAACTTTAAATTTATTCTCCCTTCAAAAATTGCTATTTGCTACAAATTGTAACATATTAAAATATTTTTTACAATGTTATACATTATAAAATATTTTTATTTAATTTTTAATTACATGTTTTTGTATAAAAATCTATTGTATTTAAAATATTTTTATGCAATAATATTTTTGTAAAAATATTTTAAAGGAGGGCTTTTAAATGAAAAAAGCAATTATTATAATTGTCGCTGTCCTAGTTGTATTAGGTGGTACTTTTGCAGGATTATTTTTCTTTACAGATTTATTTAACTTTATGAAACCAGCTAGCGATAATTTTTCAATTCAAGCCAAAAAATTATTTGGCGCTAAAAAAGAAACTTCATATGAAGACTATTTAAAATCTATTGAAAGTTTTAAAATAGGAAACACTTCTTTTACTACTGATACAGAAATCAGTGCTAAAGTTTCTTTACCAAGCAACATTTTAGATTACGCTACACAAAAAACATTAAATTCAACAAGCTTAAAAATGAAAGGAAGTTTTGATGTTGATTCAAAAGCAACTGCTTATGATATCGGACTTTACTCAAATGGAAGTGAATCTTTAAAATTATCTGCACTATCTAAAGGACATTCAATTAGTATTGGATGTAACGATGTTTATGATAAAACATTAACATTTGATTTAGATAAATATAAAACATTCTGTGACAATATTGGTGCTACTTATGATGAAGCTTCAGTAAATTCTATTAAGAAAACAATTGATCAATTAAATAATCAACAATCTAATAATATTTTATATGATTTATTCTATTTAACAGAAGATGAATATAAAGCATTAGATAAAAACTATGGAAACCTTTTAGTTGATTTAATAGATAAAGAAAACTATACATCTAAGAAAAATCAAAAAGTAACAGTTTGTGGTGATGAAGTTAAAACAACAGCATATTCATTAACTTTAGATGGATCAGATGCTTATAACTTTATTGAAAAATTAGTAAAATTATCAAAGGATGATGACAATTTAAAAACAATTTTAGTAAATAAATATGACATATTAACAAAATATATACAAACACTTTCTACAACAGATAATAAAACATCTGCTGATTTAGAAATTCCAAAACTTGAAAAATCAAATTTTGAAGAAGTTATGAATAAAATATTAGATGCTTTAAATTCTGAAAAAGATTCTTTCTCAGAATTGAAAAAAGCTATTAAGTTAACAATTTATTCAAATAAAAAGAACAACCCTGTAAAATTTGAAGTTGCTATATTAAAAGATTCAGATGATAAAGACGGAAAGGTTATCTTATCTGAAGAATTAGGTAATGGAAAAAATATCTGGACTATAGATATTGAAAATATTTCTAGCGAATTATCAGGTTCTACAGCTAGTAGTGTTTCTTCTACTGCTAGTGCTTTAGGAAAAATTGTTATAACAGATAAATATGAAAAAAATGATGATTCAAGAAAAGGAACTTTAACTATTTCTCAAAAAGGATCTGAAAACTCTACAGATTTATTAAATATTGATTATGAATTTGTAAATTCAAAATCTGAAATTAAACAAAGCATTACAGTTACTAGCAATTTATTATCTGTTTTATCATTTAACTATACATTCAATGTAACAGGTCTTGATACAGATACACAAAAAACAGAGCTAGCTCTTAATGGAAAATATTCAATGTATTCTGTAGAATTAAATGCTAAAGGTTCTACAACAAAAGGAAAATCAGATATACCTGATTTAAGCAATGCTGTTGATGTATTCTCATTAAGTAAAGAAGATTTACAAACATTATTACCAACTATAAGTAATAATATTTCAACTAATTTACCTGCAAAATTACAATCATTAGGAATTAATCTTCCAAAAGAAGCTATTACAAGTTCAAGCATGTTACCATCTTCTGCTACTACTACTCAACCAACTACAGTTAATCCATCAAATTTAACAGAAGAGCAAAAAGCAATGTTAAATCAAGCTGCTGCTAATGCTCAAAATCAATTAAATAGTGCTGCTGCTAATGGAACATTAACTCCAGAACAACAACAACAAGCTCAACAAGCTTTAAATCAAGCACAATCAATGTTACAATCAATACACTAAAATAAAATAAAGATTCAAAATGGATTTCATTTTGAATCTTTTATTTTTTATTTTTCACTTGATTTTACAATATAGTTCCAAGAATCTTTGCACATATCTTCTAATGTTAATTCTGCTTTCCAACCAAGCTCATTTTCTGCTTTTGCTGGATCTGCATAACATATTGCTATATCTCCTTGTCTTCTATCTGTTATTTTATAATTTACTTTTTTACCTGTTGCTTTTTCAAAAGCTTTTACCATATCTAAAACACTATATCCAGTTCCAGTTCCTAAATTATATATGTATAGTCCTTTGTTCTCTTTATCTAATTTTTCTAATGCTTTGACATGTCCTTTTGCTAAATCTACAACATGAATATAATCTCTTACACCTGTTCCATCTGGTGTATTGTAATCATCTCCAAATACTGATAATTGTGGTAAAATTCCGGCTGCAACTCTTACAACATATGGCATTAAGTTGTTTGGTATTCCTTGAGGCTCTTCACCTATTAATCCACTTTCATGTGCTCCTACTGGATTAAAATATCTTAAAATGCATATATCCCATGTATTGTCTGATGTATATAAATCTTTTAATATTTGCTCTATAAATAATTTTGTTGTTCCATATGGATTTGTTGTTCCTCCTGTTGGAAATGATTCCGTAATTGGAACAGTTTCTGGATCTCCATATACTGTTGCTGATGAACTAAATATGAATTTTTTGCAATTATATTTTTTCATAACATCCAACACAGCTAATGCCCCTGCTATATTGTTTGTATAATATTCTATAGGTTTTGCTACTGATTCGCCTACTGCTTTAAATCCAGCAAAATTCATAACTGCTTCTATTTTGTTTTCTTGAAATACTACTTCAAGTGCTGATTTATCCATATAATCCATTTCATAAAATTTGAAATCTTTTCCTGTTATTTTTCTTATTTTATCTAAAACCTCTGGTTTGCTATTTGAAAAGTTATCTATTATGACTAGCTCTTTTCCTTTATTTAATAGCTCTACTGCTGTGTGACT
>JAZUKV010000009.1:0-110396 GCA_045643465.1 Clostridia bacterium | reverse complement strand
TTAAATAATATAAAAACATATATTAAAATAAGAAGATGTTTAGAAGAAAATTTTAAAGAAAATAAAATCATAATGTATATTGATTATAATAATTATTATAACCAGTTAAATGATTTAATTAAAGAGATTGTAAAAATACGAAAAATAGATTTTGCATTAATTGTATGTGAACCATTTATAATAGAAAGTTCAAGAAAAGAAAAGAATTTATCAGAAATAGAAGAAAATTTTAAGGAATATAAAATTTTTAAAATAGACAGTGTATTAGACATGGAAAAAGATATTAGTGTAAATCAAATATTTGAAAAAAGAATGGAAATTGTATTGCAGAAAATAGAAAAAATAGCAGAAAATATGTAAATTACAAACTTAGTATTGCAAAATCAAAAAAATGTGTTATAATAAGAAGGCAGTTTTAGAGATTGAAAGGATGAATAATAATGAGTATTAAAGTAGAAAAAACAGATAAAACAAATGAATTAAAGTTAACTTTTACTGTAGAAGCAGAAAAATTTGATGAAGGTATGAAAAAAGTTTATATAAAAACAGCTAAATATTTTAATATACCTGGATTCAGAAAAGGAAAAGCACCAATGTCTTTAATAGAAAAAACATATGGTCCATCAATATTCTATGAAGATACATTTAATGAAATAGTTCCAGATATATATGAAAAAGAGCTAAAAGAAAATAATATAGAAGCTGTAAGTAGACCAGAGATTGAAATTACTCAAATGGAAAAAGGAAAAGATTTAATATTTACAGCAATTGTACAAACAAAACCAGAAGTAAAATTAGGAAAATATAAAGGAATTGAATTAGAAAAAGCTGATACATCAGTAATGGCTGCAGATGTTAAAGAAGAGCTAGATCGTATGGCTGAAAAAAATTCAAGACTAGTATCTGTAGAAGATAGAGCAGTTAAAGAAAAAGATATAGCTGTAATTGATTTTGAAGGTTTTGTTGATGGAGTAGCTTTTGAAGGTGGAAAAGCAGAAAAACATGAATTAGAAATTGGAAGCAAAACATTTATTCCAGGATTTGAAGATCAAGTTAAAGGAATGAAAGTTAATGAAGAAAAAGATATTAATGTAAAATTCCCAGAAGAATATTTTTCAAAAGAATTAGCTGGAAAAGATGCAACATTTAAAGTAAAATTACATGAAATAAAAGTTAAAGAATTACCACAAATAGATGATGAATTTGCAAAAGATGTTAGCGAATTTGATACATTAAAAGAATTAAAAGCTAGTATAAAAGAAAAATTAGTAGAAGAAAAGAAAAATCAAGCTAAATACAAATTAGATGACGATGCTATAAAAGCAGTATGCGAAAATACAGAAATTGACATTCCATCAGGAATGATAGAAACAGAAATTGACAATATGCTTAAAGAAATTGATGGAAGATTATCATATCAAGGATTAAATTTAGAGCAATATTTAAAAATGATTAATAAATCAGAAGATGATATGAGAAAAGAATATGAAGAGCAAGCAACAGTATCAGTAAAATCAAGATTAGTTCTAGAAGCAATTGTAAAAGCAGAAAATATTGAAGCTACAGATAGCGAAATTGAAGCAAAAATTAAAGAGATGGCTACAAGCTATGGAAGAAAAGAAGAAGAGCTTCTAAATAATGAGAACTTAAAAGAATATTTAAAAAATAATATAACAACAGAAAAAGCAATACAATTCGTAATAGATAATGCAAAAGTAAGTGATGCAAAGAAATCAGAAAAAGCTGATAAATAAATGATGTAAAATTAGGAGCAAAACAAGTTATTGTATTATGCTCCTAATTTTTTTATAAGAAAAAAGTTTTTTATAAATAACAAAAGAGCTATTGAAAAATAAACAGTTATATTATAAAATTCATATAATTATATATTAAGGAGGCAATTTATGTTAGAAAAGAATAGTTTAGTTCCATATGTAATTGAACAAACTTCAAAAGGAGAAAGATCATACGATATTTTTTCAAGATTGTTAAAAGACAGAATTATTTTTCTAGGAGAGGATGTAAATAGTGCTTCTGCAGGATTAGTAATTGCACAATTATTATTCTTAGAATCAGAAGATCCAGAGAAAGAAATATTTTTATATATTAATAGCCCAGGTGGTTCAATCACAGACGGAATGGGAATAGTAGATACAATGAATTATATTAAATGTCCAGTATCAACAATATGTGTTGGAATGGCAGCAAGTATGGGAGCTGTACTATTAGCTTCAGGAGAAAAAGGAAAAAGATTTGCAACTCCAAATTCTGAAATATTAATTCATCAACCATTAATAGGCGGAGGTGGTCTTTCAGGTCAAACAACAGAAATAAAAATTCATGCAGACCATATGGTAAAAACACGTGATAAGTTAAATAAATTGTTAAGTGAAAGAACAGGTCAAAGTCTAGAAACTATTCAAAAGGATACAGAAAGAGATAACTATATGACAGCAGAAGAAGCTTTAAAATATGGTTTAATTGATGGAATATTAGATAAAAGAATTTAATTCTATATTTGGGAGGTATCATGGCAAATAGTAATAAGAATAATAGTAGCGTAAAATGCTCATTTTGTGGTAAAACACAAAATGCAGTTGAAAAATTAATAGCTGGTCCAGGAGTTTTTATATGTGATGAGTGTATAAAAGCTTGTAATAGCATTTTAGAAGAAGAGCTATATGAAGAAGAAGGTGCATCATATACATTAAATGAAGAAGAAAAATTACCTACACCATCTGAAATCAAATCAATTTTAGATGAGTATGTAATAGGGCAAGACGAAGCAAAAAAGACACTTTCAGTAGCTGTTTATAATCATTATAAAAGAATAAATAATTATGAAAATAATGATAATAAAAATGATGTAGAAATTCAGAAAAGTAATATATTATTGCTAGGTCCAACTGGTTGCGGAAAAACATTACTAGCACAAACATTAGCAAGAATATTGAAAGTCCCATTTGCAATAGCTGATGCTACAACATTAACTGAAGCTGGATATGTTGGTGAAGACGTTGAAAATATATTATTAAAATTAATTCAAGCAGCAGATTATGATGTTGAAAAAGCAGAAAAAGGAATTATATATATAGACGAAATTGATAAGATTACAAGAAAATCAGAGAATCCATCAATAACAAGAGATGTAAGTGGAGAAGGTGTTCAACAAGCATTATTAAAAATTGTTGAGGGAACAACTGCATCAGTTCCACCACAAGGCGGAAGGAAGCATCCACACCAAGAATTTATTCAAATTAAAACAGAGAACATATTGTTTATATGTGGTGGAGCATTTGAAGGGGTAGAAAATTTAATTAAGGATAGAACAGGAAAAAAATCAATAGGTTTTGGAACAGAATTAACACAATTAAGAACAGATGAAGAAGTTTTGCAAGATCTATTACCACAAGATTTATTAAAATTCGGTTTAATTCCAGAGTTTGTAGGAAGACTACCAATAGTGGCTACATTAAAGGCATTAGACAAAAAAGCATTACTAGATATTATAACCAAGCCAAAGAATTCTTTGATTAAGCAGTATAAAAAATTATTTGAAATGGATAATGTAGAGCTTGAATTTGAAGACGATGCATTAGAAGCAATTGTCAATAAAGCAATTGAAAGAAAAACTGGAGCAAGAGGGTTACGTTCAATATTAGAAGATATAATGAGAGATATAATGTTTGAAATACCATCAAATCCAAAAATTGTTAAATGCCTAATTACAAAAAATACAATTGATAACAACGAAAAACCAGTAGTTACAATTGATGAAAATAGAACTGTTTCAAAAGGAATCAAGCGTAAAACGACAAATAAAAAAGAAGAAACTGCATAAAAATAATTGCATTTAAAAAAATGATATGGTAAAATATTACACGAGTGAGATAAATTTACGAAATGAGGGAGAAAAATGATAGTATTAAAAAATATAGTAACAGTATTATATGTTATAGTTTGTATAGCTTTAATTATATTAGCGACAGCACAAGCAAAAGATAGCCAAGGTGCGTCAGGTGCAATCACAGGTTCTACAACAAATAATTTCTATGAGAAAAATAAAGGAAGAACTAAGGATGGAACATTAAAAAAAGCAACAGTTATTTTAAGTGTTCTTTTTGCAATAAGCACAATAGGCTTAAGCTTTCTATATTTAATGTAATTAATATAGGATAAAATAGTGTAAATATAATGAAGGGGGTTACAAATTAGTAATTCCCTTTTTTTATAATTAAAGGAGGTTCATATGGAAAATCAAAAAGAAAAAATATTAGGATTTATGTCTGAAGAAAAATATATTCCAATGAAAGCGAAAGAAATAGCAACTTTATTGTGTGTTCCAAAACAAGATTATTCTGATTTTGTTCAAATTTTAAAAGAGCTTGTGGATGAATATAAAATTCAAATAAATAAAAAAGGGAAATATTCATTAGTAGATAATAAGAAATATAAAAAAGGAATTATAAGAATTAATGAAAGAGGTTTTGGATTTGTAAAAATCGAAAATGAAGAGCAAGAAATATATGTATCAGGTAAAAATACTGTTACAGCTCTAAATGAGGATGAAGTTTTAATAGAAATTATTAATGACGGAGTAGCAGATGGGCATAGTGAAGGGAAAGTTATCAAAATAATAAAAAGAGGAAAAGATACGTTAGTTGGAACTTTTGAATCTAGTAGGAACTTTGGGTTTGTAGTGCCTGATGATAAAAAATTTGGAACAGATATTTTTATATCTAAAAAGAATTTTGGTAATGCAAAAAGTAAGCAAAAGGTAGTTGTAAAGATAACAAAATATCCAGAGCATAATAAAAAGGCAGAAGGAAAAATCATTGAGATAATTGGTAATATAAATATGGCAGGTGTGGATATGCTATCTCTAATAAAAGAATATAATTTACCAAATGAATTTCCAGAGCCTGTTTTAGATGAAGCGAAATCAATGGTTGTTGATATATCAGAAAAAGAGCGTAAAAATAGATTAGATTTAACAAATAAAATTTTATTTACAATAGATGGTGAAGATGCAAAAGATTTAGATGATGCTGTTTGTGTAGAAAAAAATGAATCTGGAACATATAATCTTATAGTTAGTATTGCAGATGTCAGCCATTATGTAACAGAAGGTTCGAATTTGAATAAAGAGGCAATTTTAAGAGGAACAAGTATATATATGATGGACAGAGTAATTCCAATGTTGCCAAAAGAACTTTCAAATGGAATATGTAGTTTAAATGCTAAAGAAGAAAGATTATCATTATCAGTTTTTATGGAAATAAATAAATCTGGAAAAGTGATTTCTTCAGATATTAAAAAAACAATAATAAAAGTTCAAGAGCGTATGGCATATACGAATGTATATAAAATATTGAGATATATAGATAAAGATATTTATGGTAATGGAGAAAGTTTAAATAATGAGGAAATAGAAAGTATTCAAAAATATTTAAAGTATATAGATAATTTCAAAGCTATGGGAGAATTAGCACAAATATTAAAAGAAAAAAGAGCAAAAGATGGAGCTCTCGATTTAGATGTACCAGAAAGTAAAATAATACTAGATAATAATGGAATTGCAATTGATGTAAAAAAATATGAGATAAATTTTGCCAATGAATTAATTGAACAATTTATGCTTATAGCCAATGAAGTTGTTGCAGAAAAATTTTATTGGCTTGAAGCACCTTTTATATATAGAGTCCATGAGGTTCCAGATATAGAAAAAATTGATGAATTAAATAAATTTTTATTTAATCTAGGTTATAAAGTTAAATACAATAAAGATAACATACATCCAAAAGCTTTTTCAGAAATCTTAGAAAAAATCAAAGGGAAACCAGAAGAAAGAGTAGTTTCAAATTTAATATTGAGGACATTAAAAGTAGCGAGATATGAAAGTGTAAATAAAGGGCATTTTGGAATTTCTAGTAAATACTATTGTCATTTTACATCTCCAATCAGAAGATATCCGGATTTATTTATACATAGAATAATAAGTAAATATATAGATAGTAATTACAATCTTAACCAAGCTGTATTAGATAAATATGCAAAGCAATCTGTAAGTTATGCAGAGCAATCTTCAGAAAGAGAAAAAATAGCCCAAAAAGTAGAGCGAGATAGTGAAGATATCAAAAAAGCTGAATTCATGCAAGATAAAATAGGTGAAGAATATGAAGGAATTATTTCAAGTATTACTTCTTTTGGGATGTTTGTAGAGCTTGAAAATACAGTGGAAGGATTAATAAGATTTGAGAATTTAGGTGATGAATATTTTATATATAACCAAGATCAGAAAATTCTTGTAGGTGAAAATACAGGTAAAACTTATAGAATTGGACAATCTGTAAAAATTAAAGTTATTGAAGCTAATAAGGAGCTTCGAAGAGTTTCATTTAAGCTTATAGAAGAAAAATAGTACAACTAAGTTTACAGAAATAACATTATTTGCATTATTTTAGCGAAAACTCTTGCCAAATGCAGTAAATATTATGTATAATAGGAAAGCATAGTATTTTATGGAGGATGTCATGAAAGTATTTTTTAAAAGATTAATAAGTATTTTTTGGAACAAAAGATTACATATTATAATAATTTCAATGATTGCTATAATAATAGGTTTAATATATTCATTCAATTTTATAACACCAAAATACCAAGCATATACAACTTTGGATATAGTTAAAACAACAAGCAAAGATGAAAGTGGTACTAAAACTATAACGTCAACAGATGTTGGTTGGGCCAAAAGTCTAATTAGCACATATAGTCAAATAGCAAAAAGCAAAACGGTATTAAGAAAAACAATTAATAATTTGCAAATTAATGAAACAGAAGAAACTCTTACAAAAAAGATTTCTGTAGAACAATTAGAAGATTCTGTATTATTAAAAATAACAGTAGAAGATGAGGACCCAGTTAAAGCAATGAAAATAGCAAACGAAGTAACAAAAGTATTTTCAGCTAAGATAACTGAAATATATGGAGATAATGGGTACATTTTAGACGAAGCGGAAGAATCAATAACACCATGCAATATTAAACATGTTCGTAATGTTTTAATATTTTTCTTAATTGGATTTGGAATTTCTATAATATATGTATTAATAGCAAGTTTATTTGATAATACAATTAAAAATGCAGAAGATATAGAAAATAATACAGATTTAACATCTTTAGTATTGATACCTTTTGTTAAGGATGAAACAAAAAGAGGAGGTAAATGCTAAAATGAAAAATGAACTAATAACATTTGTTTCACCAAAGACACAAGTATCAGAAGTTTTCAGGACATTAAGAACAAATATTCAATTTATGAATGTAGATGAAAGTTTTAAATCACTATTAGTAACAAGTACTGTTCCAGCAGAAGGTAAAAGTTGGATTTCAGCAAATTTAGCTATAACTTTTGCTCAAACTGGTAAAAAAGTTTTACTAGTAGATGCAGATATGCGAAAAGGTAGACAACATGAGATTTTTGAGCTAAATAATCAAAAAGGGCTATCTAATTATTTAATAACAACTGCTAATGGAAGTAGTTTAAATACTATTGGCGAATATATTCAAGCGACAGTGGTTGACAATTTATTTGTTATGACTTCAGGAATAATTCCACCAAATCCTTCAGAGCTTTTAACAAGCCAAAAAATGATTGATTTAATTAAATATTTGGAAAAAATATTTGATGTAGTTATTTTTGATGGAACACCAAGTACAATGGTTACAGACGCAATTATTTTATCAAAATTTGTAAGTACTACATTAATTGTTACAGCGCATAAAGTTACTAAAATTGAAGATTTACAACAAGTAAAAAGAAATATTTTGAATGTTGGTGGAAATATAGCAGGTGTTGTTATAAATAAAATGCCAACAAATAGAAAAAAATCAAAAAACGGATATTATTATGAAGCAATAATTACTTCTAAAAAGTCTTCAAATAAAATATTAGAGAAATTAACTAGCAAATTATCAACTAAAAAGAAAATTGAAGATAATGAGATTACAGAAGTAAAAAAGAAAATAGATAAAGTTGAAAATAAAGATTCTAATAAAATAGTAAAAGTTGATGAAAAAAATGATAAACAAGAAGATGTTGATATTAATGATGTATTAAAACAATTAAGTAAATATTTATCAGATAGTGAGAAGAAATAGGAGATAAATATGATAGATATACATTCTCATATTTTAAACAATGTAGATGATGGAGCAGATTCTTTAGAAGATACATTGGATATATTAGCAAAAGCTGAAAAGGCAGGATTTACTGATGTAATATTGACTCCTCACTATATTGAAAACTATTATGAAAATACAAGAAGTATAATAAAAAGCAAAATAGGAGAGCTAAAAAATATTTTATATAGTGAAGGTATACTTGTAGATGTACACCATGGAAATGAAATTTTATTAACAGATAACACTGCAAGTTTGATTGAAAATTGTTTAATATCAACTTTAGCAGATAGTAGATATACTTTAATTGAGCTACCTTTTACAAATAAATTATTAAATTTCGAATCAATAATTTTACAGTTAAAAGAGCTTGGATGTATACCTGTATTAGCACATCCAGAAAGATATGTTTTCATACAAGAAAACCCAGAAGAGCTAATTAAAATAATTAAAATGGGAGTCTTAGTACAATCAAATTATGGAAGCTTTATAGGTATATATGGAAAAGCAGCAAAAAATACTGCAGAGCTATTATTAGAGAATCATTTAATTCATTTTTTGGGAACGGATACTCATAAGCAAGGTCAAATATTTGAAAATATTAATAAGATTTTAAAGAAACTTCAAAAGATTTCTGGAAATTCTAGATATATAAATCAAATAACAACTATTAATCCAAAATTAGTTTTAGAAGATTTTGATATCTATGTGGATTGCCCAGATTGTTTAAACAAAAAAATACTTTTTTAGATAAATAAAAGACTGTACAGTATGAAGTAATATTCATGCTGTATAGTCTTTTTTGTTAGTACGGATATCTTTCAAATAGATATTTAATAAAATTGTTATAATTATCTTCTTTAATATTTATATAAATTCCTTTATCTATGCTAGCCCACAAATTAGTATGATTGATTAAATTAGGATTATCAATAAAAGCTGCAATAAAATCAGCCATTTCAACAGGATTTCTATAAGATTGTTCCCAATATAAATTGTTATCAAGTTTTATTGTATTTTTATAGAATTTATATAAAAAAGTAGAAATTTCATCTTCATTCGTACTGTATAATTTAATTTTTGAAATCATATTTTTCTCCATTATTTTTTTATTAGTATGCCACATAAAAAAAATGTTATTAAAAAATAAAAAATTTTTTTATATTAATTAAATCGACAAATTGTGATGTGTCTAAGAAAAAAGTGTATTTATAATTTTTTTTGAAATAAAAGTCCATTTTTTGGCGATTGACTTTGAATAATAAAAAATGATATACTGATACTGAAAAAATGCAAAAGAGGAGGACAAAAAATGTTTAAAAATGGCATTTTAACAAGAAAAACAAAAGCTTTATTAATGTTAATAATTTTAATTATATATATATTTATTTCAATATTAGTACCAATTAAATCTTATGCGGTTCAATCAATAGAAGCATATTCAGCTGATAAAATTAACAATTATCCGGGATATAAATCTTTGATTGACAATCTTAAAGCAAAACATCCAAATTGGCAATTTAAAATTTTATATACAGGGCTTGATTGGAATCAAGTTATAAAGAATGAAACATCAGCATCACATGGAAGAAATTTAGTTTCTTCTGATAAGTCAGGTGCTTGGGTTTGTGCTACCTGCGGTGATAAAGGGTATGATACAGGAAAATGGAAATGTGCATCTGAGACAGCAGTTTCATACTATATGGATCCACGTAATTGGATTTATGAAGATTATATATTTCAATTTGAAGAATTAGCATATGATGCAAGTACACAAACTTTAGATGGTGTTAGTAGAATATTATCAAGTGCTGGTTGGGCAAATGGTTCAACAATTACATATACTAAAACTGATGGTAGTCAAGGGGTAATAAATAAATCATACGCACAAGTAATATTAGAAGCAGGAAGAGATAATAATATAAGTCCATATCATTTAGCATCAAGAATAGTTCAAGAGCAAGGAAAAAACAGTACATTAAGTTCAACAGGTAGAGGTAATTATGATGGATATTATGGTCTTTACAATTTTTGCAATATAAGTGCAACAGGTAGTGGTACAGCACAAGTAATTTCAAATGCATTGACATATGCCAGAAATAAAGGTTGGACAGATCCTGAATCTTCAATTAAAGGTGGAGCAGCTTTTATTGCTAAAAGCTATATAAATGTAGGACAATCAAGTTTATATTTACAAAAATATGATGTAGATAATTCTGATGGAAAATTATTCTATCATCAATATATGGCAAATGCTAGTGCTGCAGTATCTGAAAGTTCATCTGTAAGAAATTCATATTCTTCATTAGGAATGATAAATAATAGTTTTACATTTACAATTCCTGTATATGAAAATATGCCAGACACAGTTTGCAAATCACCAGATAGTTCAACAATAGTAACTCAAAATGTAGAATCTACAGGATTTAATGTTCAAGTTAGAAGTTCACCAGCAGGAACTTCAATATCTTCTTTAAATTTAGGAGAATCTATATTAAGAATTGAATGCGCAGCTTCTCAAGTTAATGGATATTATTGGGATAAAGTAGTATTACGTTCAGGTGAAAAAGGTTATGTTGCTAGAAATTATTTAAAACAAGTTGGAGATATAACAAATTGTGATATACCTGCATTTGTTAATGGAACTGGTGTAAGATTAAGAAATGGCCCTGGTACATCAGGCACAACAGTAGTTATGACAGTAGTTAATGGACAAGCGGTGCATATAATTGAAAAAGATGCATATAATGGTTTAGATGGATATAATTGGGTAAGAGTTAGATTAGAAAATGGAACTCAAGGATATTTAGCAAGTCAATATTTAACAGAGGGTAGTTCAGGCAATGGTGGTACAAGTAATTATTTAATAGCTACAGTAACATGTAGCTCTGGATATGTAAATCTAAGATCACAACCAACCACATCAAGTAGTGCTGTTGGAACAAGAGGTTTAGCTAAAGGAACTACAGTAACAGTATTGCAAGAAAATGTAGCTAATAGCGATGGATATACTTGGGATAAAATAGTAACGAGTGACGGATTAGAAGGATATATAGCAAATAAATATTTGGATAAAGGAAATAAAAGTGAGCCAGCAAAAGTAGATCAGTCACCAGTTGAAAATAGTGTAAGAGGAGATTTGTCTGGTGATGGAGTTGTTGATGCAGATGATATATTTAATATGGTAAAATCACTACAAACTAAAGGATTTTTTGATAAAAAGTATGATTTAACTTCAGACGGATTGGTGGATTCCGATGATATATTTGAATTAATAAAAATCTTGAAATCAAGATAGATACGGAGGAAAAAATATTTATGAAAAAGAAAATAGGAAAGATTGTTTTAGGAGTAATAGGTATATGCCTGATATATTTATTCTATGGAAATAATACAGCTAAGGCTGCTACAGCATCAATTAGTGCAAGTAAAACTAATGCTGTAGTTGGTGATAATGTAAATGTAACAGTATCAATTAATGCGGCAACTTGGAGTGTGTATGTTGATAATGCTGTAAGTGATTCTATAGTTGGTTATGATGAATCATTAAATAATAAAAGTACAAGTAAAAGTTATAAAATAGATACTTCGAAACCAGGAAGTTATACAGTTTCTATTTCGGGAACAGTAAAAGACGCCAATGGAGAAAAAAAGACTGTGTCAAATTCAGTTACAGTAAAAGTTTCTGAAAAAAGTACAAGTTCAAATACAAGTACAAATAAAAATACAAGTACAAATACAAATTCAAATTCAAAAGATACTAATAAAACTACAGCGACACCAACTTTTTCAAAATTAAATGAAACAGTTTATGCTGCAAAATCAGCTAATGTAAGAGAAAGTTATTCAACATCAAGCAAAATAATTGGTTCACTAAATGAAGGAGATAAACTAACACGTACTGGAGAAGGAACATCAGAAGGAATCAAGTGGAGTAAAGTAACATATGATGGCAAAACCGCATATGTAAGTTCATCATTATTAACAACAGATGAACCTAAAAAAAGTGGTGATAAAGCATTAAAATCATTAGAAATAGAAGGATTTGAGTTAGATCCTAAATTTGATCCAGAAATTACAGAATATGTATTAAATGTAGATGAAACAACAGAAAAAATTAATATTAAGGGAATTGCAAATGATGAAAAATCAACAGTAGAAATAACTGGAAATGATAAAATAGAAGAAGGCGAAAATACCGTAAGAATATCTGTAAAAGCGGAAGATGGTACAACAAGACTATATACCATTACAGTTATAAAAAATAAAAAGGCAGAAATAGTATTAACAAGCTTAAAAGTAAATGGTTATACATTAAGTCCTAAATTTTCACCTACAGTAAAAGAATATACATTAACAATTACTGATGAAAGTGTAAAAGATTTAGAAGTAATAGCAAATTCAAGTATTGAAGGGGCAAAAGTTTCTGTAACAGGAAATTCAAATTTAATACCAGGTGATAATATAATAACAATAACAGTAACATCAGAAGATGGCTCTAGTGAGGCTATATACAAGATAAAAGCAACAAAAAATGTTGCAAGTACAACAAAAAAAGATAATGATGATACTATTTTATATATAGGAATTGCAGTTATTACATTTTTAGTGGTATTAATAATAATAATATTTATAGCATCTAGAAAGAAAAGTAAAGAAGAAGCAAGACTAGAAGAGCAAGAAGATGCAAAAGTTGATTATTCAGATTTATATGGATATTCTTCAAAAAATACAAGAATTTCAAACACAGATCAAAAAGAAGAATTAAAAATAGATGAAAATACAGATAAGAAATACTTAGAAGAAGAGCTTTTTGGAAAATTACCAGAAGATAGCATTAAAGAGCAATATAATGAAGAGAAAATCAGCAATGATTTTTCTGAAAAAAATGATTATAA
This sequence comes from Clostridia bacterium, assembly GCA_045643465.1. GTDB lineage: Bacteria > Bacillota > Clostridia > TANB77 > CAG-508 > CAG-492. Next base: position 97,317 of record JAZUKV010000009.1, on the reverse strand, counting down.
TTTAGAAGACGAAAATACTCCAAAATATGAGGATAATTTTAATTATAATTCATATAACACTCAAAGTTTATATGGTGATTATACTGATACAAAAGAAGAAAATTATGAGTATAAAGATTCAGATTATAATGATTATACTGATAATAATGATGATGACAGACCAAGAAAAGCAAAAGGAAAACATTCAAAATAAAGTAAAGCACCCTATTTAGGGTGCTTTACTATTATATATAAAATAAGAATAAGTAATATTTTTTTAGAATTACTATTGTATTAAATTTGCATTATATGGTAAAATAAACAATATATATGCTACTGTAGCTCAGTTGGTAGAGCAACAGATTCGTAACCTGTAGGTCGGGAGTTCGATTCTCCCCAGTAGCTCCAAAACAAAAAAAGGATGGAGAATGATACATGGGATTTTTTGAAAAATTAAAACAAGGATTAAACAAGACAAAAACATCATTTAATGAAAAAGTAAATAATGTTTTTAAAAATTTCAGAAAAGTAGATGAAGAATTATTAGAAGAGCTTGAAGAAGCATTAATTATGTCAGATGTTGGAATGGAAACATCAATGAAAATTATAGAAAAATTAAGAGATAAAGTAAAATCTGAAAAAATTGAAGATATGGAATTAGTAAAACAAGCATTAAGAGATATATTAAAAGAAATTTTAGATTCTGTAGATTCAAGTTTAAAATTAGAAACTACACCATCTGTAATATTAGTTGTTGGAGTTAATGGAGTTGGAAAAACAACTTCAATTGGTAAAATTGCAAATAATTTAAAGAAAGATGGTAAGAAGGTAGTTATTGCAGCAGCAGATACATTTAGAGCAGCTGCGGTAGAGCAAATAGAAATATGGGCAAACAGAGCTGATTGCAGATTAGTAAAAAGAAATGAAGGAACAGATCCTGCATCAGTTGTTTATGATTCTATAAAAATTGCAAAAGAAGAAAATGCAGATGTTTTGATAGTTGATACTGCAGGAAGATTACACAATAAAAAATATTTAATGGATGAATTAATTAAAATTAATAAAGTAATTGAAAAAGAATTACCAGATGCTTCAAAAGAAACTTTAATGGTTTTAGATGCGACTACAGGTCAAAATGCAATTTTACAGGTAAAAGCATTTAAAGAAGCTGTAAGTATAACTGGTTTAATTTTGACAAAATTAGATGGAACATCAAAAGGAGGAGCTGTTTTCGGAATAGTTTCTGAAAATGATATGCCTATTAAATTTATAGGTGTAGGCGAACAAATTGATGATATGCAAAAATTCAACTCAACAGATTTTGTAAATGGAATAATATAAGCAAATAGAAGGTGAGTAAATTGGAGAAAAAAGTAGAAAATATTAATAAATCAGAAGAGAGCCAAGAAGTTAAAAAATCTATAAAGAAAAAAAATAAATATACAAGAAGAACAATAACAGTTGCTATCTTTTCAATAATATGCATTCTTATAGGTATTATAGTATATCGAGGAAATTATCTCGAAGTGTTAGAAATTGGAGATAAATATGTTAAATCATATAATGAGAATTTAAACTATAGATTAATAATATTAGTTATTTCGTTTATATGGATTTTTAGTTTAATGTTTTCAACAAATAAAAGAATAAAAAAAGGATTACAAGTTTTCTTTAAAGAAGAAAAACGAGAAATGCCACGATTTCCTAATAAATCAATTTCTTTTATTACAGCCGCAATTGGTAGTGTTATAACATCAAATGTTTTTCTAGAAAAAGTTATACTATTTATCAATAACACTTCTTTTGGAAAAACAGATGCAATTTATGGACATGATATAGGTTATTATTTATTTATACAGCCATTTATAAAATCATTAGTTGTATACGCATTAATAACTATTGTAATTGCAACACTATATGCTATTGTATATTATATAATTTTGATAAATACACAATTTTCTGCAGGAATTAATATGGAAACTTTTAGAAAGTCTATATTAAAAAAGCAACTTCTAAATAATGCAAAAGTTATAGTAATATTAGTGGCTATATTAACATTTGTAAATGCAGAGAATTTATCTTCACAAACGTTTTTAACAGTTGGTGAGTCTGGATATTCATATTCTTTAATAGGATCTGGAACAACAGATATTACAATAAAAGTATGGGGATATAGATTTTTAGCAATATTAATGATTCTAGCAATATTTATAGCTATACCAGCATACTATAAGGATAAACAAAGAAGATTAGTACTTTCAATAGCATCGGTACCAATCTATTTAATATTAATGATTATAGTATTAATAGGCTATGATAAAATTTTTGTAAATTCTAATGAATATGAAAGAGAAAAGAAATATATAGCGTATAATATAGAAAATACACGAGAAGCTTATGGAATAAATGTCGAAGAAGTTTCAATAACAGATGAAGGAACTATTTTAAATGAAGAGCTAACAAAAAATGATGGTGTAGTTAAAAATATTACAACAAATAATAAAGAATTTGTATTGAATCAATTAAATGGATCAATAACAAATAAAGGATATTATAAATATTCATCATCAAATATTGGATTATACAATATTAATGGAAAAGAAGATTTAGTATATATTACACCAAGAGAAATTGTTCCTGGAGAAAATTCATATACTAATTCAACTTATGAGTATACACACGGATACGGTGTAATTGTAACATCTGCATCAAAAACAGATTACAATGGAGATTTAGTAAATTTACAAAAAGATTTCAATGATAATAATAATGTAATAAATATAAAAAATCCTAGAATTTATTTTGGGCTAGAAACTAATAAAACCATTGTAACAAATAGCAAAGTCAAAAATGAATTTGATTATCCAGTAGAGGGAGAAAATGGTGTTACAAGTTCATATGAAGGAAATGCAGGATTAAATTTAAAAGGATTAGATAAAGTAATACTAGGTATATCAAATGGAGATTTGAATTTAGCTTTTTCAACAAAGATGAATGCAAATAGTAAAATTTTGACAAATAGAAATATAATAGAGAGAGCTAAAAAAATAATGCCATATTTAACATACGACAAAAACCCATATTTGGTAATAACTGCTGAAGGAAAGTTGGTATGGGTACTTGATGCATATACAACTTCAAATTATTATCCATATGCACAAAAGTCTACAGTAAATGGAAAAGAGATAAATTATATTAGAAATTCAGTAAAAGTTTTAATAGATGCATATGATGGAGATGTTAGATTTTATATAACAGATAGAACAGATTTGATAGCAATGGCATATCAAAAAGCATTCCCAGAAGTATTTATGGGAATAGACGAAAAAATTCCAGAAGAGATAAGCTCTCATTTTACTTATTCAGAATTCTTATATCAAATACAATCAGAAGTTTTGAACAGATATCATAATACAGAAACAGATGTAATATATAGAGCAAATGATATTTGGGATATTGCTAAATATGGAACAGGAATAGATTCATCAGAAAGTACTACTATTCAAATGAAACCATATTATTCAGTAATTAAAACAAGTGATAATGAGAAGAATATTTTAGGCATTGTTATACCATATACTGTATATGGCAAACAAAGTTTAACTGCATATGCGGTAGGATATTATGAAAATGGATCAATGAAATTAAAATTATACAGATATTCATCAGATAATTCTATGATAGGACCAATACAATTAGATACAAGGATAAATCAGAATGCAGAAATATCAGATGAAATAAAAAAATTAGATGTATCTGGAACAAAAATAACTAAAAGTATAGCACTAGTTCCTATCAATAATAAGTTATTATATGTAGAATCTATATATCAAGAATATTTGAATGAAAGTAATTCATTACCTAAATTAAAAAAGGTAATTGTTACATCAGGAAATAAAATTGCAATAGGAAATGATTTAGAAACAGCTTTAGTAAATTTAATTTCACAAAGTTATAATATAGATGTAGAGAACTATGAGAATAAAGATGATATAATTAAGTTAATTATTAAAGCAAATAAAAATTTAAAAGATTCTACTTCTAGTAATGATTATGAGATTATAGGTAAAGATATAAAGCAATTACAATCTTTGATTGATAAATTAGAGGAGCTTGAACAAAAAGAGTCTAATGCTAAGGAAACAGATAAAAATGCTAAAGACAATCAAAAAGTAAAAGAAAATAAAAATACAGTAACTATATAGATAGTATAAATATATATAAGAAGGTGTTAAAATGAAAAAAATTTTGAAAAACGCATTTCTATTTTCTATTATAATTATTAATCTTTGTATGCTTACTGCATGTGGCAAAAAAGAAAATAATCAAAACCAAGATGTATCAGAAGATGTATATTTGCAACCAATTAAAGATTATTTAGATGGTATAAAAAACAAAGATATAGCTCAAATATTAAAAGCATATCCAGATTTTATGAATATGTCTAATGTTATTACAGTAGAAAATATAGATGATGTATACAAAGCATATGAAAAACAATTTGGTGCTAATATTAAAATTGAGTATTCTATAGGAAAAGCTACAAAAGTTAAAGATGAAGATTTAGGAAATATTAAAGCAAAATTGCAACAACTTTATCCTAATAGTGGAGAAATTAATATACCAAGAGCATATGTTGTTACTGTAGTATTAACAATTACAGGAGATGGAATTCCTAAAGAAAATAATGAACAAGCTAATACAGAAGCTAGTATAGAAGCACAAGAGCAAAATAAAGTAACAGCGACAGATTCAATGGATTTTTATGCATATGAATACAATGAAAAATGGTATATGTATGATGCTAAAGTATTCTAGTAAAAAAGCTTTTTGGATGGTAATCCAAAGAGCTTTTTTGATATATAATGAAGTAAATAATTTTAATCAAAAGATATTTTGTAAAACTAGAGCCAGTAAGGCCGTAAAACTGCTAAAAAATATGGAAAAAATAAATTAAAGTGCTTGACATTAACTAATTTAGATGATTATAATAAACGCAGAAATGAAGTTATTTAAAATCTTCAGGAGGAACAGAATTCTATGAACAACAATTATACAAATGTTGACTTTAAAAGCTATTTTGAAGAAACAGATGAAGAGCTAATTAAAAAAATCAAATTAGGAGATAATGATGCACTAAATTTTTTACTTAGTAAATATAAAGAAATAGTTAATATGAAGGTAAGCAAGTATTTTATTATTGGAGCTGAAAGAGAAGATATTGCACAAGAAGGTTTTATAGGTTTATATAAGGCTATTAAAAGTTATGATGTAGAAAAGCAAAATTCTTTTAAATCTTTTGCGAATTTATGCATAGAAAGACAACTTATAACTGCAATTAAAAGTTCAAACAGGCAAAAACATATGCCATTGAATTCATATTTATCATTAAATATGTCTGCATATGATGATGACGATGATGATACAAGTATATATGAGGTTTTTGATGCTAATGTAATAGAAGATCCTTTAGATACTATTACAAAGAAAGAGTATTATGAAAACGTGGAAAGTGTAATTGCAAAATCTTTAAGTACATTTGAAAGACAAGTATTAACAGAGCTAGTAAATGGAAATTCATATACTGCAATAGCAGAAAAACTGGACTATCCAGTAAAATCAATAGATAACGCTATTCAAAGAATAAGAAAGAAAACAATTAAAAATATATCAGATAATTAAAATTTTTTTATAATTATATATAGAAGAGCAAATAATAGTTATCATTAATAGCATTGAAAATTATTTGCTCTTATTTTATAATGTTTACAATATAAATTATAAGGAGTTATAAATGAATCAATTTTCAAGGTCAGAGCTATTAATTGGAAAATCGGCAATGAGACAATTAAATAAGTCAAAAGTAATAATTTTTGGTATCGGTGGAGTAGGCTCATATGTATTAGAAGGACTTGTTAGGGCCGGAATAGAAAATTTTATTTTAGTTGATAATGACGATGTTTCTATAACAAATATAAATAGGCAAATAATAGCAATGCATTCAACAGTTGGAATGGCTAAAGTTGATGTAGCTAAGAATAGAGCCATGGATATTAATCCAAATGTAAATATACAAGTAAGAAAAGAGTTTTTTACGCGTGAGAGCGAAGAGCTTTTTGATGAATCAATAAATTATATAATTGATTGTATAGATACAGTAACTTCCAAGATTGAAATAATAGAAAGAGCAAATAAGTTAAATATTCCAATTATTTCTTGCATGGGAACAGGGAATAAGCTAAATCCTATTGGATTTGAAATTGCTGATATAAATAAAACTAGTGTATGTCCATTAGCTAAAGTAATGAGAAAAGAGCTAAAAAATAAGGGAATAAAAAAGCTAAAAGTTTTATATTCAAAAGAAAATCCTATAAAGATTGATGAAAAGATTATGCTAGAATATAAAAAAGAAAATGATGAAGAGTTAAATTCAAAGAAAATGATACCAGGAAGTATGTCATTTGTTCCATCTGTAGCTGGATTAATAATTGCTAGTGAAGTTGTAAAAGATTTAATAAAAGATATTAGAGAAGATTAGAATTATTTATATTCTAATTGAAGAGGTTTTTTATAATGATAAAAGAAAAATATAAAGAAAAATTAAAAATTATTAAAGCAATAGTAGGCAATATGAGGCAAGATCATATAAGTGAATCTTCAGCACAATGTGCATACTATGTAATTTTATCATTTATTCCATTTGTAATGTTATTATTAACATTAATTCAATACACAGGTGTTGATGCTCAACAGTTATTAGATATATTATCTAATATTATACCAGAAAATACTAGTGACATGGTGTTAGGAATAATAAGAGAAGTATATTCAAAATCAATAGGTACGGTATCAATATCATTAATATTTGCTTTGTTTTCAGCGGCACAAGGATTGTTTGCATTAACTCAAGAGCTGCATTTAATTTATAATTTTAATGACACTAAAAATAAGTCATGGTTGCACTTAAGATTAATATCTATTGTAGAAACAATAATATTTATAGTAATAGTTGCATTAAGCTTAATAGTAATGGTATTTGGAAAACCAATTATTTCAGAAATTAAAGAGCATTGGGGACTGTTTAAAAATTATACATTTATTTCAGAAATATTGATACAGATAGGATTTTTAATAGTTTCATTTATATTATTTTTAATTATATATAGATTTATGTCTAATAGAAAAATTGGATTTAAAAAACATGTAAGAGGTGCTATATTTTCTTCTATAGCATTAAATGCAATATCATTCCTTTTTTCTAGATATTTAAATATATTTAGAGGTTTTTCAATTATGTATGGAAGTTTAACAGCATTAATGTTAATAATGATGTGGATATACAGCTGCTTCTTTGTTACATTTTTAGGAGCAGAAATAAATAAATTTTATGAAACAAAAATTAAAGTAAAAAGGCAAGAGCTTAAAAAGTAAGGAGTTATTATGTTTAAAGAAATAGAATGTTTAGGTCATAGTACAATAAAAATTTGTAAAAATGATAAAGTAATATATATTGATCCATATAATCTAAAAGAGGTAGAAAATGATGCAGATTATATATTTATTACGCATGCTCATTATGATCATTTTTCAGAAGAAGATATCAAAAAAATAAAAAATGAAAATACAATAATAATTATAACTGAAGATTTGTATGAGAAAACACTAAATTTACAGTTTGCAGATAATTATATTATTCGTGTAATTCCAAATGAAAATTATAATATTAATGGTATAAGTTTTTTCACAGTACCAGCATATAACAATAATAAAAAATTTCATCCAAAAGATAATAATTGGGTAGGATATATATTAGATATAGACAACGCTAAATACTATATTGCAGGGGATACAGATTTGACAGAGGATAATAAAAAAGTAAAGTGTGATGTAGCATTTGTTCCAGTAGGTGGTACATATACTATGGATGCTAGAGAAGCGGCTGAATTGGTTAATGAAATCAAACCTAAAAAGGCAATTCCAATACATTATGGGACAATAGTGGGAAGTAGAGAAGATGCAGAAAATTTTAAAATGTTATTAAATAAAAGTATTGAGTGTGAAATATTAATAAAATAAAGTAGTTCAGATAAATAATATTTTGAGCTAATTGAAAGAATTTAATAAAAGTACTACACAAATGTAAGAAAATATGATAAAATAGCAAAGTATGATTATATTTAAAATACAAAACTTTAATATAAAAATTAAAAGGAGGAGTAAAAATGTCAGGACATTCAAAATGGCATAATATACAAGCCAAAAAAGGAAAAGCCGATGCAGCAAGAGGAAAAATATTTACAAAATTAGGAAGAGAATTATTAATCGCAGTTAAAGCAGGTGGACCTGATCCTGCAGGAAACTCTAAATTAAAAGATGTTATAGCAAAATGTAAAGCAGCAAATATGCCTAATGATACAATAAATAACGCTATCAAAAAAGCAGCTGGTGCAACAGATGGTGCAAATTATGAAGAAATGGTATATGAAGGATATGGAACAAATGGAGTTGCTGTAATAGTTGAAGCTAGTACAGATAACAAAAATAGAACAGCTGCAGATGTACGCCACGTATTTGATAAAGCAGGTGGAAATTTAGGAACAAATGGATGCGTATCATATTTATTTAATAAAAAAGGTGTAATAGTAATAGATAGAGAAACAACATCTTTATCAGAAGACGAATTAATGATGATAGCTTTAGATGCAGGAGCAGAAGATTTTTCTGCAGATGAAGAAATATTTGAAATAACAACAGATCCATCTGATTTTTCAGTAGTAAGAGAAAAATTGGAAGAGCAAGGATTAGAATTCTTAGAAGCAGAAGTAAAAATGGTTCCAACAACAACTGTTGAATTAGATGAAAAAGATGCAGAAAAAATGCAAAGATTATTAGACAATCTAGATGATTTAGATGATGTTTTAAATGTTTATCATAACTGGGCTGAATAAAATTAGTCATAAATTACTAACTAAAAGCATACTATATTTATATAGTATGCTTTTTTTTGCGTATTCATAAAAAGCACTATAGAAGGGATTATAAATGGATTATATTTTAAAATGCTTACCGCAACAGTTAGTAGCTCTAATAATGGAGCATAATGTTCAAAAAATTGAAGAAATTAGAATAAGAGCTAACAAACCTGTAATTTTAAAATTAGGCTTGATCGAAATTATTCTTAAATATACTGTTTCAAGTCCAGAAATATTTGGAATTTTGCAAAATATATGTAATAATTCAATTTACTCATATCAAAATCAAATTTGTAATGGATACATAACTTTACCAGGTGGTAATAGAGCAGGAATTTCAGGTAATGTAGTTGTAAAAGATGGACAAGTTTCAAATATAAGTTTTGTATATTCAATAAATTTTAGAATTTCACATGAAGTAAAGGAGGCTAGTGCAGATCTTGTTAAATATGTATTAGATACGCAAAATAATACAATTTATAATACATTAATAGTATCACCTCCAGGTTGCGGTAAAACGACTATAATTCGAGATTTAGCAAAAAAAATAAGTGATGGGATGCCAGAAATAAATTTTAAAGGTATAAATGTTTCTATTATAGATGAGAGAGGAGAAATTGCAGCTCTTTGTAGAGGTGTTCCGCATAATGATGTAGGAATAAGAACAGATATTTTAGATAATGTTCCAAAATATATAGGAATAAAAATGGCAGTGCGATCAATGGCGCCAAAAGTAATAATAGCAGATGAAATAGGAAATTTAAATGATAGTAAAATAGTGAATTATGCAGTTTGCTCTGGTGTAAATTGCATATTTACAGCACATGGTTCAAATATGGAAGATATTTTAAAAAACGAAGAGCTATACAAAATTATGAATTTGAAGCTTTTTAAAAGAATTATTTTTTTGGATGAAATTCAAAAAGGAAAAGTTAAAAATATTATAAAATTATAAAAATTAGTTCTAGTTTTAATTTTTATGAATATAAATACCATAAAGGAGAAATAGTGATGTTGTTAATTAAAATTATTGTTTTATTTTTAATATTTGGGACAATCTCTATGATAGGTGTAAAAATAGCAGAAAAGTATGTCATAAGGGCAAAAAATTTAAAACAGATTCGCAAGGCACTGAACATATTAGAAACCAAAATTGTGTATACAAATGAAGTTTTACCAGATATTTTCCATGAAATAGCTACTAAAATAAAAGGTAATGTTGGAGCTTTATTTGAAGAAATATCGAAGAGAATGGATTTGGATTTTGCAGGAGATGCTTGGGAGAGCGGAATTACAAATTCTAATTTAGAGCTTAAAGAAGAGGACAAAGAAGCATTAAGGACATTAGGAAAATTATTAGGTAATACAGATGTACAAGGCCAAATTTGTCAAATAAAAATGGTTAATAAATTTTTAGAAGAGCAAATAGCAGAAGCTAACGAATCAAAAAATAAAAATGAAAAAATGTATAAAAAATTAGGAATTATAGTTGGATTAGCAGTTGTGATTGTTTTGATTTAAGAAAGGATGAATCATCTATGAATGTAGATTTACTTTTTAAAATTGCTGCAATAGGAATATTAGTTGCAGTGTTACATCAAGTTTTGGTAAGAGCAGGAAGAGAGGATCAAGCAATGATGACAACATTAGCTGGAGTAATAATTGTATTAAGTATTGTAATTAAAGAAATTAGTAATCTTTTTTCAACAGTAAGGAATTTATTTAATTTATAAAACAATAGTAATTTAAATAATTGCATTTAGAAAGAGTGAAAGAGCATGGATATTGTTAAGCTTATAGGAGTTGCATTAATTGCTTTGGTGATTATACTAATTTTAAAACAGTACAAGCCTGAATTTGTTTTATATGTAGAGCTAGTTGCTGGAATAATAATTTTATCAATGGCATATGAACAACTGGAACAAATATTGGATGTTATTAAATCATATTCAAACAAGATATCAGTTAACAATAAGTTCATAATAATAATTTTAAAAATTACAGGAATTGCAATATTATCAGAGTTTGCTACTTCAATATGCAAAGATTCTGGTGAAACTGCGATTGCAAGTAAAATAGAATTAGCCACAAAAATAATGATAATAGCAACATCTATACCGATTATTTCCAGTTTATTAGAAGTTATACTACAAGTATTACCATAAATATGAGGAGCTGTGATGAAAAAGAAAAAATTAATAATATTTTTTTTGGTAGTTCTAGTATTTGAAATTTTTTTACAAGTAAAAAGTGTACAAGCAGAAGAAACAGATGAAATAATGAAAGTTCAAAAGGATGCTGTTGGGGTATCTGATTTTATAGAAGAATCTAATAAATATACTACGGGAGCGTTTTCAGATTTAGACTTAAATGAAGTATTTTCAAGTGTAATATCAGGTAAGACTGATAAATCAAAAATTTATAAAGGCATTTGGAAAGTATTTGGCTCAGAGCTACAAGGTGCAATAACTGCATTAGGAAGTATTCTAGTAATAATTATTATAAATAGTATTTTAAATTGTATAACAGAAGGATTACAGAACAAATCAATATCTCAAATTGCTTTTTATGTTCAATACATATTAATAGTAACTATTGCGGTAGGAAATTTTTCAACGATTATATCATCTATAAAAGAATCAATAAATGAAATGACTAATTTTACGAATATGCTTATACCAATAATGATGACATTAATAATTTCTACGGGTAATGTTACTTCTGCTACAGTTTTACAACCAATAATAGTATTTATGACAGCTTTAATAGGCAATTTTATAAATAATGTGGCTATTCCAATAACACTATGCTCTACATCATTAGGTATAATTTCTAAAATATCAAGTAAAGTACAAGTTGACAGGTTAGCCAAAAGGATGAAGTCTTCTGTAATATGGATTATAGGAATTATATTAACATTATTTGTAACTGTCGTGTCTTTAGATGGCTCTTTAAGTAGTAGTGTAGATGCAGTAACATCTAAAACTACAAAAGCTGCTGTTTCAAATTTAATTCCTATTGTTGGAAAAATACTAGGAGATGCTGTAGATTCTGTAATTGGGTGTAGTGCAATTTTAAAAAATGCAGTAGGCGTAGTTGGAATAATAATAGTAATAGCAATTTCAATAGGTCCAATTGCAAAATTATTAATGCTTATGGGAGTATATTATATAGCTGCTGCTGTATGTGAACCAATAGCTGATGAAAAAATAATTAAATTGCTAGATCAGATGGGAGATACATTTAAGATATTGTTAGCATTAATGTGTAGCATGTCTGTAATGATAATAATAGGTACAACATTAGTAATTAAGATATCAAATTCAGGAAATATTTCGTAAAAGGAATAGAAAAATTATGTTAGAGTGGTTTAGAGCATGGTCAAAGGGAATTGTTATTGCGGTAATAATAGCAACATTAATAGAGCTTATATTACCTGAAAATTCGTCTAAAAAATATATAAAAATAATAATAGGAATTTTTATTGTATATACAATAATATCACCAGCAATAACGAAGTTTACAGGAAAAAATTTTGATGGGAATCTACAGATTAATGATGTTATTGAAACATCAAGTAAATTAGTAGAAAATAGAAATTTAGCTATAAAAACTGAAGATTCAGTAAAAAAAATATATATCCAAAATTTGCAAAACGATGTTAAAAATAAATTAAAGGAAAAAGGCTATATAGCCGAAAATGTAATAGTTAAGATAGCTGATGATGATTCTTATAATATAACTAATATACATATAACGATATCGGATAAAATCGAAGTATCAGAAGATAAAAAAGAAACACAAACAATAGTTGATACAATTAAGACTATAAAAGTTAAATTAGGAAATTCGTCAAATGAACAAGGAAGTGGATTAGCAAATGAAAATGATAAAAATGTGATAAGAAAAATTATTAAAGAAAATTATGGTGTCGATAATGTAACAATAACATAAAGTTAATTAGATTCAAATTAGTTAAGAGGTGATTATTATTAGTGTTAAAGATAAAGTTTCTAATATTAAAAATGCTTTAATTAAAGTAGAAAAGAAAGATAATAAAAAAAGTATAGAAAATCTAATCGTTTTAGTTATTATACTAATCTTTACAATAATAGCCATAAATTATATATGGAAAGATGATAAAAAAGTTAATAAAAATAATCAAAATAATCAAATTAGTAATAATGTTGTTAATAGTAAAAATATAATAGCAGAGGAAAGTAATGATAATTTGGAAAAACGTTTAGAAAATATATTGTCCAATATTAGTGGAGTAGGAAATGTGAAAGTGCTTATTACATATTATGAAAGTAGTGTTATAAATCCAATATATAATGAAGATAATCAAGAGAATATTATTGAAGAAGAAGATTCAACAGGAGGGAAAAGAACTACAAGCTCTAATTCGAATAAAAAAGAAGTTGTTTATTCAAATAATGAAATTATTACACAAAGTGTAATAAGCCCTAAAATTCAAGGGGCAGTTATTATAGCACAAGGGGTGGGTGATGCAAAAGTTAAAACAAATATTATTCAAGCAGTTGAAGCTGCAACTGGATTATCAACATATAAAATACAAGTGTTTGAAATGAAATAATTAGAATATAATAAATTTTTATAAGAGAGGAGATTGTGATTATACAAATTAAGTATATATCATTAAGTAAAGGTATGACAAAAGCTTTAAAAAAGAATCAAATTGTTATTTTTGCAATTGCATTAATGCTAATTACAGCAGGGTATTTAAATTATAGTATGAATACTGAACAAACTGCAGAGGTTTCAGCAACTGGTGAGCAAATGGAATATGCTGGAATAGGAGATGCAAAATTGGTTAGTAGTGAAAATGTAAATAATGAAGTTAATAATATTGAAAAGCAGCAAAATGCTAATAATGTGGCAAATCAAAAAAATGAAAATAAAAATTCACAAGATACATCTACAGTTGAATATAATGATAAAACAATAGAAACTTCAAATGCTACTAATCAAACTGAGGATTTAGATGCATATTTTGAAGAATCAAGATTGGAGAGAGATAAGATGTATTCTGAAATGTTGTCTACAAATCAATCAATTTTATCTGCTCAAAATGTTTCAGCTGAGCAAAAAAATGCAGCTCAAAATCAAATTTTAAATATAAATAAACAAAAAAATGCTATTATGATAGCGGAAAATTTAATAAAAAATAAAGGATTTAAAGATATAATTATTTTTGTTAATGATAAAAGTGTAAGTGTTGTTGTAAGAAAAGATAAAGTTGAAGAAGCGGAAATTGCTCAGATACAAAGTATAATTCAAAGAGAGCTAAGTGTAAATATAGAAAATATCCATATAAGTAACAAATAATTTTTATCTAATTAGTATCTGATATAATACTTGTAAATTTTGAAAAAATATAAATATAAATAATTGAAATTAAAAACATATAAGATTATAATTAAATAAAATTTAATTATAAACAAAGGAGAAAATAATGGTAATTCAAATAATAGCAATAATAATAATTGTATTATTGATTTTTACAAATGGATTGACAGATGCTCCGAATGCAATAGCAACATTAATAGGGTCAAAAGTTATGGAATTTAAAAAAGCTGCAATAATAAGTGCAATTTTTAATTTTATCGGTATTGTTGTAATGAGCTTTGTTAATATATCTGTTGCTGATTGCATAAGTTCAATGGTTAATGTTTCAGCAGGAACGAATGGATTATTGGTATTAATTACAGCGATGTTGTCTGTTATAATTTTTGCTTTAATAGCATTACAATTCGGAATTCCAACAAGTGAAACACATGGCTTGATTGCAGGATTAACAGGAAGTGCTATAGCAGTATATGGAATTTCTTCAGTAAACTTTAGTGAATGGATTAATGTAGGATATGGATTACTTATTTCAATAGGTGGTACATTTATCATTAGTTATGTTATTTCAAAAACATTAAAAAAAGCTCTTAAAAAGATTAGTGATAAAGTTGTAGAAAAATTTCAGATACTAGGAATGCTAGCTATGTCATTTATGCATGGAGCACAAGATCGGTCAAAAATTTATAGGAATTATGATTATATATAACTATATAGTAAGAGGATTACCAATTCCAGAAACTATTGTGCCAACAGAACATATATTAGTTATAATTTTTGTTGCATATGTAATGCTTATTGGTGTTTCATCAGGAGGAGAAAAAATTGTAAAAAATATAGGAAGTAATGTTACAACATTATCAAAAAAACAGGCACTTTGTAGTGATATAGCTACATCATTAACATTATTAGTATCAAGTTTTAATGGATTACCTGTTAGCACAACACATGTAAAAACAATGTCAATAATTGGAACAGGAAAAAGCGATAAACAAAAAGTAAGTAAAAAAGCTGTATTAGATATAGTAAAGGCTTGGTTTTTAACATTTCCAGTATGCCTAATATTATCATATTTGTTAGCTAAATTATTTATAAGAATATAAAAATTTTAAATTTGGAGTTGAAAAAAATATACATCTAATGTTATAATCAAAAAGCAGTATAAACATAGGAAGGAATAGAAAAATGAAGAATGTTATAAAATGGATAATAATAGTAGTGTTGGTTGCAATTTTTGCAATAGATGTTGCAGGTTTTTGGAAATATAAATTAAATGGTACAAAGTATGTTGTTCCAGCTAGTTCAGAAGAAGATACTGGTTCAGAGGTTCCGGCAGAAGAAAGTGACACAACAAAATATGCAGAATTATCAAGTTCAGATTTTAAAAATAATGAGAAATTTGTAATAAAAACAATAGATTCAGAAGATGATGGAACATATACAGTTAAAGGAATGATTTATGAAGAATATGTTTTTTCTCAAGCTGAATATACAAATATCAAAAACGGAAAAGAAGTTGAAATTTTTGGAATAAAATATTCTAAAGATAAAGTTCAAAATAATAAAATAACTTTAAAATCAAAAGATGAAAATGCTTTAGATTTATATGTTTTATATGATACAAAAACAAAAAAATATATATTAAAAGATGTAGCCAGTGACAATATAGTTTATAAAAATATAGAAAAATATGTAAAACTAAATTTAGCAGGAACAGTTACATTTAATCAAGTTTTAAATGGAAAAACAACTAAATCAACATTGAAAGATCAAATTGATAATCATCAAAAATTAGAGAAAGCATCTTCAACATTAAATGATAATAAATGCACATTAACATTTGATAAAAATGGTAAATGTACAGCAATAACTGAAACTATAGCATAAAGTAGAGGAAAGAATAACTATATAAGTAATATATAGTTATTTTTTATTTTAAAAAATTGATAAAATTAGATTTTAGATTGAAATATAAAAAATCTAGTGTTACAATGAAGGAAATAGGAGGCGCGTATGAAAAAGAAAATTATTTTTAGTTTATTATTTTTAATCGTTTTAGCAGTAGCTTTTTCAACTGAAAAAGTAAATGCTACAGAGATTGATTGCGGAAAAGTCACTGTAGAGCTTGATGAAACAAGTATTAGCGGAAAAAAATTAATAATTGTTAGTCCGAATACAAGTTTTAAATTTGATAAAGATGATTCGACAAAAAATGAATTATATCTAAATGATTTTAAAAACGGAATTTTACAATATGAAGGAATAAATTTTAAAGATAATTCAGAAAAGTTAGCAACGGGGACAGTAATTAATGATCAAAATAGTAATCAGTATACTGTAATATTAGTGGGTGATGTAGATAAAGATGGAAGTATATGTACTGCATCTGATATAAGAAAGATAATACAATATTATGTATATAGTTTAACTGACTCAAATGCTAGATTAACTCAAGAGCAAATATTGGCAGCTGACACATATGAAAATGGAAAATTAGATGCTGTTGATATGGCAAGAATGCAACAAAAATTTAGTGGAACTTTGCAACAAGATACTTTAAGATATTCACCATCAACAAAGCTATCATTGAGATTAGATAAAGAAAATTTTAAAATAGGAGATACAGTAATAGTTTCACCTATTCTTACTCCTGAGAAGTCAGATGTTAGTTACACATTTTCATCAGACAATACAGGTGTAGCAACAGTTAACTCAGAAGGAAAGGTTAATATTTTGGCTAATGGAACAGCTAAAATAACGGTAACTGCAAAATCTAAATCTTTTTCAAAAGATTTAGTTGCATCTATTACTTTAAATGTAAATCAAACTGAATATTCTTGTGAATTTGAAAATAAATTAAAAAATATAGGAGATAAAACAAAGATTATAATTAATCCTGCATATACTGGTAATATAGAATATCAATCTAGCAATCCAGAAGTACTTACAGTTGATAATAGTGGAAATGTAGAATTAGTTGGAAATGGAAATGCTATAATTACAGTTAATTGTGAAAATGGTATGAAATTTAATTTAAGTTATACTTCAACATCAACAGTATATAAAGTTGAATTTGATGGAGAGGTACCTGCATATTTACCAGTAGGACAAACATCAAATGTAAAAGTAAGATGTCAACCAGAAGGCTCTAAAATAATATTTTCTTCAGCAGATGAAAATATAGCAACAATTGACCAGCAAGGAAATGTCACAGCAAAAGGTCCAGGAGTGGTATTGATTAAGGCTCAAATTGAAGGAACTAATGCTAATGCATCATTTGAATTATATGTTCCTCAACTTTAAAATAAAAATATATATGTAAAAATTTAAAAGGGAATTGACTCCAAAGTCAGTTCTCTTTTTGGTTAAATACAAAATATTACAATAGTGTTACAAAAATATTACATTTATATAATATTGTTTTATATTGTTGAAAATTTGCGGTATAAGATATAAAATTGTAATGAAGATAATATTATTAGGAGGATTACGAATGAAAAAAGTTAGGTGTATTATTACATTAATAATAAGCATTATTATATTATTAATACCCATTAAATCAAGTTTAGCAGCAACAGTTACGTTAGATAATACAGCAAAAACAGTAAATAGCCAAAAAGATTTTGAAATTGTACTAAGTTTTAGCGAAAAAGTATCAACATTTAGTGCATATGTAGTATATGATCAAAATCTAATAACATTACATAATGAATTTGATAATGCTGATATTGTGTTTAATGAAAATTATTCAGAAGGAGTAGCATCTTTATTATATGCTCCACTTGATGAGTCAAAAACAGTTGATAAAATTGTTATAAAGGCTACATCAAAAGAAGTTTCAGAAGAAAAAATAGCAAAAATAGGATTATCATCAATAATAATAAACAATGATAAAGATGATAATAAAAATTTTGAAATTACTGTAAAACCAGAGCACAATACAACTTTGAGTGTAGATGTAGATTGGATTTCATTAAATGTAGGTGAAACTAAAAAAGTTAATGCAACAGGTAATGGAGTTAAATGGAAATCTAATAATGATAATATTGCTAAAGTAGATCAGCAAGGAAATATTACAGCTATCAGTGAAGGAAATACAACAATAACTGTTAGCGATGAAAGTGGAATTTCAAAAGAAATAAATATAGATGTACTTAAGATAAAAGATAGCTCTCAAAGCAATAAAAATATTGCTAAAACTGGAGAAAATTCAATAATATTAATTTCTTTAATATGTGTTGGAATAATATCTTTTATTTTTGGAATTAGGAATAAAAAGATTTCTAGAAAAATAAAAGGAGGATTTTAAAAAATGAAAAAAGTATGGAAATTAATATGCATTGCAATTATAGCTGCTTTTATGGTTGTATTAGTAGTGTTGAATAATTCAAATGCAGAAGGACAATTTGTAATTAGTGCATCTCCTTCAAAAAGCGAGGTAGTGGAAGGCGAAACATTTTCAGTAACATTTAGTTTTAGCCCAATAACATCAATAACAGGAAGCATAAATCATAGTGACAATGTATCAATTATAGATGCTTCAGGTATCAATAGTGAAACAGGATATTTTGCATTTACTAGTGAATCACCAATTTCTAGTTTTGTAGTACAATTTAAAGCTAAAGAATCAGTAAGTAATACTGATGTTGCAATATCTTTATCAGATGTAGATGTACCTAATAGTGATGCAACAGGATATCTAGAAGTTGCAGCAGAATCTGTAAATATAAAAATAAATAAAACAACTCCTGCACCAGAAACACTTCAAGTAACTCCAACAGAAATAACTTCATTAGCAGTAGGTGCTTCTATGGGATTATCAATAAATAAATCAGAAGGTGTTACATGTACATCATCAAATCCAGGAGTAGCTTCTGTAACAAATAGTGGTATGATTTCAGCAATATCAGAAGGAGATACAGTAATAACAGTTACAGATGGAACAACTATTATAACAATTCCTGTAAGAGTTAATGGAAATGGACAACCAGGAGAAGATAATTTTGAAATTACTTCATCAGCAGAAGTATCAATTAGTGTAAATGAAACATCAAAAATAACAACAAATAAATCAAGTGGTGTAACATTTACATCAGGCGCACCAGAGATAGCAAGTGTATCAGATGATGGTACTATCACAGGATTACAAGTAGGTGTTGCTACAATCAATGTATCATATGGTTCTGAGAATAAAGTTGTTGCAGTTAATGTTACAAGTCAAGGACCTACACCAATACAAGAAGCTCCAGTTTTAACACCAGAAACTTTAACTTTAGATGTTGGTGGAAAAGGAACTATATCATGTAATCAAAATGTAACATTCGAAATAATAGAAAATAACAATGAAGCAATAAGTATAAGTTCAAACAATGGTACTTCAACAGAAGTAAATGCATTAAAAGAAGGAACAGCAAAAATTAAAGGAACAAACTCATATGGAGATTCAAATGTAGTTACAATTACAGTTAGTGCTACTCCACAAAGAATAGATCCACCACAAATATCTCCAGATGCTACAACAATAGAAGTAGATGAAACAACTGCAATATTAGTTGTAAATGGAGTTGATGTAAATTGGACAATAGGAACACCAAGTGTATTAAAAATAGCTGAATCAAAAGAAAGAGCAGTTGCAGTTACTGGATTATCAGCAGGTAAATCAAAGGTGACAGCAACAAATAGTAAAGGTGAAAGTATATCAGTAACTATAGTTGTAAAAGAAAAAGCAAAAGAGCCAGATTTAATAGTAACACCTACAGGTGCAGTATTAAAAGTTGGAGAAAC
Organism: Clostridia bacterium; assembly: GCA_045643465.1. Classification (GTDB taxonomy): domain Bacteria; phylum Bacillota; class Clostridia; order TANB77; family CAG-508; genus CAG-492. The sequence continues at coordinate 77,215 of JAZUKV010000009.1, read as the reverse complement.
AGTTCAATTAAAATCAAATCAACAAATGCAAGCTTGGCAATCATCTAATGCTAATATAGCAACAGTTAATCCGGCTAATGGATTAGTAACAGCTGTTTCTGCTGGTGAAACAACAATTTATGGAGTATCTGCAAATGGAAAAAATGCTATTGTTAATATAAAAGTTATAGCAAAAGAAGTACCAAATAATGTAGTTGTACCTAAACTTACACCATCAGGAAATGTTACATTAACAGTTGGAACAGTAAAACAAATGAAAGCAGATTCAAGTAAAGTATATTGGGATTCAAGTGATTTATCAGTTGTTACAGTAGATGCTAATGGAAAATTAAAAGCATTAAAAGCTGGTAAAGCAACAATAACATGTACAAATTCAGAAGGAGGATCTACATCATTTACAGTAACAGTTACAAAAGAATTAGTACAACCAGATAAAAATGCTAATGGAAATCAAACAAATTCATCTTCAATAGTTAATGGTGATGTACCATCAACAGGAGAAGGTTCAACTGAAGCATTAATAATATTTGCAATAGTAACATTAATAATTGCTGCAATAGTATTTAAAAAGAAAAGCAAAATGTAATTAAAAATATAAAAATAACAGATTATCATAAGGTAATCTGTTATTTTTTGGTTGACAAAAAAATAGTAAAGTGGTAAAATGAAACTCAGTTTCAAATTAGAAATTTCATTTCAATTAAAGGAAAAGAGGGAATGAATATAATGGAAAAAAATTATAGAACAAAGCAAAGATTACATATTTTAGAATTCTTAAAGGCAAATACAAAAAAACATATAACTGCAGAAGAGATAATAGAATATTTTAAAAATTCAGATAATCCAATAAGTAAATCAACAGTTTATAGATATCTTGATAATTTAGTAGAAGAAAACATTATAAGAAAATACGTTACTGCAGAAAGAAATGATGCAGCATGCTATCAATATATAGATGATACAGATGTATGTAATACCCATTATCATTTAAAATGCATATACTGCGGAAATTTAATTCATTTAAATTGTGAAGAAATAAAAAATTTGCAAGAGCATATATATAAGGAGCATAAATTTATGTTAGACCCATGTAAAACCGTTTTATATGGAACCTGCAGTGAATGTTTAAAAAATTAGGAAAGGATAAGAATTATGAAAAAAGGAATTGCATTTTTATGTACAATTATATTATTATTTTCAATTATTTTAACAATAATTAGTGCAAATAGTAAAGAAAAAGTTAGCAGTGAAAAAATTACTGTTGTTGCAACATTATTTCCCCAATATGATTTTGTAAAACAGATAGGTGGAGAGAAAGTAGAAGTTTCATTGTTATTAACTCCAGGAACAGAAACACACACATATGAGCCAACACCACAGGATTTAATAAAGATAAATAATTCAGATTTATTTATATATACAGGTAAATATATGGAACCATGGTCAGACAAAATAGCTTCAAGCATAGATGCAGATACTCAAATATTAGATGCTTCAAAAAATATTGAATTGATAAAAAGTGAAGACCATGATGAAGAAGAACATGAAGAGCATCATGAACATCATGAGCACGAATATGATCCACATATTTGGTTAAATCCGCAAAATGCAATACTAATGGTTAGAAACATATGTGATGAATTATGCAAGATCGATTCAAAAAATACAGAATTTTATTGTCAAAATGCAAATAAGTACATTAAAGAGATACAAAATTTAGATGAAGAATTTCAAAATACAGTTGATTCATCAAAAAATAAGAAAATAGCTTTTGGGGGAACTTTTGCATATGCATATTTTATAGAGCGATACAATCTAGAATATGTTACAGCATATGATTCTTGTGGAGAAGACACAGAGCCTAGTGTATACAATGTTAAGAAAGTAATTGACTATATTAATGAAAATAAGATACCAGTTATTTTTTATCAGGAGCTATCTTCTGGAAAAATAGCTGACGCTATTAGTTCAGAAACTAACACAAAGAAATTAGTAATGCATACAGTTCATAATGTTTCTCAAGAAGATTTAAATAATAATGAAACATATATTAGTATAATGAAGAAGAATTTAGAAAATTTAAAACGAGCATTAAATTATTAAAAGTGGAGGCAATATGAGTATTTTAGAAGTGAAAGATTTATCAGCTTCATATGATAATCATGAAGCTATAAAAAATGTAAATTTTACTGTGGAAAAAGGTGAATATATTTGTTTAGTTGGAGAAAATGGATCAGGAAAGAGCACATTAATAAAAACTATAGTTGGACTTCACAAAAAAGATTCAGGAGAGATAATTAAAAATATTAATGAAAGCAAAATTTCATATTTAGCACAAAATAATATGAAAGATTTAGATTTCCCAGCAACTGCAAAAGAAATTATTATGACAGGAGTGCAACAGCACAAAAAGTTGCCTTTTTATACAAAAAAGGATTATGAATTATTTGATAAGGTATGCGATACTCTTGGAATTAAAGGTATAATCAATTGTCAAATAGGAGAATTATCAGGTGGGCAAAGACAAAGAGTCATGCTTGCAAGATCTATAATAAGAGAGCCAGATTTAATTATATTGGATGAACCATGCAGTGGACTAGATGTAAATATAACAAAAGATTTATATAACATTTTAAATAAATTGCATAAAGAAAATGATATGACAATAATTATGGCTACACATGATTTAGATGAAATTAAATCAATGGATGTTAGAGTTATATGTATGGCTACAACAGTTAAATTTGATGGAAAGATTTCAGATTGGAAAGGATTTTAATCTAAGTATTTAAAGGAACATAAAGAGAGGAGAAAGTTTATATGAATGCAATTATAGAATTGTTAAATTATCCATTTATGCAAAGAGCTATTATATGTGGTATTGCAATTTCTTTTTGTGCAGCACTAATCGGAGTAATTTTAGTATTAAAAAAATATTCAATGATTGGTCACGGATTGGGAGAAGTAGGATTTGCATCACTATCATTAGCATTGGTGTTTAACTTACCAGAGATGTATGTAGCTATACCAATAGTAATTATTGCATCATTTATTATATTATTAATAAGCCAAAAAAAAGGTGCATCAGGAGACGTTACTATTGCTCTTGTATCAACATCAGCTCTTGCTTTTGGAGTAATAATTACGGCGTTATCTAAAGGTTTCAATATTGATGTATATAATTATATGTTCGGAAGTATTTTATCAATGACAACTTCAGATGTTATAATAAGTGTAATTTTATCAATATTATTGGTTATCATATTTATATTTTTCTATAATCGATTATTTATGATAACTTATGATGAAAAATATGCAAAAGTTTGTGGCATAAATGTTACATTTTATCAATTCTTAATTTCTTTAATAACAGCAATAGTAGTGGTATTAGGAATGAGAATGATGGGAACATTATTAATTTCAAGTTTGATAGTATTCCCAGCAATAATAGCAAGAAAACTAACAAATAGTTTTAAAAATATGGTTATACTATCAGTACTAATATCTATAGTATGCTTTATATTTGGAATTTTATTTTCATTCTTCCTAAATTTGCCAACTGGAGCATGCATAGTAGGTATATATATTATAGCTTTATTACTAGCAAGTGTATTTAAAAGGGTAAGAATATAAATAAAAAAGTGAAGAATTTTAAAAATAAAATTCTTCATTTTTTATTTTGTAAAATATTATCTAATAATACTTGGTATTTTTTTTCTATTGTAATATAATACTTATGAATAAAAAAGAGAGGTTTAAAAGAATGGGGATTATAGGATATAGTATTGGGAATTCTGAAAAGATTGATGTAAAAGATAAGTCATATCAAATGTATAATGTTGAAGTTACTCATAATAATTATTTAAAAGAGCGAAAAGTTATTTTTGCAGATTATCCAAATGATGGAATAACGGTTAACATTGGCCAATTAAGTGAAAATTTACAAAAGAAGATCTTAATAGATGAAGTTTTTGGATCTAATAACGAAAAAAATAATGATTTTATTTATATAGGAAATTTAATTCAGCAACAAGACGGAAAATATGCCAAAGAAAAATTTTATATGGTTAATGCTAAAAAGAATGCAGATGAGCTTTTTAATGAGAATTTAGATGAGTTAAAAGAGATTGTTGAGCAGAAAGCAGAGCTAAAAAAAGAAGAAGAAAATAAAAAGAAAAAAGAGCAAGCGGAACTAAAAAAACAAGAGCTATTGGAAATATTAGCTCAGTATCCATCAAATAAAATTAAGGCTGTAAAAATAACAAATGAAACAGACGAAAAGTTAAAAAATAAAAAAAGTAACCAAAATAATGAAAGAAAATCTTATGCAATAGCAGATATACATGGAATGTGGAATCCGTATATAGAATGTATGAAAAAATTAAAAGATACAGATACCTTATATATACTAGGAGATGTAATAGATAGAGGTAAAGATGGTATAAAAATATTACAAGATATTATTGAAAGGGAAAAAAGTCCAACTAACAATCCTAAAATTAAGTTTATATCAGGAAATCATGAATGGATGTTTTTCAAAAATATCAAGTGCATAAATACTATAAAAAAAGCATATTATGAAAAGAATGGAAAAGAATTAGATGTAATTAGCCTAATAAATGATTATTATACTTTTTTTGTAAAAGCTGAAAAACTTACAGATTTAAAAAATGAAAAATTTAAAAAGAAATCTATGAGTGATGAACAATTTGAAAGATTATCAAAAGATATATTGAGGATAACAGTAGAGAAAAATAAAATAAGGGATAGAATTAAATATAAATATAATATTAGCAGTGAAGAGTCAATGTGGATGAAATTATATTTGTATGATAATAAAGGAATATATACGATGTTAAAGTATATGAGTTTGCCTGAAGGTAGACAAGATGAAATTTATAATTATATAGATTCATCATATGTGATATTGCATAAAAATATTAACGATAGAGATTATTTATTTGTCCATGCAGCAGTTAATCCTGATGACAAAGAGCTATTAGAGCGATTAAAAAAAGATCACAAAGGAATAACGATGAATGAAGTATGTGAAGATAAATATAGGATGTCATGGCTAGTAGAAAAAAGATATGTTAATGAAACATATCGAGAAATACGTGAAAAATATGGATTTACAACAATATGTGGTCATGATCCAATTTGTGGTAGAATTATAGCTGCGCCAGAAAATGGATTAATAAGAATAGATGCAGGATGTGGTCATAAGACTGATTCAAAATCAAAGTATAAGCCTAAATTGGCTGTATATTGTATAGATGATGAAGATGTTGTATTTTTAGATGCGGATTTGGAAAGGCAAGTTATTGATAAACAATGTAATAATAAAGAGGATAGATAAAATTTGCAAAATTAAGTATTATATTTATATTGAAAAATTTTTAATCAATGTATATAATACACAAAGCAAAAAGATGTAGGAGGAAAAATTTATTATGGGTAGCGAATTATATACCAAAGAAACAATAGTTAAAATCAAAGTTTTAGGAGCTGGTGGAGGTGGAAGTAATGCTGTAAACCGAATGATAGAAGATGATATTCAAAATGTTGATTTTATTATTGTAGATACAAATGCAATTTCAGCTTCAAAATCAAAAGCTAGGCATATTATTCAAATAGGAGAGAATGAAGCTCAAGGAATTGGTGCTGGTGCTAACCCGGATGTTGGAGAAAAATCTGCAAAAGAAAATTTAGATGAGATACATTCTAAAATTAAAAATACAGATTTATTATTTTTAACAGCTGGTATGGGTGGAGGCACTGGAACAGGTGCTTTACCAGTTATTGCAGAAATGGCAAAAGAAATGGAAATATTAACAATAGGAATAGTTACTAAACCATTTAAATTTGAAGGAAGAGCTAGATTAAGAAATGCAGAAAAGGGTATTGCTAAATTAAAAGAGCAGGTAAATTCTTTAATAGTTATTGAAAATGATAAATTATTAAAATTAAGTAATGAAAATATTACAATGTTAAATGCATTTAAACAAGCAGACAATGTGCTAAAGCAAGGTATTGTTGGAATAACAAATATGTTAAATACAGTAGGAGAAATAAACATAGATTTTGCTGATATAACTACAATAATCGGAATAAGAGGATTGGCATATTTAGGTATAGGGCATGCTTCAGGAGAAGATGCTTTATCAATAGCAACACATAAAGCAATAGAAAATCCCTTAACAACGGTTAATATTAATGGAGCAAAAGGAATTATATTTAATGTTCAAGGAAGCAAAGATTTATCATTAGCTGAAATTAATAGTAGTGTTGCTATAATAAATGAAATTGTTGATGATGAAGCAAATATTATTTTTGGAACAGTAATAAATGAAGAGCTTGGAGATGAGGTTATAGTTACTGTTATTGCAACTGGAGTAAATGAAAATAACTAATGAAGATTAATTAGGAGGAATATGGAAAGAAAAAAGAAAACTATAGTTGGAATTATTATAAAATTAGTAATAGTAGGTTTAATTGTAGGTTTTGTTTATGCATGTTATCATGTTGATTTTCTTATGAATAATAAATATGTAATAAATGCTAAGAAAAATATTAACTCAATAATTAGTAAAGTAAAAGAAAAAACAGGTGATTTAAGCTATATAGTAGAAAATTACGAGTCTGATGACGAAGATACTAAAATATATGAAATAAACAATAGCCAAGATAGATTTTTTTATGATCAATTGGATGAACCATCAAAAATAATTTATGCAGAGATATTAAATAATTTGGATAAACTAAAAAAAGGAGAAGACAATATCAAAATTTCTTCAAAATTAGCTACGTTAGTAGATACAAATAATTTGAATAACTCATTAATGGTTGCATTTCAAAATGCTTGGGATGCATTTAGAAACGACAATGTAGATGTGTTCTATATTGATGGAACTAAAATGTGTTTGGTAAGCAAAACTGTAAAGATAGGATCGAAGACTAATTATGAATTTTACATAAGCAAAGGAAAAAACGATAATTATCTTGTAAATGGATTTAACAATTTAGCTGAAGTCGAACAAGCAATCAATTATGTAAAAACTGAAGAAAATAAGATTATTAATCAAATAACTGAAAAAAATGAATATTATAAAATAGTAAAGGTACATAATTGGATAGTAGATAATGTAAGTTATAATTTAGAAGGTAATAATACTTCAAATATTTATGGTGCATTATATGATAAAGAAGTTGTTTGTGAGGGATATGCTAGATTATTTAAATCATTAATGGATAAATTAGATATACCATGTGTTATGATATCAGGGGAAGGAATTAATTCTCAAAATAATACTAGGGAGAGCCATGCATGGAACTATGTATATCTTAAAGGTGATTGGTATGCTGTTGATTGTACCTGGGATGATCCTATAATTGTAGGTAAAGGAAAAGTTTCATCTGATACTAAATATAAATATTTCTTAAAAGGAAGAGGCGAATTCTTTAATTCTCATAAAGAAAAAGGGCAATTGGTAGATGGCGGAATGCAATTTTTATTTCCAAAAATATCAGAGTATGATTATATAAGAAAAGAAAGTTAAAAATAAAAAGTGAATCAACTTTAAAGAAGTTAGATTCACTTTTTTATTTTTATTCTGGTTTATCTACTATCATTTGAGCTAAGTTAGTAATTGTTCCTGCACCAACTGTAAGTACAATATCATTATTAATTGTATGAGATCTTATATATTTAGCAATATCTTCAAAGTTTGACATATATGTTGCTTTTCTTCCTATTTTAGTAATTTCAGTTACTAAATCTTGAGCAGAAATTCCAACAGTATTTTTTTCGCGTGCAGCATAAATGTCAGTAATGATAATATTGTCAAAAGGTGCTAAAGCTTTTGCAAAATCATGTAATAGATTTTTAGTTCTACTATATGTATGTGGTTGGAATATAATCCATGCATTGTTATGCTTTTTTTGTTTAGTTGCTTCAGCTATTGCTTGTAGCTCTGTTGGATGATGTGCGTAATCATCAAAAACACTTATATTTTTATTTATAGTTCCTACGAATTCATATCTTCTATGTGCTCCAGTAAATTTTTTTAATGCTGAAGTTATAGTTTGTTTATCTATTCCGTAAGTATGGCATGTTGCTATACAAGCCAAAGCATTATAAACATTGTGTTTTCCAGGAACTGAAAGTGATATTGTTTTATAAAAATTATTATTGTAATATACATCAAAAGTTGGAAATCCATTTGAATTGTAGCTAATATTACGAGCAACAAAATTAGCACTTTGTGTTTGTAAACCAAATGTTACAATTCTTGAATCAGTGCATTTAGATAAAGTTGCACAATTAGGATCATCGCTATTTACAACTAATAAACCATCTTCTGGTAAAAGTTTTACGTATTTTTCAAAAGATAATATGATATTATCGATACTTCCAAAATAATCTAAATGATCATTATCAATGTTTAATACAATTTCTGTTTTTGGGTAAAAATTTAAAAAGCTCTCTACATATTCACAAGCCTCAAGAATAAAAAATTCACTATTTCCAATTCTAGAGTTACCATTTAATTGTTTTAAAATAGCTCCAACTTGAACAGATGGATCTAAACCAGCTTCAAGAAAACATAAAGAAATCATAGAAGTAGTAGTTGTTTTGCCATGAGTTCCTGATACGCATATTGTTTCTTGAAAAGCTTTAGTGATTTCTCCTAAAAATTCTCCTCTTTCTACGATTGGAATATTTAAAGTTTTAGCTTGTAGAAGCTCTGGATCATCTTCCTTCATAGCTGCTGTATAAACAACAAGATTAGATCTTGAAACATTATCAAAATCATAACCAATTGTTACAGGTATTCCTTCTGCTATTAATTTATCTGTTAATTCAGATTGGTTATCATCAGAACCTGTAACATGGAATCCCCAATGTTTAAGCATTTCAGCTATACCGCTCATACTTGTTCCTCCGATACCTCTCATATGAATATTTCTAAACATTCTTAATTGATTTATGTTAGCCAATATAAATACACGCTCCTTTGTATTGATTTATTAAAATTCGATATGATTATTATATAAAAATTTATGCGATTTTTCAATATAAATTACGCAATATTTATAAAACTTTATTACAAAAATATACTTATTACAATAAATTAGCTCTTTTTTTGAATCGGTATAGAGCAAACTTATATAAAAAGATGATTAACAAAAATTAAAATAAGTTTAATAAAAAATGTAAAAAAAAGAAGGAATTATATTTTTTTTGGAGAATAATATAATTGTACATATGAAAAAACAGAATGTACAAAAAATAAAAAAACAGTGGAAGGCGGTGCTCAAATGCAAATAACAAATGTACGTTTGAATAAAACATTAAACACAGAGAGTAAAATGAAGGCAGTTGCTTCAGTAACATTCGATAATGAATTCGTAGTTCATGGAATTAAGATTATTGATAGCCCAAAAGGATTATTTATTGCAATGCCAAGTAGAGAAAAGGCTAATGGAGAACATAAAGATATAGCTCATCCAATTAACCAAGAAACAAGACAAAAAATCCAAGATGCTATATTTAAAGAGTATGAAGCAGTAGAAGCTGAAGGTGCTTCAGCAGAAGTTGCAACAGAAGAATAAATATAAAAAAAAGATTTCAAGAAATTGAAATCTTTTTTTTATGGAATATGCCAAAAAAATAGTAAAAATAATATTGATGCATATCTAAATTTAGGTTTTGAATATGCACGTTTTAAATAATATTCATAACTTTCTTTTAAAGCACTAAATTTATCTACAAGTGTAAGAATATATGATTCAGCATATTTAGGTGGAATTATTGTAACCGGCCACATATGTTTAACTATAATATCTTTTTCTTTTTTATTTAAATCAAATAATGCAGAGGCTTTTTCATAAGCTGTATATGGATGTCTAAAGGCATGAAAACCTTTTCTTTCAGGTTGTCGAACTCTCCAGTCATATAAAAATAAATCATGCACAAATGAAGCTCTTGCAGCAGATTTATAATCTAATTTTAATTTCTTGCAAATACAAAAAGAATAATATGCAGCAGATAAACAATGATCATAACAACTACAATCATAATGTTGTCTATATTTTTTCATTTCTTGAACAGCAGGATTTTGATCCATTTCAGAAATAATGTTATAAAATTCTTGGTATTTCATAGTATTTGTTTTCATTTAGAAAATCTCCTTAAAATAAACATATAATATATTATAGCTCTTTATCAATATTAGTGCAACAATTTAATGATTAACATAAATAAACTAATTAATATTTAAAATGTTTTCGATTATTTCCCAAGCAGAATCAGTATAAATTTTTCTTTCTGATGAAAAAGGTAAGAAAGTGAAATCTTTTATAGGATTTAATATAGATTGAATTGAATCAACTGCAGCATCAACTTTCGTAACAGCGATTTTATCAGCTTTATTTGCAATAACTACAAATGGAAGACCAGATCTAATAATATAGTCATACATCATTTTATCATTAGCTCCAGGCTCATGTCTAATATCAATTAGAAGGATGATAAGAGCAATATTTTTGCGTACATGCAAATATTCATCTATAAAACCATTAACTTTTTCTTGTTCAGATTTAGACATTTTACTATAACCATATCCAGGTAAATCAACAAAATAAAATGAATTATCCATATTGTAAAAATTAATTTGTCTAGTTTTACCAGGTTCACTACTAGTTCTTGCAAGTTTTTTTCTATTAATCATAGTATTAATAAAAGATGATTTCCCAACATTAGATTTTCCAACTAAAACAATTTCAGGTAATCCATTAGATGGGTATTGCTTAGGACTAACAGCAGAGATTTCAAATTTTGGATTTTTAATTAACATACTATATTCCTTTCCAATTTTAATAGGGAAGGGTTAAATATTTAACCTAACCCTTTCCACAACTATAAATTATTTTTTTGGTATTAATATTTTTGTTCCACCCATATAAGGTTGTAATACTTCTGGAATTGTTACAGAGCCATCTTCTTGATAATGATTTTCCAAAAATGCAATTAACATACGAGGTGGGGCAACTACAGTATTATTTAATGTATGTGCATAATAGTTTCCTTTTTCACCTTTAATTCTAATTCCAAGTCTACGTGCTTGTGCATCTGTTAAGTTAGAGCAACTTCCAACTTCAAAATATTTTTGTTGTCTTGGACTCCATGCTTCAACATCACAGCTTTTTGCTTTTAAATCTGCTAAATCACCAGAGCAACATTCAAGAGTACGTACAGGAATTTCCATACTTCTAAATAGCTCTACTGTGTATGACCATAATTTATCATACCATTCCCAGCTTTGATCTGGTTCACAAACTACTATCATTTCTTGTTTTTCAAATTGATGAATTCTGTATACACCACGCTCTTCAATACCATGAGCACCTTTTTCTTTTCTAAAACAAGGAGAATAAGATGTCATTGTGTATGGCATTTCATTTTGTTTTAAAATTTGTCCTTTAAATTTTCCAATCATAGAATGTTCAGAAGTTCCAATTAGGTATAAATCTTCACCTTCAATTTTATACATCATAGCATCCATTTCTTCAAAACTCATAACTCCTGTAACAACATCACTACGAATCATATATGGTGGAACACAATAAGTGAATCCTTTATTAATCATAAAATCTCTAGCATATGATAAAATAGCAGAGTGTAATCTTGCAATATCACCCATTAAATAGTAAAAACCATTTCCAGCAACTCTACGAGCAGAATCCAAGTCTAATCCACATAAAGATTCCATAATATCAGAATGATAAGGAATTTCATAAGATGGTACAACTGGATCTCCAAATTTTTCTATTTCAACATTTTTACTATCATCTTCTCCAAGTGGAACAGACTCATGGATTATATTTGGAATTTTCATCATTTTTGATGTAATTTCATCAGCAAGTTCAGTCTCTAATTTCTCATTTTCAGATAATTCAGTATTTATTTCTTGTACTTTTGCTTTTATAACTTCTGCTTCATCCTTTTTTCCGTTTTTCATTAAATTACCAATTTCCTGGCTTAATGAATTACGATTACTACGAAGTTCATCTCCTTTTAAAGTAGCAGCTCTTTTTTTAGCGTCTAAATCAAGAACTTCATCAACTAAGTTTAATTTGTGATTTTGAAATTTTTTCTTAATGTTTTCTTTTACAATATCTGGGTTTTCTCTTAAAAATTTAATGTCTATCATAAATTTCCTCCTTAAAATAAATTTTAATAACAGTATAATAGGTTATAAGGGGCATATTACATATAGATACAAAAAAGCCCTTATGCTAAAACATAAGGGCGATATATTCGCGGTGCCACCTTAATTAATACTTTAAAAAGTATAACTTAATAATGCCTGTAACCGAGCATCAAATGGTTTAACTTTCGTTAAATGTATAAAAGAGTAGATTTCGTAAAGAATTTTAAGCTATTTTCACCAACCATAGCCTCTCTAAATAAAAGTGTCTTTATTACTTAGCTCTTAAACAAATATTATGGAAATATAGTATCACATATTTGTTTAAAAAGCAAGAGCAAAATATATTTAGAATTTGTAAAAAAATGTTGAATTTAAAATTATATTAATATACAATGTCAATGGTTAGAAGAAAAAAATATATTGATACATAAGATAAATTTTGGAGGATAATTTATGAATTTTGAAGAGCATATGAGGAAAGTTCAAGAAATATCACATTTTATAGAAAATAAAAACTATGCAGAAGATGTATTAAATTCTAAAGATATAGATATATCTAAGGATTTTGAATATGTTTGTTTAGCACATTCTGCAAATTATGACTTGGTTTTAGAGATTATTGCTAGACTTGCACAAAATGGCAATAGAGCTCTTGTTGAAAATAATATTAAAAGTATTTCAATAAACATATGGAAAGATTTAATTAATAAAAATGAAATTGCTGAGGAAATTTGTATAAATAATTTCAAAGATATACTTGAAAATGCTGGTATTATAACATTTAGAGAAATCGAAAAATTTTTAGAAAATGCAAAAGCAAAAAATTCTGTATATGAAAATATGCCAACTATAATTAAAAAATTGGGTACTTATGATAGAGCTTCTTTAATAAGCTGTGTAAAGAATCAAGATGGAGGAATAGATGTACTAAAAAATAATTTAGAGCTATTTTTTGTTAAAGGAGAATATGACATTTCAACAACATATTCGAAAATTGTTAAAGCTTTGGATGATATTGAAGAAATTTCAAAAATTGAAATATTGGAAGCTTGTAATGTACATTTATCTGAAATGCTAATGCGTGAAACGGCTATAGATGATGAAACAAATGACTTATTAGAGTGGTTAAATGATACTTTTGAATATACAAATATGGATAAAGAGCTTAGAGCTAAATTTAAAAATAAAATTGATGAAGCAATATTGAATAATTTCGAAGATATTTTGGATAGATCAGATTATAATAAGAATACAATAAAAATATTAAGACAATTTGATTGCACAAAAGAAAAATTTAATGAAGATGAACCATTAGTATTTGAAAATTCTAGTAAATTAATTCATACTACTAAAATTTATGATTTAAATTTTAACAAAGAAGAAAATAAAGAAGATGTTGATGAAAAAGAAATAGTTGAACAGAATAAGATTAATTTAGACGAAGAGCGTGAAGAAGAAAAACAAGAATTAGAGGAAATTGCTGATATTGTTAGCAAAATTGCACAGCAAAGGCAACAACAATTAACTCAGGAAGATATTATAAAAGACCTTGTTGACACAAAAATAACAGAAACAGATAAAATAATTGAAAAAATAATTGAAAAACAAAATTTAGTAGAGCAAAGTACAAGTGATATACAAGAAGAAGAAATTATTGTTGAAGATGAATCAGCTGAGACTGATAATTTCGTTGCAAATGAAAATGATAATACAGATACAGAAATTAACGAAAATGTAGAATTGGATAACAAAGAGGTTACTAGTTTAGCCATAATAGAAGAGCCAAAAGAGATTTTTATAAAAAGATTATGGAGCAAAATTAAAAATATTTTTAAATTAAAAAGTAGATATGAAAAAATAGGGGAATAATTTAAAAAATTGCAAATTATATCAAGTAAAGTAGCGGTGAGGAGGTAATAATAAGTGAACTTTGGATTTTCATATGTAAGTTTAATATTTTTATTGATGCTTATGATTCCAAATATAATATGGAGCAAAAATAAACCAAAAGACTATGAAAAATATGCTAAAAACGAAAATAAAATACTATTAAAGTTTGAACGAATAGGCGAAATGTTAGTAACTGGATTATCTTTAATATTTACAGATTTCAATATAAGAGCATTTTCTGAATCTTCATTTTTTTTAATATTAGCTTTTATTTTAATGTGTTTATATGAGATATACTGGGTTAGATATTTTAAAAGTGAGAAAAAAATGAGTGATATGTATAGCAGTTTATTAGGTGTTCCTGTTGCTGGTGCTTCACTACCAGTATTAGCATTTTTATTATTAGGAGTATATGGAAATAATTATTTATTAATAATATCAACAATTATCCTGGGAATAGGGCATATCGGAATTCATTTAATTCATTATAAAGAATCAGTACAAGAAAAAGTAAGTATACTAAAAAAAATCTTTAGCGTATTTTTAGCGTTAATTGTAATAATCGTGATATATATTTCAGCAAGTTATATATATAAAATGTATAGATTAGATAAATCTGACAAGATGTCATCTACAGATATTAGTGAAAATATAACAAAAAGTGAAAATGAATCTAAAATAACTACAAATACATTGAATAATGAAAATCAAGTAGAGCCTAAAAATGATGAGCTTGTAGAGGTTATCAAGTATATTCCAAATATTAAAATTGATTTAAAATATGCTACTACTGATAATTTTGTAGGAACAAAAATTTATGAAAGCAATATTGCATATTTGAGATATGGTACTGTTAAAAGATTAAAAAAAGTACAGGAAGAGCTAAACAAAGAGGGCTATAGTCTTTTAATTTGGGATGCATATCGTTCAACAGAAGCACAAAAAAAACTATGGGAAAAATGCCCAGATTCGAGGTATGTATCAAATCCACAAAATGGAGGATCAAAACATAGTAGAGGGAATACTGTAGATATAACATTAGTTAAAATTGATGGAAGTACTATCGAAATGCCAACAGGCTTTGATGATTTTACAGCAAAAGCAGATAGAGATTATTCAGATGTTAGTGATAATGCAAAGATAAATGCGATTAAACTTGAAAAAATTATGACTACTAATGGTTTTAGTGGATATCAAAATGAATGGTGGCATTATTCAGATATTGAATCTTATGATATAGTTGTTGATGGATAAAAGTTATCGTAAAGTTTAACATTGACAGCTAAAATTTATAAATATATAATTTTAGTAAATTTGGTAAATTTGTAACCAAATAGATAAAATTAAAATACAACAGAAGGAAGGAGATTTCAAATGAAAAAATTATTTTAATATTAGTAATTTTATTACTAATAGGGGCAATAGGTTGTGGAGGATATTTTTTCATAAGGAAGAATGATGAATTAAATAATAAGATAGGGTATTTAACAAACAAAATTGATGTAATTCAACAAAGTAAAAACAATAATACACTAAATGAAATAAAAGATAATAAAAACAGCGATGAAGAAATTAAAAAGGTTTTTCTTGACAGAGAAGGATTAACTGATGACTACGTAGATATGAAACTTTTCAAAAGTAAATTAGGATATAAAATGTATTATACTGATGATTTTAAAATTTTAGAAAATGATAATGAAGATGATTTTAAATTTAAAAATGATGAGATGTGTGACATTTACATAACGAAAGAGAATATATCTATATCTGATAAAATCAAAAAATTAGCAAAATTTGATATTATAAAGGAAAATAATGGACCAAAGATAGTTGTAGAGAGTGGCGATGAAGAAGGATTTGTATATAACAATTATTATATTTATGGTGGAAATAATGTAACATATAAAGTTGCAATGAGTTATCCAATGTTAGCTGAATATGCAGAAGGCATTGCTGTAATCATGCATGCAATGATAGAATCTTTCGAAGTAATGTAAAGAAGAATAAATAAAACAAAAAAATACATACCAAAAGGTATGTATTTTTTGTATTTCTTATCTCTTTGAAAATTGAGGAGCTTTTCTTGCTTTCTTTAAACCATATTTCTTTCTTTCTTTCATACGAGAATCTCTTGTTAAGAATCCGTTTGATTTTAAAGATGGTCTATATTCATCTGAATTAACTTCTAATAAAGCTCTTGCGATTCCATGACGGATAGCACCAGCTTGTCCTGTGAAACCTCCACCTTTAACTGTAACGATAACGTCGAATTTTGATTCTGTTTCTGTTACCATTAATGGTTGTTTAACAATATATTTTAAAGTATCAGCTCCAAAATATTCGTTTAAATCTTTTTCATTTATTGTAATTTTTCCGTTTCCTTCTACTAATCTAACTCTAGCTATTGATTTTTTTCTTCTACCTGTTCCGCAGAATGTTTTTTCTGTATTAGCCATTTTATTTTCCTCCCTTAAATTATTAATTAGAAATTCCATACTTCTGGTTTTTGAGCAATATTTTCATGTTCATTACCAGCATAGATTCTTGCTTTTTTTAACATTTGTCTTCCTAAGCTATTGTGAGGAAGCATTCCTTTTATAGCTAACATCATCATTTTTTCTGGAGATTTAGCCATCATTTCTCTAGCTGTTGTTTCTTTCATTCCTCCGATATATCCTGAATGATGTCTATAGATTTTTTGATCCATTTTGTGACCTGTTAAAATCATTTCATTACAATTTAATATTATAACGTGATCTCCGTTATCTAAGTTTGGTGTATAAGTAGGTTTGTGTTTTCCTCTTAATAATTTAGCTGCTTCTGTAGCAACTCTACCTAATGGTTTATTGGCAGCATCAATTATATACCATTTGCTTTCAATTTCATTTTTCTTTAAACTATATGTAGTATTATTCATGGTAAAAAATACCCTCCATTCATTAAAATATTATAATTTATCTATATGAAACTTAAAATTAAACCACCGGGGAGAAGTTTGACCCTAAGTCATATTCAAATTTATTTGCTTTCCTATTTTATTACAAACATTAGGAAAAGTCAAGCAATATTAAGAAAAATATTAGAAATTTTGCGTATATATAAGTCTTTTGACAAATATGCAAAAAATAAAGTGGAAGATTCAAAAAAATTTTCCACTTTTTTAATGAATATATTCTCTATGCTATTTTCGTTTAACTATAACATACCATCGACAATCATCTTCATCAAAAAATGCAACACAAGTTTGATCTGAATAATAATTTTCTATTTCTTGTTTAGCATCAGAAAGATAATTGAATCCAATAGATTCAACTCGATAGTCTTGGTAGGGGAACGGAGCAAATGAGAATGGTTTCATTATGTTGCACCTCCTATTTATAGTGAGGTAATTATAACAAACACATGATTTTATGTCAATGAAATTAATTCTAGTTTTGTTGTTTTGTTCATAAAAAGAATAAAAGAAGGTTGAAAAACAACCTTCTGCCATAATGAAAATTAACAACAATAATATGATTTCTCTCCGAGAACATAAAATAGTTTGTCTAAAGGATTTTGGTAAACGTAGTAATTACCCTCGTCTTCCAGATTTGTTTTCTGATTATATGCAGAGTTAAAATCTTGAAATCCTTTTAAAATTGCAACTGGGAGTCCTAAAAGAGTAGTTGGTATGTTTGTAGTCATTATGAAAACCTCCTTTATCCGTTATTGGATATATTTATTGAAATCAATTTATTATAGCATAAAAAAGCCCAAAAGTCAAATTAGGCAAGGAAAGTGATAACAAAATACAGGAAAAATCTGAAAAAATTTTTTCAAAATAGTGAGCAAAACTATTGACAATGAGTACAAAATAATGTATTATTGTTAAGTCAATAAAAGAAGAAGCAATCCACTTCTCACCTTATCGAATAGAAAAAGGTTAACATTTTTATAAATATAATTATGATATCATTATAATTAAATATAATGTATACAAATAGAATTATTATAAAAATATTTTGTGGGTTGATTTGTTCTTATAGACAAATCAATTTTTTTATGCAAAAATAAAGATTTGTACAATAAAATTTGGCGATATAACTAGTAGGAGGTGTTTTACTATAAAACAAGAATTACCAATAAATGAACAAATAAAGGCGAAAGAAGTTCAAGTAATTGACGAGAACGGAGAAAAATTAGGAAAGCTTTCTTTAAATGAAGCACTTGATATAGCTTTCGAGAAAAAATTAGATTTAGTTTTAGTTTCTCCAAATTTAGAAGTACCAGTATGTAAAATTATGAATTATGGTAAATATAAATTTGAACAAGCTAAAAAAGAAAAAGAAGCTCGTAAAAAACAAAAAACATTGGAAACTAAAGAAATCAGAATTACTCCAAATATAGAGCAACATGATTTCGAATTCAAATGTAAAAATGCAAAAAAATTCCTTGAAGAAGGAAATAAAGTTAAAATCACTGTTAAGTTTAGAGGAAGAGAATTAAACTATGTAAAACTAGGAGAAGAAGCATTAAATCAATTTATTGAAGAATTATCTGATGTAGCAACTCCAGAAAAAAAGCCTTTATTGGAAGGTAAAAACATGTTTGTAATACTAGCTAAAAAGACAGATAAATAATTAGAAGGGAGAAATTATTATGCCAAAATTAAAAACAAACAAAGCAGCTGCAAAAAGATATAGCTATACAGCAACTGGAAAGGTTAAGAGAACAAAATCTAACAGAAAGCATTTATTTGCTAATAAAACAAGAAGACAAAAGAAAACTGGAAAAGTTATGAATGCATATGCAGACAAGACTTGTGAAGCAGGAATTAAGAAATTATTACCATATGGTACAAAATAAGATTATAATAAGAAAGATAGGAGTTGAATTTTAAATGGCAAGAGTTAAAACAGCAATAATTACTCGTAAAAAACATAAAAAAGTATTAAAAAGAGCAAAAGGATATTATGGTGCAAAGCACTACAGATTTAGAATGGCTAAACAAGCTGTTATGAAATCAGGAGCATATGCTTATGTAGGAAGAAAAGACAAAAAGAGTAATTTCAGAAAATTATGGATAGCAAGAATTAATGCTGCTGCAAGAATGAATGGATTAACATACAGCACATTAATAGCTGGATTAAAAAAAGCTAATGTTGTTATAAACAGAAAAATGCTAGCTGAATTAGCTGTTAGCGATGCTGCAGCATTTGCTAAAATAGCTGAAATAGCAAAAAAAGCTTAAGAATAAAAACCTAAACGGTATAGTTTAGGTTTTTTTTATTTTTATATAGAATTATATTTTGAATTAGCAAAATCAAATTAGTAATACTTGAAATTTTATACAAAATATGCTAATATATATTTCGGTGGTGCATTATTCTAGTTACACTATCTTTTACGAGGGTGGGGCTAAAAATCCACTAAAGGGCACATCGTTGAAGTTTCTTGTTGATGCGCGGAATGCCAGTTTTGTGTGTTTTCAGGGAGTAAAGATTTTAGGGAATTATGTAATGGCATACATAATAATCCCCTATTTTCGCGGAGGCTTGAAATTTATGTTATACATTTAATTTAAGTTAAACCTATATAAAGTGCCAAGACACAATATATAGTGTAGCCTGTTTTGAGTGATGATTTTGGGATTAACATCCGAGGTAATTATGGACTATGGCCAAAAATAGTTACCAATCATGTTATGAAATAGTTATTGCAAAAGAAACTAGTATTAGACATAAGTGTATTAAGGAAAACTTCTAGAGTGTTTGCTCAATTAGAGCATAGGAATTTAAGGATTAAAGTACGGACTTAAGTGGCTGTCTGGTAATCAATTAATCTATTGATTATTTCCTTTAAATGGAAACGGCTAAGTAGTAATGCTTAGTGGGAAATAGAGAAATTCAACTAGACCTAAACCGTAAGATTTACTTAAATTTCACCACCGAAGATATTATTAAAATACTTAAAGAAAATTTAATAATAACAAACAATAGGAGAGATAAAATAAATAATGAAAGAAAAAAATAAGAAAGATAAAAAGGAATCATCGCAAATCAAGTGGTTTATAACAGTTGTCATAGTCTCATTTGTATTGTCGATAATTTTTTCATTTATATCAACAACTGCAATAAGTAAATTATCAATAGTACCAGCTATATTAATTCTATTACTTGTAATAGCATTAGGAATAGTATTTGATATATTAGGTGTAGCTGTAACAGTCGGAAAAGAATCTGATTTTAATGCTATGGCTGCTAAAAAAATTCCAGGATCAAAAACATCTTTAAATCTAATTAAAAATTCTGCTAAAGTTTCTAATATATGTGCAGATGTTATAGGAGATGTAGCAGGAGTTTTAAGTGGATCTATAAGTGCACTAATTGCTTTTAAAATAACAAGTAATTTTAATTTAAGTTTTGATATACAATTTATAATAAGTGCGATAGTTGCAGCATTAACAATAGGAGGAAAAGCTTTAGGTAAAGGTATAGCACAAAGAAATTCAACAAAAATAGTAGGATTTTCTGGAAAAATATTAAAAATATTTAATAAAGAAAAATAGATTTATTGGGGTGCAAAAATATTCAAATATTTGTTGACAAAAAAACAAAAAAATGTTAACATTGTGAACGTGAATTTAGAGGGATACCTGTAACCATTCCGAACACAGTAGTCAAACTCTACTTTTTCAGTATTTATATGATTATATGTCATTTTTAAGTATTGCAAAAATTAGATTGCCTATAATATTAAAACAAAAATAAGATGAAAAATCATATAGATACCAAGTATTTAATCAAATACTTGGTGTTTTTGTGTCTGTAAGTTTTTATAGGATTCAAAGAAAATTGCAATAAGGCTAATGGAGATTGGTCAATTTTAAATAAAGGAGGGATTTATTTTTAATTATAAAGTAAATATTGGGAGGTAAATAAAATGAACGAAGAGCTTGTAAGCGATGACTTAAAGGAATATATTGAAAAAAATATATTTAAAATTTATGATTTAAATGGAGAGGCTCATAATTTAAATCATATAAAAACTGTTTTAAAAAGGGCTTTTGAAATATCTAAACCATATAAAGCAGAGCTAAATTATGATATGCTATATACTGCAGTTGTTTATCATGATATAGGAGATCATATTGATAGAGAAAATCATGAAAAAGTTTCAGCAGAATGGATGTATGAAGATAAAAATTTACAAAGATTTTTTTCTCCTGAACAAAGAGCAATAATAAAAGAAGCAATAGAAGATCATAGAGCATCAAAAAAAGAGAATCCACGAAATATATATGGAAAGATCTTAGCGTCAGCAGATAAAAATGTAGATATAGATACATTTTTTAAAAGGACATATATGTATGGGTTAGAGCACTATAAAGATTTAACACAGGAGCAGCAGATAGAGCGAGTATATGAACATGCAATAAAAAAATTTGGAAAGAATGGTTATGCGGTAAATAAATATTACGTAGAAGATAAAAAATATGGAGAATATTTACAAAAACTACAATGTCTGATTGATAACAAGGAAGAGTTTATAAAAATGTGTAAAAAAGTCAATGGATTAGTATAAAAAAATTTATATGGAAGGGAAGTTTTTGTAATGGATGAAGAAATTCTTTTGCAAGAAAAAGAAAAACTAAAACAAGTTATAGAGAAAATTAATCAAGAAGAATCAAATATAGAGGAATCATTAAGTAATTCAGATATGAATTTTGATTTAGAGAATATAGCAAAAGCTAATGTTTTATTAGCACAAATAAAAAAATTGCATGATATAAAAAAGATAAAAGATAAACCATATTTTGCAAGAATGGATTTTAAGGAAGATTCTAAAGAAACTGAAAAATTATATATAGGTAAAATTTCTCTTTTAGATAATAATACAGCTTATCCAATAATTGTAGATTGGAGAGCTCCAATTTCTAATCTATATTATGAAGGAAAAATAGGAAAAGCTGAGTATGAGTGTTTGGGAGAAAAAATAAAAGGAGAAATTTTGCTGAAACGACAATATGTTATAGAAAATCAAAATCTATTAAAATACGTAAATATAAATGTTACAGGAAATGATGAACTTTTGCAAAATGCATTAGAAGAGAAAGCTGATGATAGATTAAAAAATATTGTTGCAACAATACAAGATGAACAAAATAGAATAATAAGGGCTGATATAAATAATCCATTAATTGTGCAAGGAGTTGCAGGAAGCGGAAAAACAACTATAGCATTACATAGGATTGCATATCTTATATACAATTATGAAAAAGAATTTAAACCAGAAGAATTTATGATAATTGCTCCAACAAGATTCTTTTTAAATTATATATCAAATATTTTGCCTGATTTGGGTGTTGATGATGTAAAACAAACGACTTTCGAAGATTTTGCATATGAGGTAATAGGAAAAAAATTAAAGATATCAGATAGTAATGAAAAACTTGTAATAATTGTAAATAAAGAGTTTGATGAGATAAATAAAGGCAAAGTTGATATTATGATTGAAGAGGCAAAATTCAAATCATCAATTAATTTTAAAAAAATAATAGATGAATATTTAATAAATTTGGAAAATAATTTTATACCTAAATGTGATTTTTCTTATATGGGAAAAACAATAATGAAATATGGTGAAATAGATTATTTATTCAAGCATACATATAAAATGTATAATTTTACAACAAGATTAAATGAAATAGAAAAAAATATGGTAACAGCATTTAATAAATTAGCACCTTCTATGATAGATGAAATAAAAAATGAGCGCTCTAAAAGAATAGAAGGACTAGTTGGTAACGAAAGAGTTAAAGTTTATGAAGAATATGATAAAACGATAAAATCTTTAGAAAAAGATGCTAAGAAGATTGCAAAAGCTTATTTAAGCCAAATTCCAAAATGGGATTGTGTAAAATATTATAAAGACTTTATAGAAAACTATATGGTGAATCAAAATGAAGTAATATCTTACTTAAAGCAAAATACATTAAAAAATTTGATTAAGAATGAAATAGCATTTGAAGATTTGGCACCACTTATGTATATACAAATAAAGATTTTTGGAATAAAGGAAAAATGCAAAATTAAACATGTGGTTATAGATGAAGCGCAGGATTATGGAGAATTTCAATTTGATGTTTTGAAAACTATTTTAAATAGCAATTCAATGACTATATTAGGAGATATAGCCCAAGGAGTTCATTATTATAGAGGTATTGAAAATTGGAAAAGATTCATTGATGTTGAGTTCAATAATATTAAAACTACATATACAACATTGCAAAAAACATATAGAACTACTAAAGAAATAATGAATGTGGCAAACCATGTTATAGATAAGCTTCCAGAATATGAAAAAGAATTTATCGTATTGGGAGAGCCAGTAATAGATAGAAAAAATTCAATACAATTCATTAAATGTGAAGATTTTGATGAAAATGTAAAAATAATAAATGATAGAATTAATACATATTTAATGAATGACTACAAGTCAATTGCTATAATTGGAAAAGATATGAAAGAATGTGAAAAAATAGAAAAATCATTAGCTAAGTTTAGAAAAGATGTAAAACTAATAAGAGGTAAGGATTCAGAATATAATTCTGGCATATCAATAGTTCCATCATATTTAGCAAAAGGTTTGGAATTTGATTGTGTAATAATTTCAAATGCAAATAATGAAAAATATACTAATAGTACTTTAGATATAAAGTTACTATATGTGACGATAACAAGGGCTATGAGTAAGATTGATATTTTATATATAGATAAATTAACAGAGCTTTTTAAATAATTAAAAAAGGAGAGTAAGTTTATGTTGGGGAAAGATATAACTATTGATTTAGAGGATTGGAGAATTAATTGCAGAGCTGCTGGAGTTATTATCCATAACAATAAAATATTATTACATAGAGATATAAATAAATCATATTACGCATTAGTAGGAGGCAGAATTAAATTTGGAGAAACTTCTGATGAAGCAATTGTAAGAGAGATTAAGGAAGAGCTAGGAAAAGATGTTGAGATTATAGAGTTTATTACAGTTGTTGAAAATCTATTCAAATTAAATAATAGAAACTATCAAGAATATTTGTTCATTTATAAATTAGAATTTAAGAATGAAAAAGATAAATTAATTGAAACTACATTGAAAAATGTGGAGGGGGAAGAAGAATCTCATGTTCAATATGAATGGGTTGATTTAAACGATTTGGATAATGTAATAATTAAACCTAAAATTTTTAAGGAAGTGCTACAAGGGGAAAACATTTCTAGGCATAAGACTAATAACGATTTAGGAGAGCTTTTATATAATCAGATTATAAATGATCAGGAAATCATAAATATATACAATAAAATAGCTACTAGCGAAGATGATAATTTTTTTGCACATCATGATTTAAATCATGTTATGAATGTTGTTAATTTAACAGAAAAAATCATGGTAGCTATAAATGCAGAAGGTAGAGAGGTTGAGGAAGCAAAGATTGCAGCATATATGCATGATACAGGAGTTAGTGAAGGGAAACAAAATCATGGAGAGCGAAGTTATGATTTTGCGAAAAAGTATTTTGCTAATAAGAATATAAAACTTGAGAATGAAAATTTAATATTGAATGCTATAAAAAATCATAGTGATGGATTTGAAACAGATAATGTATTTCAATTAGCTTTGATACTAGCAGATAAATTGGATATAAAGTCAACAAGAGTAACTTCAAGAGGCCTTCAAATTGAAGGAATGCGACAAATGCAATATATAAAAGATATAGACGTTAAAGTTGTAGACAATGTTTTTATTGTAAAATTTATATGTGATGAAAGAATTAACAAAGAAGAGCTTGAAGAATATTATTTTATGAAAAAGGTGGGATATGCAATAAAATCTTTTTGTAATAAATTTAATATGAAATACGAAGTATTATTTAATAATAAAATTTGGAAAGAAATTCTGTAAAAGGAATTTCTTTTTTTGAGATAATTATGAATATATCTGTCGAATGATGTCGAAAAATACAATACGATTTTTGTTGTCAATTAAAATTCGACATGTTAAAATATGCAAAAATGAATTAATATAACTACAAAGGAAGATGAAATATGGTAGGAATTTATGAATTACAAAAATTGATGAACGGAAATGGTTTTATAGAATGGTTAATTGTAAGTTTACTTAGCTCTTTATGTTTAGCTGTATTTAATGTATTGTATTTTACAAAAATATTTAATGTTTCAACAAATAAAAAGAAAAATATATTAATGATTGTGCTAGATGCTTTAATAAGATTAGTAAGTTCAATATTTATAGCAGTACCATTTTATAGAATATTAAATATAATAACAACAATTATTTTATATAAGATAATATATAAACAGAATATAGAAAAAAGTATATTAGGCGAATCTGTAAATACAATAACAATAGTATGCCCAGAAGCAATTTTTTCAAAACTAGTTTGTAATATGTTTAATCATATAGATACGTATTTTAATGGAATGTATGATTTTCAATATAAAGCTTATTTAGCGCTAGCAGTTATTTCATTTAGAGCTGTAATATATTGTATATTAAGAATTAAAAAATTTAATATAAATATTCCAAACAAAATAAGTGATAAAAATAGAATTAGCATAATAATTACAACAATTATAGGAATTGCTATCCTAGTATTTAATGCTTTAGAAATGTCAATGTATGAAGTTAATTTTCCATTTAGCATATTAGTATTAGATATTATTTCATTAGTTATATATTTTTATTTTAGTATTAAAAATATAATTGAAATAACAAAAATAGAGGAACAAGATACAAAAATTGAATCACTTGAATCTTATAATAAGACATTAGGAATTATGTATGATAATATAAGAGGGTTTAGACATGATTTTGGAAATATTGTACAAGCATTAAAAGGATATATAGATACTCAAAACTATGAGGGTCTAGAGAGAATGTCAAAATCATTAATGAAAGAATGCCAAGATATAAATAACATGGGAATATTAGATCCAAATATAATAAAAAATTCAGCTATATATAGTGTTTTAACAAATAAATACCATTTAGCACAAGAAGGCGATATTACTATAAATGTTCAAGTTGAGATGGATTTTAAGGAAATTGAGCAATATACATATGAATTGTGCAGAATTTTAGGTATTTTACTAGATAATGCAATAGAAGCGGCACGCGATTGTGAAAACAAAATTGTAAATGTTAAATTTATAAAAGATACAAAAGTAAATAGAAACTTAATAATTGTAGAAAATACGTATAATGAAATTGACATAGATGTAGACAAAATATTTGAGAAAGGATATACAAGTAAGCAAGATACAAGCAAAGAGCATGGATTAGGTTTATGGAATGTTAGGAAAATGTTAAATAGGCTTAAGTGTTTTAATTTGTTTACAACAAAAAGTACTTTGTTTTGCCAACAATTAGAAATATATAATGAATAATATAGCGAGCAAAACTATAGTTTTGTAAAAATAGTTGACAATATTTTAAATTAATAATATAATGTCAACATAATATAAATCGTTGATCAAGAGGATAATTACATGAAGAATTTCTCCAGCGAGCTAGAGCAGAGTGGAAGTCTAGCAGAAATTTAGTAAGTTATTAGAGCTTGAGAGTGATTGCAGGAAATAATAGTATTGCAATTCGTATATCTACGTTACAGATTTTGAGAGGATTATATTTTATAATATAGTCAATTAGAGTGGTACCATGCTATTAACGCACCTCTAGAGCAATCTAGAAGTGCGTTTTTTGTATTGTATAAAGCACTTATAACCATATAAAAATATTTAAAATGAAAGGAAGAAAAGATTTATGAAAAATTTAAAAATTGAAATTGCTAAATTAATTGCAAAAGAAGTTGATTTAACAATAGAAGAGCTTGAATCTTTTATAGAGATACCAAAAGATTCGGCAAATGGAGATTATGCTTTTCCTTGTTTTAGATTAGCTAAGCAAATGCATAAAGCACCTCAAATAATAGCGGCAGAGCTTAAAGAAAAAATAAAATTAGATGAAATTATTGAAAAGGTTGAAGTTGTTGGAGGATATTTGAACTTTTTTGTAAACAAATTAGTAATTATTAAAGAAGTTGCTGATGAATATAATGACAAAAAAGACATGTTTGGATCTTCTGATTGCGGAAAAGGTAAGAATATAGTAATAGATTATTCTCATCCAAATATAGCAAAACCTTTTCATATAGGACATTTACGTTCAACAGTAATAGGTCAATCTTTATATAATATTCATGAATTTTTAGGATATAATGTAAAAGGTTTAAATTATTTAGGTGATTATGGAACTCAATTTGGAAAAATGATAGAAGCATACAAATTATGGGGAAATGAGTATAATATAGAAAAAGACCCGATAAATCAAATGATGGATATGTATGTAAGAATAAATACATTATGCAAAGAGGATGAACAAGTTTTAGAAAATTGCAGAAATAATTTTAAAAAGTTAGAAGATGGAGATCCTTATTGTGTTGAATTGTGGGAGAAATTTAGAAAAATAAGTTTAGTAGAATTTAAGAAAATATATGACATATTAGGTGGAAGATTTGATTCATGGGATGGAGAAGCATATATTGCGCCAAAAGTTCCTGAAGTATTGGAAATATTAGAAAAATCAGGAAAACTAGAAGTATCAGAAGGAGCAAAAATTATAGATTTATCAGAAAAAGACATGCCACCATGTATGATAAAAAAATCAGATGGATCATCAACATATGCAGCAAGAGATTTAGCAGCAATTTTATTTAGAGCAAGAACATATGATTTTGACAAAGCTTTATATGTAACATCATATGAACAAATATTACACTTTAAGCAAGTATTTGAAACAGCTAAATTATTGGGATTAGATGAAAAATACATAAATGGATTAGAGCATGTACCATTTGGAATGGTACTACTTCCAACTGGAAAGATGTCAACAAGGGAAGGTACAGTTGTAAAACTTGAAGATTTATTACGTGAATCAATACAAAGAGCAGAAAAAATAATAGAAGAAAAAAATCCAAATTTAGAGGATAAGGAAGAAATTGCAAGGCAAGTAGGAATTGGAGCAGTAATATTTAATGATTTATCAAATAATAGAATCAAAGATGAGATATTTGACTGGGATATTTTATTAAACTTCCAAGGAGAAACTGGGCCATATATACAATACATATATGTACGTACAAAAAGTATTTTAGAAAAGGCAGGATATACTCCAGAATACAAAGATATAGAATTAGACAAAATAACAGATGGTTTTTCAATGAATATAATCAAAAACCTATATGCATTTAGTGATATAGTAAAAATGGCAGCAAACAAAAATGAACCATCAATATTAGCAAGATATTTAATAGATTTAGCACAAAGTTTTAGTAGTTTTTATTCAGAAAACCATATAGTAGGAGAAGAAAAAGAAATACAAGATGCACGATTATTCTTAACAGAAATGGTAGGTACAGTATTAAAAACAGGATTAAAACTATTAGGAATAGAAGTTCCAGAGAAAATGTAAGAAAGAAGTGGAAACCGGGACGGTTCTAAATTCCACTTTTGTGGAATTTAGAACCGTCCCGGTTTCCAGGGTTTCTGTTTTCGATTTTTTATGAAGGAGTAGATATATATGAAAGATAAATTTATAGAGCTATTAAGAAGTACAAATAGAGAAGGAATTGAAGATTTGATATCTTTTTTGGAAAAAACAGATTTTTTTAAAGCCCCAGCAAGTACAAGATTCCATGGAGCATATGAATGTGGACTTGTTGAACATAGCTTAAAAGTATATGAAATATTAGATTATAAGGTAAAGCATAATGTTATAGATATGCAAGTGTCAGATGATTCTGTAAAATTAGTTGCATTATTACATGATATTTGTAAACTAAATTTTTATAAGGTTGACTATAGAAATGCTAAAAACGCTTTAGGAGAATGGGAAAAAGTGCCATATTATACAGTTGATGATACAATTCCTTATGGTCATGGCGAAAAATCAGTTATGATGATTACAGAATATATAAAATTAACACCTGAAGAGAAATATAGTATCCGCTGGCATATGGGATATACAGAGCCAAAAGAATTATATAATACAATTGGTGCTGCATATAAAAAATATCCACTGGCATTATTAACACATGAAGCTGATTTGGAAGCTACATATTTATTTGATATTTAATATAAAAAATTAGGGACAATTAATTTTGTTTTAGTCCCTAATTTTTTTATTGTTTTTTAATCTTTGGTTTAGCAACTAAAGATGCTAAATATCCAAAGAAAACTGCGGCAGCTATACCACCAGCAGAAGCTTTTACTCCACCAATAAATGCTCCTAGCAATCCATCAGATTTGATTCCTTCTAAAGTTCCTTTTGCAAGATTTGCTCCAAAACCTAGAAGAGGAACTGTTGCACCGCAACCAGCAAAGTCAATTAAATATTTGTAAATTCCAATTGCACCAAGAATAACTCCTATAGTAACAAAAGAAACAAGTATTCTTGCAGGTGTAAGTTTGGTTTTATCTATTAGAATTTGTCCAATTATACAAATTATTCCTCCAACTAAAAAACATTTTAGAAGTTGCATCAAATCAATACTTTGAATAAAATCCATATAAACCTCCATAATAAATTTTAAGATTAGTATTTACATTTTTTATGAAGGTATGCATATAAATAATAATTTTATAAATTTTGTAAAAAAAAGCAACTACATAAAGTAGTTGCTAAATAATACTAGATTATTTTAAAATTTTAATTTGTCCTAATAATGGAACTTCTTTTTCTTCTTCATTGATAGCTGCAATTAATCCTAAAATCCAGCAAATAAAGCAGAATGTATTCCATAATCCACCGACAATCCATCCAATGAAAGGAATAAACATAACTACTATTCCTGCAAGCATAGCTAATGTTATAACTAATGATTGATTTAAATGAAATTTTGCGCCTTCTTTATCTCCAGCACAATATGCAACTATTAAGCCAATCCATGTTATATAAGCAACCCAACCTGTTGTTTTCTTATCCATAATGAATCCCCTCCTAAAATTTAGAATATTTAGAATATAATTCCAAGCTTATTTTAACATAAGTTACAAAATGTGACAACATTTTTGAAAAATTTTTTTTAAAACTACAAAATGTTGAGGTTTAGTTTTTCAAAAAAACTTGAAAAATAAATGAGTTTATCTTATAATATAAAGTAATTGACTATAAAAAAGAACGGGAGATTTATTATGGAAAAGAAAAAACGTATAGTAACAGGTGATAGACCAACAGGAAGATTACATATAGGACATTATTTTGGCTCTTTAAAAAAGAGGGTCGAATTACAAAATTCAGGAGAATACGAACAATTTATATTAATAGCAGATGTGCAAGCTTTAACAGATAATTTTAATAATCCAGAAAAAGTAAGAAAAAATGTTAGGGAATTAGCAATAGATTATTTGTCATGTGGAATTGATCCAGAGAAAACAACAATTTATATTCAATCAATGATTCCAGAAGTAGCTGAACTTACAGTATTTTATTCAAATTTAGTAACAATATCTAGATTACAAAGGAATCCAACAGTTAAAACAGAAATTGCGCAAAAAAGAGATTTATTTGGAGAAAGTGTAACTTATGGTTTTCTAGGATATCCAGTAAGCCAGGCTGCTGATATAACAGCTCTAGAAGGTCAATTTATACCAGTTGGAGAAGATCAATTACCTTTAATTGAACAATGTAGAGAAATAGTTAGAAAATTTAATTCAATTTATGGTGATATATTAGTAGAGCCACAAGAAGTATTATCACAAGGCAAAAGAATCAAAGGTCTAGACGGAAACGAAAAAATGGGTAAATCATTAGGAAATGCTATATACATTTCAGATAGTGAAGAAGAAATTTCTAAAAAAGTAATGAGTGCAGTAACAGACCCAGGAAGAATAAAAAAGGATGACAAAGGGAATCCTGATATATGTATGGTAGCATATTATCATAAATTATTTTCAAAAAATGAAGAAGTGGATGGTGTTTTTAACGAATGCAAAGCCGGAGAAAGAGGTTGCGTAGCTTGTAAAAAGCAATTGATAAAAAATATTTGTGAAGAGCTAAAACCAATACGAGAAAAAAGAGCTTATTTAGAAGCACATCCGGAAATAATAGATAAAGTTTTATTAAAAGGAACAAAAAAAGCCAAAATGACAGCAGAAGAAGTTATGAAAAAAGTAAAGAAAGCTATGAAATTAGACTATTTTGAAAATTAAGAATTATAGCGTAAAGTCAATAAATATAAAATGTAGATGGGTAGATTACCCTTGAAAATAGGAGGAAATGATGTTTACAGATTATGCAAAAATAATTATAAAATCTGGTGACGGAGGAGATGGAGCAGTTTCCTTCAGAAGAGAAAAATATGTAGCTGCTGGTGGTCCAGATGGTGGAGATGGTGGAAGAGGCGGAAGTATATACTTTATAGTAGATCCAGATTCAAATACATTAGTAGATTTTAGATTTAAGAAAAAATTCAAAGCTGAAAGTGGAAAATGTGGCGAAGGAGCCAGAAGATATGGAAAAAGCGGAGAAGATTTATATGTAAAAGTTCCATTAGGAACAATAATAAAAGACGCAGAAACTGGGAAGGTTTTGGCAGATTTATCAGAAAAAGGTCAAAAAGAGCTTATATTACCAGGTGGACGAGGTGGTAAAGGGAATTGCCACTTTGCAACTTCAACAAGACAAGCTCCTCGTTTTTCTCAAGATGGAGAAAAAGGAATGGAAAAAGAAGTAATATTAGAGCTAAAATTGTTAGCAGATGTAGGTTTAATAGGTTTCCCTAATGTAGGAAAATCAACATTTTTATCAAGAACAACATCGGCAACACCTAAAATAGCTGATTATCATTTTACAACATTAGAGCCAAATTTAGGAGTAGTTAAAAATGAATATGGAAATAGTTTTGTAATAGCTGATATTCCAGGAATTATAGAAGGTGCAAGCAATGGTACAGGTTTAGGTCTTCAATTTTTAAGACATATAGAAAGAACGAGATTATTATTGCATGTAATAGATGTTTCAGGAATAGAAGGTAGAATTCCAGTAGAAGATTTCAAAATTATAAATGAAGAGCTAAAAAGCTATAGTGAAAAATTAAGTCAAAGGAAACAAATAATAGTTGCAAATAAAATTGACGCAATGCAAGATGAAAATCTATATAAAGATTTAGAAAAGTTGGCTAAACAAAAAAATATGGAAATATTTAAAATTTCTGCAGCAACAGGTGAAGGAATAAATGAGCTTTTAAATAGAGTTACAGACATATTAAAAGAGCTACCAAAAGAAGATTTATTCGAAGTTGAAGAAAAGAAAGTATATACATTAGAAGAAGAGCAAGAAGGATTTTCTGTTGTAAGAAAAGATGGAATTATATATGTTGATGGTCCAGCAGTAGATAGAATAATGAGAAGGGTTAACTTAGATGATAACGAATCTATGTATTATTTCCAAAAATGTTTAGATTCATTAGGAGTAAATGAAAAATTAAAAAAAGCCGGAGTACAAGAAGGAGATACAGTTAATATTTGTGGCTGGGAACTTGAATGGTACGATTAGAATAGATATGCTCTAAGAGCATATCTATTTGTTTTATAAAAATCAAAATAAAAACAAAACTTTTGTTTGACTTTTTAAAACTAGTATGATATTATTTTTATAATTAATTTATAAGGGGTGATTTTAAAATGCCAAGAAAAAAGAGTTTAGAATTAGGACAAAGAGAAAGAGATATATTAAATTATATAGAAAAAAATATTAAAGAATATGGATATCCACCATCAGTAAGGGAAATCGGAAAATCAGTAGGATTAAGTTCTACAGCTACAGTACATGGATATTTAACAAAACTAGAAGAAAAAGGGTATATAAAAAAAGAAAATCAAAAAGGTAGAGCATTAAAATTAGTAAAAGGTAATAAAAAAGAAGATAAAAAACAAGAAACATTTGATGAAACAAAAAATTGGTATACAAATAAAGAGATGGTACAAGTACCAGTTGTCGGAAAAATCACTGCAGGAGCTCCAATATTAGCTGTAGAAAATGTAACAGATACATTTCCAATACCTTTAGAATTTGTTGGAAATGCAGAAAGCTTTATGCTAACAGTTAGTGGAGAAAGCATGATAGAAGCAGGAATTTTAGATGGAGATTATATATTAGTAAGAAAACAAAATGTAGCTCGTAATGGAGAAATAGTAGTAGCATTAATAGAAGATGAAGCAACAGTCAAAACATTTTATAAAGAAAAAGATCACATAAGATTACAACCAGAAAATAGTACAATGGATCCAATAATTGTACCAACATGTGAGATATTAGGAAAAGTTTCTGGAGTATTTAGAAAGTTATAATTAAAAGGAGTAGAGAATATGAGTAGAATGAAAACCTTTGCTATATATTTACTATTATTTATAGGTTTATATGTAGTTAGTAATATTTTAATATCAGCACTTATAAAAACATCATATTATAAAATAGATTCATATGAAATAAAAGAAAGTCAATTAACAGTAACAATAATGAATGCTAAAGCTTCAAAAGATAACGGATATATAGAAGGTAAAATTTCAAATAGCTCTGATGAGGATGTATACAATAAATATATGAAAGTTGAGTTATTTTCTGAAAATAACGTTAGTCTAGGAAAAGAATATGTAAAAGTTGATGAAATGAAGAAAAATGATGTTAAAAATTTTACTGTTAATTTTAATTATGATATTGTAAAACATTTTGTTATAACATTTTTAACACCAGAAGAAAAAACAGCGGAAGAGCCAAAAGGAATATCATTTCCAGAAATAAAAAGAGATTTAAATGTAAGTAATATAATAAATCAAATAGAAAAACATTAATAAAATAATAAAAAAATCGTAATTTTGTAATTGCGATTTTTTTATTTTTATGCTATTGAAAATAAATAAAAAAAGCATTGATATTTTTTATAATGTGTAATATAATCGTAACAAAAATGCAACAAAAGTGTAATATATATCTGAAAGGAAGATGAGAAATGTTCAAGTGGGGTCAAGATATAGGAATAGATTTAGGTACAGCATCTGTTATTGCGTATGTAAAAGGAAAAGGAATTGTTTTAAGAGAACCATCAGTAGTGGCAGTTGATAGTAATACTAGTGATGTTTTAGCAGTAGGAAGAGAAGCAAGAAGGATGTTAGGAAGAACTCCAGGGAACATAGTAGCCACTAGACCTTTAAGGGATGGTGTAATTTCAAATTATACAGTAACAGAAAGAATGCTAAAATATTTTATTAATCGTGTATGTGGAAGGTTTGTATTTGCACCAAGAATAATGATATGCATACCATCACAAGTAACTGAAGTAGAGAAAAAAGCTGTTATTGATGCTGCAACACAAGCAGGAGCAAGAAAAGTATATTTAATAGAAGAGCCAATAGCTGCTGCAATAGGTGCAGGAATAGATATATCAAAACCATGCGGGAACATGGTTGTTGACATAGGAGGAGGAACAACTGATATTGCAGTTATTTCTTTAGGAGGCTCAGTTGTAAGTACGTCACTTAAAGTTGCTGGAGATAAATTTGATGAATATATAGTTAAATATATAAAGAAAAAACATAATATCATGATAGGTGAAAGAACTGCTGAAGATTTAAAAATTAATATAGGTTGTGTATATCCAAAAATGCAAGATATAGAAATGGATATACGCGGACGAGATTTAATAGATGGTTTACCTAAAACAGTAACGGTATATTCAAGTGAAATGTTAGAAGCATTAATAGAGCCTGCCTTAATGATCGTAGATGCAGTTCATTCTGTATTAGAAAGAACACCACCTGAATTAGCTGCAGATATAAGTGATAAAGGAATTTATATGACTGGAGGAGGATGCTTAGTTGATGGATTGGACAAGCTTCTTAAAGAAAAAACAGGTATAAATGTAATGATAGCACAAGATGCTATATCTTGTGTAGCATTAGGAACAGGTAAAGCATTAGATACATTAGATACTTTGGATGCTCATAATCGTAGAAAATAATTAAAAAGTATAAAAACATCTAGATTATTTAAAGATTTTATGTTATTATAAGTACATTAAATTTTTACTTATAAGGAGGTAATATCCGTGCATAAGCGGAGGATAGTCTATGGAGTGGCATTATTGTCAATTGCTTTTTTTATAACTGGTAATTCTAATATCAAATTCGAAGATTCTTGTGCAATAAATGCAAATAGTAGCATTGAAGTGCAGCAAGAAAAGTTATTATCAAAGCAAGAGCCAAAAATGCAAAAATCAGAAACAAGATTATGGTCCAAATTAAAAGACATGACAGCAAATGATGAAGTTATTGTAACTACATCAAATGTAATGACATCAAATGTAATGACATCAAATCTAACGACAACAATGACTATGACATCAAGTATTACAACATCAACAACAACGACAACAGATGTTGCAATTTCTATTTTTGAAGATGAAGAAACTACTATAAAAGATGAAATAGTGGTTGCTGAAATACCATCAGAATGTATTATTATTCATGATAATACAATAGAAATTGTACATGCAAGAGCAAATCAATATAATGTAGACTCATATGACGTAGTGCAAGACACAGATTTATGTGACAATAGTAATGCAATTTACATGTTTGGACATAATAATAAATCCTTTGCAATTTTAGATACGGTAAGTCTAGATGAAAGTATTACATTAGTAAATGATGGAATTCCTGTAGAATATACAGTTGAAAGAAGCGAGTTGGGAATATTGGCAGAAAATGGTGAAGATGTTAATTTACTTACAGATGGTTTCAATATACGGTATCAGAGATATGAATCTCAAAAACTGATTCTGATCACATGTGCAACAGGGTATCCGTCAAATTATCGATGGATAGTAATTGCAAATAGACAAGAAGAATAACTGAAAAAGCGATGCAAAATGCATCGCTTTTTAATTTTTTTATTGAATAAAAAAAATATTATTGTTATAATTTGTATAGATAATTTAGGAGATAAATACAGATGATAATAAAAAGAGAAGATTTATATAATATATTGAGGGCTCAATTAAAAGGTGAATATTCAATAGGATTCCATGGAATAGATATATGCAGACTAAAATATTTTAATTTAGAAAAATCAGAAGATAATAATAACATGGCTCATTTAGCAGCAGAAGAAATAAGAGCGAATGGTTTAAAAGTATTTAACAGTAGGACAATTAATGGTACTGTTGAGTTTTATGGTCGTATAGATGATGCAAAAAATGTAGAGCATTTAAAAGATGGATTAAGTAGATATTGTTATGGTGGAAGAGAAATTATTATTGTTGCTGTTCCAACAATAATAAGAAATAAAGAAGGAGAAGAAATATTTTTAGGGGCAACAAATTTAAAAAGCAAGTATGAAAAATATTTTGATAGTACAGGTTATCAAGTTACTACTTTATTTGATAAAGCAATATTAAGAAAAGGGAAAGATGGGGAAGAAATCATCCCACCAGAATTTATATTAGGATCTTATCAAATATTAAATAATGACAAGGATAACTGCATAAATTTTACACTAAATCCAAATCATATGAGCTTTAAAAATAATGTGGTAAGTGAAGAAAATTTTTATAAAATGAAAAAAGATGCATTTAATTTTATGACATTGTATGATTTGTTTCCAGGACACAATATTAAATCAGAGGACTTTTTTAAAGAGATAACAAGAAGTTCAATTCGTGAAAAATTAAGTAAAGAGCCTTTTTCTATAATACCAAATTGGAAACAACAAGAATATGCAATTGTTTTAGAAACGCTAGATCAATATTTTAATGAGCCTTATTTAGAAAAATTAAGTGAATATAAAAATGCTGAAACAAAAGATTTAATAAATAAAATATTAGATAATCCAGATGCTAATTTTGATCAACAAATAGAATCAGACAGTAATATAAAACAAGATGTACCAGTGGAAGAAAATGAAGAAGATTTAGAAAAAATACTTGAAGAAAATGAGCTTAAATTCAGAAAAATGGGGATATTTGATAATGATGTAGCAAAAGAAGAAAAAAAATTTATGGAAGATTATAACAGATTGAGAAGTCTTTTAATAAAACCTGTCTACAATAAAACTACTGGAATGACTGATTTTATTAATGGAAATCCAAATGATAGTACAGCAATTGAAGATTTAAAAAAGATAATGGCAGATGAAAAATTTTATCAATTAGCATTTAAGTTTCTAAATAGAAATGAATTATCAATATTTTTATTAGGATATTCTAGATATATGGATTTAAAAAAATGTGTAATACAAGAAAATTTAAATTTAATAGGAGAAATGTGTCCAAGTTTATTTTCAAGTGATTTTTACAAAGAATGTGCTCAAAACGATTCAATAATGAGAAAAATCGTTAATCAACCAGGTAAAGTTTCTCCAATAATTATTCATTATAGTTCAAAAGAGCTTCAAGAAGATGAAGAGTTTAAAAATTTAGTTAAAATAAATTCAGAGAGAAAAGCAACATTAACATCTAAAGATATTGTTAGAGCATCATTGGATGTTGAGGCTGATAAATGTATTTCAGTAAACAATGAAATAAGGAAGTTAAATGATGAATTAAATTATAAAGAAGATATGAATAAAGGAGTGTCAGATTAATAAATGAATAAATATGCAAATGCTTTTTCTGAAGTAAGTGAAATATTAAGTTTTTTAAATTATGATGAATTTAGTAAAATTCCTAAAGGTTTTATTGATGTAATAGAGAAAAATAAAAATCGTGATTATATATATACGTATGATACTTCAAAAGATTTAGTAGACCAGGATATGTTGCAAGAAACGAAAGCGATTTTAATGAATATATTTAGAGATTATTTAGCAGATTCAGAGCAAAAAGAAAAAATCATTAAAATGCAAAAGGCAGATTTAGAGCGAATTGAAAACGAAAAAAGATTAAAATATAATGTTGATGTTTTTTCAAACAAAAATAAAACTGTTGATGATAAACCTGTTCAAGAAAACAATCAGTTAGTAGAAATTTCAAAAACATCGTTTTTTAAAAGATTAATTGAAAAAATGAAATTTTGGAAACGAAAGAAATAATAAAGAAACGTATGAGGAATACGTTTCTTATTTTTATGATACTATTCAAGTGTTAAAATTGCAGCTCTTGCTAATTCATCACATCTATTATTAAATTCATTATCACTATGACCTTTTACCTTGTTAAAAGTAACATCATGAATTTTTGTCAAATTATAAAGCTCTTGCCATAGCTCTTTATTTTTTACAGGTTCATTGTTAGCGGTTTTCCATCCTTTTTTAATCCAATTATATATCCATCCTTGTGTAAAGCAATTTACAACATATGCGCTATCACTATAAACATTAACCCTACAAGGATGTTTTAATAATTTTAAAGCCTCTAAAACAGCTGTTATTTCCATTATATTATTTGTTGTTTCTTTACAGCCACCAGAAATTTCCTTTTTTACATCTTTAAACATTAAGATACTACCCCAACCACCAGGTCCAGGATTGCCAGAGCAAGCTCCATCTGTGTATATTGTTACATCATCCATTTTTTTTTAATCCTTTCTACATAAAGTATTGTTATATTTAAATATTTATGATATTATACCAGTAAATTAATAATACAACAATACATTTAAAACAAAATAGTATAAATATTATATATTTTAAATGTTTGAAAATTTAGGATATATAGTAAAAATGTAGGAGTAATAACCTACATTTTATTAGTGTTAGGAAGAAAAGGGGGATGCCAAAATGAAAATGAATAGAGTTGTAGGCATTGTAGCAGAATATAATCCTTTTCATAATGGTCATATGTACCATTTAAATCAAGCAAAAGAAAAATCTGGAGCACAATATAGTATAGCTATAATTAGTGGGAATTTTGTTCAAAGAGGTAATACATCAATTGTAAACAAATGGAAAAAAACAGAGATGGCTTTGCTTGGAGGTGTTGACCTTGTTATTGAACTTCCTACAATTTATAGTGTTGCAAGTGCAGAAGGTTTTTCTTTAGGAGCAATGAAAATATTTGATAGCTTAAAGATAGTAGATGCAATATCTTTTGGGACAGAAACAGATGATTTTGCTGCTTTAAATAATATTTCAAGTATTATTTGTGAAGAGCCAAAAGAATATAAGGAGATACTTTCTAAAGAGCTGAAAAAAGGATTGTCATTTCCAAAAGCTAGAGAAAATGCTTTGATGTTGTATCTTGATGATAATAAAAGATATGCGAATATTTTAAATTCGCCTAATAATATTTTAGCAATAGAATATTTAAAGTCTTTAAAAGGATTGAAGTCAACAATTGAGCCATTTCCGATTAAGAGGGAAAAAGTGTATTACAGTGATAATAAGATTGTTGATGATTTTGCAAGCGCAACAGCAATTAGAGATTTGATTTCAAATAATCACTTTTCTGAAGTTAGAAAAGTAGTTCCAAAAACAACATATGAAATACTATCCAAAGAAGCTGAGCTTGGAAATATTATTTTAGATATATCATATTATGAAAAACAAATTATATACAATTTAAGAAAGATGACAATTGAAGAAATTGCAAATTTACCAGATGTTAATGAAGGATTAGAGAATAGCCTAAAGAATGCAGCATGTTTTACAAATGATATTACAAGCTTAATAGATATTGTAAAAACAAGAAGATATACTCAAACTAGACTTCATAGAATTTTAGTATGTTGTTTACTTGGAATTACCAAAAAAGATGTTGCACTAGCTAAAAGAACTATACCATATGTAAGAATTCTTGGATTTAACGAGCAAGGTAAAGAATTAATATCAAGAATCAAAAAGACAAACCCAAAATTACCATTGATAACATCTGTAAAAAAATTTAAAGATATGAATACAAATAAATCATATAATAGATTATTAGATATTGATATATTTGCAACAGATATTTACACAATGGCATGTAAAAACGATTCAATTGCAAACTTAGATTATACTAGAAATATGGTAATAAAATAACTAAAAATAAAATTCATAAGAAAAGAGGAAAAAAATGAACGAAATTTTTGCAGATTTACATGTACATATAGGAAGAAGCGAAAAAGGAAAGCCAATTAAAATTACAGCTGCAAGATCTTTAAATTTTGCAAATATTGCAAAAGAATGTGCAGAGCGAAAAGGAATTAGTGTAGTAGGAATAATTGATTGTGCATCACCTTATGTAATTGAGGATATTGAGAACTTTTTAAAAACCGGAGAAGCATATGAAATTTCAGATGGTGGTATAATTTATAAAGATAAAGTTTGTATAATCTTGGGAAGTGAAATT
Source organism: Clostridia bacterium (assembly GCA_045643465.1). Classification (GTDB taxonomy): domain Bacteria; phylum Bacillota; class Clostridia; order TANB77; family CAG-508; genus CAG-492. The sequence goes on along the minus strand of JAZUKV010000009.1, from coordinate 36,730 downwards.
GAAACATCAGAGGTTAATGATGCTGGCAAAACAGGAAGTGCGCATAATTTATGCTATTTCCCAAAATTAGATGATATAAAAGCATTTTCAAGTGAGATGAGTACTCACATAAAAAATATGACTTTAAGCTCTCAAAGAGCAGACATATCTGCATATCAATTGATTGATATAGTAGAAAAATATAATGGAATTTTAGTACCAGCACACTGTTTTACTCCACACAAAAGTTTTTATGGAAACTGTACAAGTAGTTTAAAAAGAATATTTAAAGAAAAATATGATAGAATACCAGCAATAGAGCTTGGATTAAGCTCTGATACATTTTTGGCAGATATGATTTCAGAATTAGAAAGCAAAACATTTATTACAAATTCTGATGCACATTCTTTGCCAAAAATTGCAAGAGAGTATAATAAAATTTTATTAAATGACATAAGTTTTAAAGAGCTAGTAAAAGCTTTAAAAAACGAAGATGGAAGAAAAATAGTAGCTAATTATGGATTAGATCCAAAGCTTGGAAAATATCATAGATCTTATTGTGAAGATTGTGATATGCCTATTGAAGGAGAAGCACCAATATTTAAATGTAAAAAATGTGGTAGTTCAAATATAACAATGGGAGTTTATGACAGAATTGAAGTAATAAAAGATAAAGATAAAACAGAAAGCCCAGAAATTAGACCACCATATATATATCAAGTTCCACTAACATTTATTCCAGGTGTTGGCGGAAAAACAATAGAAAAATTATTGACCACATTTGGAACAGAAATGAATATTCTTCACAAATTATCAGAAGATGATATTGAGGGAGTTGTAGGACACAAAATGGCAAATATTATTGTAAATGCCAGAGAAGGAAAAGTAAATATTCAATCTGGAGGAGGAGGAGTTTACGGAAAAGTAACTGTTCCACCAAAAGAAATTTAAATTAAAAATTGTATAATCTTCATTAAAATATCATTATATGTAAATATATTGCATACATATTATGTATAAGATTTTTTATGGAGGTTGTATGAGAAACAAAAGACAATTAAATAAAAGAAAAAATAAACTAGTATCGATTATTGAAAATCATATAAAGCAAAATGCCAGGGAATATGCAATTTCAGCAATAATATTTTTACTAGGAATAATACTAGGAATTATCTTGGTAAATATATCTTCAAATGAAAATCAGCAAAATATTTCTGGATATATAAATGGTTTTATTGGATCAATAAAAAATAAAGAATATCAAATTGATGGTACTAAATTATTAGTGAAATCTATTTTTTCAAATCTTAAGATTGCTTTTATTATTTGGATTGCTGGCTCTACAATAATAGGAGTGCCAATTATATATGGATCTGTTGGATATAAGGGATTCTGTTTAGGATATTCAATTTCTGCAATTATAGCAACATTAGGAAGATGGAGAGGAATTATATTTTCTTTAACTACTCTATTATTAAAAAATCTAGTTGCTATTCCATGCTTGTTGGCATTATCGGTAAGCTCAATTAAAATGTATAGACATGTAATAAAAAAAGAGCATAATAGAGAAAATTTAAAGTCAGAAATATTTAGACATACAACATTTTCAGGTATAATGTTAGTAGGTTTGAGTATTTCATCAATTATAGAAATTTACTTGACGAATAAAATCTTATATGATATTATTATATATTTTGGATAGAAATTAACAAAAACTATTTACAAAATGCTAAAAATTTGATATAACATAACTAGTTTATGTAAATTTAAAGTAGATAAGGAGATCTGAAATGGAAAAACAAATTAACAATTTTTTAGAATTTCTTCAAAAAGATAAGAAATTAACAGATAACACATTACAATCATATAAAAGAGATATTAATCAATATCAAGAATATATAAATAAAAATAATTTAAATTATAATAATGCTGATGAAACTACTATTAAAAATTACTTAACATATTTACAAGACAATGGTAAGAAGACTTCAACTGTATCTAGAAATTTAGCATCTATAAGATCATTTTATCAATATTCAGTTAGAGCAAAAGATATGGTATTAGATCCAACAGCAAATGTGCAATCTCCAAAAATAGAGAAAAGAATTCCAAATGTTTTGTCAACAAAAGAAGTAGAATTATTATTAGAGCAACCTGTTGATACAGACTTGAAGGGGATAAGAGATAAAGCAATGCTTGAATTTGCATATGCTACAGGAATGAGAGTAACAGAAATAATTTCATTAGATGTGAAAGATGTAAATGTTAAAGAAGGATATGTAATTTGTAAAGCTGGAACAAAGCAAAGAACAATACCTCTAGGAGACATGTCTTTAAAAGCTTTAAGAAGTTATATGGAAGAATCAAGACCATATTTAATAAAAAATGATGATGTAGATTCTTTATTTGTAAATATAAACGGAAAAAGATTAACAAGACAAGGTTTTTGGAAAATTGTTAAATTCTATAAAGAGCAAGCTCATATTGATAAGGAAATAACACCAGGAGTTTTAAGACATTCTTTTGCAACACATTTATTGCAAAATGGAGCAGACTTAAAATCAATTCAATCAATGCTTGGACATTCAGATATATCTTCAACACAAGTATATATGCAATTTCAAGATGAAGGAATAAAAAATATTTATAAAAAAGCTCATCCAAGAGCTTAAAAATAAAGAATAACGAGTGAATGGAATATCCATACACTCGTTTTTTTAGGAGTTGCTTTTTTCATAAGAAAATTTTAATCAAGATTGAAAATATCATCCTCTGGGAAGTCAGATGAATACAAAATTATGTCTTCACCATCTTTTTGAATAATATTTCCTGGATGCAGTGCCAAAAACAGTTCGCGTGTATCTACAACTGTAGAAGTTGTAAAGGTATGTGGTTTGTCTTTAGATGAAAAATCTTTCATTGGTAAGCCTCCTAAATTTTTGTCAGCAAATATAGCTGCTATTAAATAGTAACATAATAGAATATTAGCTGTCAATTTTTTGAAATATAATGTTACAAAAAGTTGATTTTTTTTCTATTATAATGTTAAATATATTTGTAATCAAATTTAAAGAAAAGAGAGATTAATATGGAAAAAAGAGATTTATATGACGGAGAAAGAAATCTAACAGGAGAAACAATTTTTAAAGGTGATAAAATTCCAGAAGGGAAATATATAAATGTTGTTTTAGTATATATTCAAAATTCCAAAGGTGAATTTTTAATTCAAAAGAGAAGTAAAAGAAAAAATGGGAAATATGCAACTACAGGAGGTCATCCAAAATCAGGTGAAAGCAGTATAGAAGGAATAATAACAGAGGTTAAGGAAGAAATAGGATTAGAGCTAAAACCTCAAGATTTAATACTGTATTATGGAGGAAAATCAGATTCAGAACAAGTTTTTTGGGATGATTATTATATAAAATTGGATGTTGAAAATATTCAAGATTTAAAATTGCAAGAAGAAGAAGTCGAATCAATTCACTGGTTTTCAATAGATGAAATAAAGAATCTCCAAAAGGAAGAAAAATTTTTTAAGAATCACTATGAAGAATTTGAAATCTTATTAGGTTGGTTAGATAAAAAAGCTTAATATTTATAAAGGAAGTAGTTGTGAAATGAAAAAAGAAAATAGTATATTTAAAAATTTTATGCAAATAATGGCAATATTGTCTTTAATATTAGCAATACTATTTGGTATATTTGACTATGTGTTTATTAATGCAATTTTTTATATTTTAGCAATAGTTTTCTTCATAATATCATATCATTTAGGAATTAGAGTTATATTAGGAGAAATAATTCCTAAATTCAAAAACAAAATTAATCCAGATGCTAAAAGATATAAATTAACCAGATTTGAGGAAATTTTATATAAAAAATTAAATGTAAAAAAATGGAAAGATAAAGTACCTACATATGATCCTGATGAGTTTGATTTTGAGAAAAATACAAAAGAGCAATTATTAATAAATATGTGTAATTCAGAAAATGTGCATGAAATAAATATTGTTGCAAGTTATGCAATAATATTGTTTGCTATTCCTTTTGGGATGTTGTGGTTGTTTGTAATTTCTGCTTTTTTTGCAGGATTAATGGATCTAATGTTTGTTATAATTCAAAGATATAACAGACCAAGAATTCAAAAATTCTTAGCTCGTAAAGAAAATTATAAGGTTGGAGAAATAAAAAAATGAATATTGATAATAAAAAAGAGAAAATATTGGTTAGTGCATGTTTGTTAGGAGTTAATTGTAAATATAACGGGGATAATAATTATTCAAGCGAAATTGATGAATTTTTAAAAGATTATGAAATTATTCCAATATGTCCAGAGATAATGGGAGGACTTCCAACACCTCGTGTTCCATCAGAGCGTTTAGGAGATAGAGTGGTTACAAAAGATGGAATTGACGTGACAAAGCAATATGAAAAGGGCGCAAATGAATGCTTATTTTTAGCCAAAAAATATAATATAAAAAAAGCTTTATTGAAAAAGAGAAGTCCATCATGTGGCTATGGCGAAATTTATGATGGTAGTTTTTCAAAGAATATAATTCCTGGAAATGGTATAACTGCAGATTTATTAGAAAAAAACGGAATAGAAATAAAAATTATTAAATAATGTTTGACACGTTAACATAAGTATGATAAAATACTCGTTAATCGAGAAATGTCTCGATAAATTTAATATATTGGAGGTCATGAAAATGACAGAGATTGTAGTCCAGAAACACGAGAACACAAACAATGCGACACCTGAAGATTCCAAAGCAGTAGCTGCTAAGGTAAATTTGGCAGTAAGTGATTTGGGCAAACCAATCAAAGCATTAACGGATAATGTCGTTATCATGGAGGAAGAAACGATAATATCCTAATTAATTGCAACTCCAAACGAAGAAGACGTCTAATGCTAGGCGTCTTTTTTGTATGCATTATTAAAAGTTTATTGATTAATGCTTTATGTTATGGTAATATAATACAAAAGTTATATATGGACAAATAAAAATACCGGCACGGAAAAAATCCATACCGGCATAAAATCAAAGATATTTACATGTTATCCAAAAATTTTTCGAAGTTGTGAAGAGCTTCTTCCTCTTTTTCCATCTCTCTTTCTGCCTGTTCTCTAAGCTCTTCAGCGGAAGGACAGTCAAAATCAGAATCATCAAATTCTGCTATATAAGGAAGTTCTTGAATGTTGTCTTCAAATTGCTCCATACATGAAGGATCAACCAAAACGGGTAGATTGTAAAAATCAATTGGTGGTTCCTGAGATAGATCAATCTGATCTAAGTCGAGATCTCCATTTTCATCTACAGGAGGAGGAGTATCGTCTTCGGGAAAGGTTTCCGCTAAGATTTCCTCGATTGAATCTGTAGTTGGATCGATTGTAAAAGAAGATTCTGGAGCGCCATCTTTATAGTTAGTTATAATGAGCTCGTCTAGATTTTCTTTTGAAGGGACAATCGTTGCACCTGTAAATTCTGATAAATCATCAGAATTTTTGAATTCGCCATAGTTCATAACTATGACCTCCTTATTTCAAAATTTAGCACGAGGCTATAAAAAATATAGTAACATAATTACAAAAAATTGTCAATATATATTAAAATATGTAAAGGAGAAAAATATGAATTACAATGAGCCATTAGCATATAGAATGAAGCCTAAAACATTAGATGACTATGTTGGTCAAGAGCATATTTTAGGTCAAGATAAAATTTTATATAGAACTATAAAAGCAGATAGATTATCTAGTATTATTTTATGGGGACCACCTGGATGTGGAAAAACATCACTTGCTAAAGTAATAAGTAATACTACAAAATATAAATTTAAAAGAATAAATGCTGTTTCAGCTGGGGTTGGAGATATAAAATCAGCAATAGAAGAAGCACAAAATTTAATGTTAAATCCATCGGGAAAATGCATATTATTTATAGATGAGATTCATAGATTTAATAAACTTCAGCAAGATGCATTATTGCCATATGTTGAAAATGGTACAGTAATACTAATAGGAGCAACTACTGAAAATCCATATTTTGAGGTAAATAAGGCTCTTATTTCAAGATCTATGATATTCAAATTAAATCCTTTAAACAGAGCTGATATATTTAAAATATTAAAAAATTCATTAGTAAACCCAAATGGTTTAGGAAGTTATAATATTAAAATAGATGATGATACTTTATTAAAAATAGCAGATACCGCAAATGGAGATGTTAGAACAGCTTTAAATGGTTTAGAAGTAGCTGTTTTAACAACGAATGTTGATTCAGATGGATTTATTCATATCACTAATGAAATTGCTAAGAATAGTGTACAAAATAGGAAAGCAATATTTGATAAAAATGGAGATAGTCATTATGATAATATAAGTGCTTTTATAAAATCAATGCGAGGAAGTGATTCGGATGCAGCAATTTTTTATTTGGCAAGAGCATTAAACGGAGGAGAAGATCCAATGTTTTTAGCACGAAGAATAGTGATTGCAGCAGCAGAAGATGTTGGAATGGCAAATCCTCAAGCTTTAGTTATTGCAAATAATGCAATGCAGGCAGTTCATATGGTAGGTATGCCAGAAGCAAGGATTATTCTTGCAGAGGCTGCTGTATATGTAGCTGAATCACCAAAATCAAATGCTTCATATAATGCAATAAATTCAGCATTAGAAGATGTGAAAACAAAAGATACAGGAGAAGTTCCAATGCATATAAGAAATGCAGTAGCTGAAGGAATGGAACAGTTTGGATACCATGAAGGTTACAAATATCCACATGATTTCCCAGGTCATTATGTTGAACAACAATATTTGCCAGATATAATGTTAGGAACAAAATATTATATAAAAGATGAAAATGTGAAAGAGCTTAAATAATATTATAAAATAAAGCAAAAATTGATATGTAAATATATTGTCAATTTACTGCTTTATTTTTTTGTAATAATTTTATATGAATAGAATATATTTATTAATAATAGTTTATGCAACAAAGGAGAAATTTATGTTAAGAGTATCTGTTGTTTCTACAAAAGAAACGGGAAAGATAATTATTAAATTTATAAGTGTTGTACTAATATTATTTATATTTGTACAAATTGGAAAATATTCAAAAAAATATTTGGGTAAAGTTGAAGTAAATACAAATGAATGTATTGCATATATATCTGAAGAAATTATATCAATGGGGAATATTAAATATAATAATACTTTTGAAATGATTCCAGAGAAAATATTAAATAAAGAGCTTAGTATTTCTCAAAATTATAATCAAGTTGAAATTAATGATGTAAATTCAAATAACAAGTTAGAAACTCAAGAAGAAATAACGCAAACTAATGCTAATACGATAGAAGATGTGAGTACAGAGGTAAAAACAGAAGTGATAAATTCTGGAGTAAAAGAAACTTTTAATTATCAGTTGAATGGTGTAAAAATAAAAAATGAAACAGATTATAATTTAGATAATTATAAATTAAATACTGATATTAAAGTTGACAATAAAAATATTATAATTTTCCATACACATACATGTGAAAGCTATACTGCTACAGAGCAAAATAAATATATATCAACTGGGAATTACAGAACTACAGATTTAAATTATACAGTAGCAAAAGTTGGAGATGTATTGCAAGAGCAATTAAGTAATTATGGGTTTAATGTAATACATAACAAAACATATCATGATTATCCAGCATACACAGGTTCATATGGAAGATCACTAAATACTGTAAAGGATATTTTAGATAAAAATGCTAAAGCAGATATAATAATTGATTTACATAGGGATGCAATAGGAGATGATTTGTATGCCCCAAAAGTTAAAATAGGTGATGAGTATGCAGCACAAATTATGTTTGTAATAGGAACAAATGGAAGCGGATTAGCACACGAAAATTGGCAACAAAATTTAGAATTTGCTATTAAAGTTCAAGAAAAAGCAAACGAAATGTATCCAGGTTTATTTAAGCCAATGATATTAAGAGATGCAAGATATAATCAACACTTAGGCTCTTGTGCAACTATAATGGAGTTTGGTGCAACAGGCAATACTTTGGAAGAATGTGAGGTTTCAGCTAAATATTTAGCAAAAGTATTGGATGCAATTGTAGAATAAAAAAGTTTATAATAAAGTATTTAATTAATTTAGCAAAGATGATATTATAATTATACAAAAAATGGGAGCATTCAAAGGAGGAAATTATGTCAGAAGTTAAATGGACAAAAGAGCAACAAGATGCAATATATGATAAAGGATCAAATATATTAGTTGCTGCTGCGGCTGGTAGCGGTAAAACTGCTGTTTTAGTAGAAAGAATAATAAATAAAGTTATAAATGAAAATGTTGATATAGATAAAATATTAGTGGTTACATTTACAAATGCAGCTGCTAGTGAGATGAGAGAGCGTATATTAGAAGCAATATATAAAAAGATGGAAGAATTTCCAGATAATAAGAATTTACAACGTCAAGTAATTCTTATTAATAAAGCCAGTATATGCACAATAGATTCATTTTGTTTAGATATAATAAGAAATAATTTTTTCGAAATTGATGTATCTGCTAATTTTAGAGTGGCTGATACTACTGAAATAGAGCTTTTAAAACAAGATGTTATTGATGATATTTTTGAAGAAAAATATTTAAATAATGATAGTGAGTTTTTGAAGCTTATAAATATTTATACTACATATAGAGATGATGAACCATTAAAAGAGCTTATTTTGAATATATACAAGTATATTCAAAGTAGTCCATTTCCAGAAGTCTGGCTTAATGAGAAAGTTGAGATGTTTAATTTAAAAAATAATATAACACAAGATTTTTCAGAAACATTATGGGGACAGATTCTATTAGAAACTTTAAGAGAAGATATACAAGATTATATTGTTAATTTGCAAAAAATAGAGCATGACTTAAGTAAATATGATGAATTAGAAAAATATCAGCTTGTTATTAATGAAGATATAATTAATTTAAAATATTTATTTGAAAATTTAGAAAATTGGGACAAAGCTTATGAGATAGCAACTTCATTAAAATGGACAACTTGGCCTAGTGACAAAAAAATAACATTAGAGCTTAAAGAAACTTCAAAATTATTAAGAGATTCTATAAAGAAAAAATTTAATGCTTCAATTTCAAAAATATTATTATATAAATCTGAAGAGGCAAATGAAAATATATGTAATATGTATGATATTTTAAAATGGATACAAGCTTTAATATTAGAATTTTCAGAGAAGTTTGCAATTAGAAAAAAAGAAAAAAATATAGTAGATTTTAATGATATAGAGCATTTTGCTTTAAAAATTTTAGTAAAAAGAAATGAAGACGGTTCAATTGAAGATACTGAGATAGCAAAGAAATATAAAGAAAAGTTTAGCGAAATTGCTATTGATGAATATCAAGATAGCAATTATGTTCAAGAATATATTTTAAAAAGTGTTTCAAAAGGTAATAATATTTTCATGGTTGGGGACGTTAAGCAAAGTATTTATAAATTTAGACAAGCATGTCCAAATTTATTTTTAGAGAAATATGAAAAATATAGTTTAAAAAGTGGAGATACTTCAAATGGTCAAAAGATTCAATTGTTTAAAAATTTTAGAAGTAGAAAAAATATATTAGATGTTACTAATATGATTTTCGAAAATATCATGACTAGAAGTCTTGGAGATATTTTATATGACCAATCAGAATTTTTAAATTTAGGTGCAGATTATAAAAATCCTAATGATGAAATGGTTAAAAATTTTGCAGGTAAGGCAGAGCTACATATTATAGATTTAAAAGAGCAGGAAATTAACATATTCAAAAATGATGAGGAAGATGAGGATTACAGTAATCTTGAAGATGAAAGAATTGAAGATGTTGTTTTAGAAGCGCGTTTTGTAGCAAATAAAATAAAGAAACTACTTGATAGTGATTATATGGTTTATGATCGAAAGAAAGATGAATATAGACATATTACATATAAAGATATAGTAGTTTTACTAAGAGCTACATCAGTTTCTGCACCGATATATGAAAATGAAATAGCTAAATTAAATTTACCAGTGTTTAGTGATGTTTCATCAGAATATTTAGAATCTATGGAAATACAAACTATGATGTCAGTTTTAAAGATTATAGATAATCCTTTGCAAGATATTCCTCTTGTAACTGTATTAAGATCAAGTATTGCAGGATTTACAGATAATGATTTAGTTAAAATCCGTTTAAAAAATAAGAAACAACCATTTTATTATTCATTAAAAGAATATTGTGAGCTAGATCCAATTAAAGATAAGATCGATGAAAAATTACAAAAGAAGATTAAAAATTTTCTAGGAAGTATTAAGCATTGGCAAGCAGAAGAAAAATATATGTCACTGGATGAACTTATTTGGCAGATTTATATGGATACTGGATTTTATAACTATGTAACTTTAATGCCAAATGGTGCTTTAAGACAAGCAAATTTAAAGATGTTATTTGAAAGAGCTAAGCAGTATGAAAGTGCAAGTTTTAAGGGATTATTTAATTTTATAAGTTTTATTGATAAACTTCATACAAGCAGTGGTGATTTATCATCAGCTAAACTTATTGGCGAAAGTGAAAATGTTATTAGAATAATGAGTATTCATAAAAGCAAAGGTCTTGAATTCCCAGTCGTATATTTGTGTGGAACAGGTAAACAGTTTAATATGCAAGATTTGAATAGGAATATATTATTACATCAAGAGCTAGGAATAGGACCTAAGTATATTAATAATGAGAGAAGTATAGAATATAGCACATTAGCTAAAGAAGCAATTAAAATCAAATCTAAAATTGAGTCTTTATCAGAAGAAATGAGAGTTTTATATGTCGCATTAACAAGAGCTAAAGAAAAGCTTATTATAACAGGAATTTCTAAAGATGTAGATAAATCATTTAAAGAAAAACAAGAGCTAATTGATGTGTATAAAGGTATAGGAACACAAGGTGTTAATCAGTCTATATTAAAAAGATATAAAACTTATTTGGATTGGATAATATTAGTTTATTTAAATAATATAGATATTGTAAAAGATTATATAGATATAGAATCATATAAAAAATTGGATTTATTAAAGGAATTTGAAAATCTAAAAAAAGAAGATGAAAAGAAAGATATATTTAAAATGCTTAAAGAAAAATCCAAAGAAATAAATGATAACGATATCAATAACTTAAAAGAAAGATTAAATTGGATATATGGATATGCGGATTCAGTTATAATGCCTACTAAAACATCAGTAACTAAATTAAAAGAGCTTTCTTTATCAGAGCTTGAAGATCCTGTTGTTAGCTTGGAAGAGCTACAAGATGCAGACCATAAACCTGAAATAGCTAAACCTAAATTTTTGAATGATGATGTAGATCAAAAATTAACAGGAGCTCAAAAAGGTACAATAATGCATATGTGTTTTCAAAAATTGGATCACACAAAAACTTACAGTAGACAAGATTTACAGAATTTTGTACAAGACTTAGTTAATAAAAATAATTTAACTAAAAAAGAAGCGGAAAGTGTAAATATTTACAAATTAGAGCAGTATGTTAATTCAAGTTTATGGCAGGAGCTAAAAAAAGCTAAGAAAGTATTCAAAGAGCAACCATTTTATATAAATATGAAAACTAGTGAAGTATATGGAAATAATTCTGATGATAATATTTTAGTGCAAGGAATTATTGATTTATATTATATTAATCAATATGATGAAATTATATTAGTTGACTATAAAACAGACTGGATTGAAGAGGGAGATGTGCAAATATTATTAGATAAATATGCTAAACAATTGGAAATCTATGAGAAGGCTTTGAAACAGGCATTAGGTAGACCTGTAAGCAGAAAATATATTTATTCAGTATGTTTAAATAAGATTTTAGAAAGGAAATAAAAATGAGATTAGACAAATTTTTAAAAGTTTCAAGAGTTATTAAAAGAAGAACTGTTGCTAACGATGCAGCAGATAATGGTAGAATTTCAGTTAATGGAAAAATAGTTAAACCAAGTTATGAAGTCAAAATAGGAGATATTGTAGAGATTCAGTTTGGAGATAAAACTTCTAAGTTTGAAATAATTGAAATACCAAAAGTTCAAGGTAAGAATATGCCAGAGCTAATAAAAGTATTATAAATTAAAATAAGATGCCCTGATTTAATCAGGGCATCTTGGCTTTTAGGCAGCAACTTTTACTGTAAAGAAATTGCCTAGTACGTCAGAAACCGAAAATCCACTAAGTCTTATAGCTTCCCAAACGCTGTATATATTAGTGTTTTCAGCTATAATAGCATAAGTGTTGTCGGATTGCTTTACAAGCCTTGCACCGAATTTGCTAAGCGTTTCCTGAGTTATTTTTGTAACTGTAGGCTTAATAGCGTCTAAATACATATTTGTGTCAAGCCCAATTACAAAAAAGCCATTTGAGACCTCAGGTATAAGGTTAATTATATAACCTCTAGATGAAAGTTCTGTGATCAAATGCTTTGTAAAGGTTTCTGTGGAAGCAGTAATAGTTACTTTCGCACATGCAGTGCATATAGCGAATCCAACTGGTAATACTGCTTTGGTTGAACTGGTTTGGTTAAATGCTGTAGTTATCGCATTCAACTCGGCTTTTAAGTGTGGTATTACGATAGTGTTTGTTTTTTTCATTGGAAAGAGAACCTCCTTAAAATAGTACTTATGGGAATCATACCCATCAAGAATGAGATTTTAGTATAACATATATCTTTGATATTGTCAAATTTTTTGAATTACATAAATTGACAAAAAACGTAATAAGTGTTAACATAAGTTAAATATTATTTAATAATTAAAGGAGTTGCATAATGGCAAAATATAAGAAATCTTTTGTACCGATTGATTTAAATCAATTACGTAAAGAAAAGAAGATTGAAAACTTTCGTAATAAAGCAATAAATTATAGAGCAACATATTCAGAGGAAGATCAAAATAATCAAATAGAAATTCTTAAAGTTGCGTTTAATGAAATTAAAAAAAGAAAAAACGAGCATCAATCTACTGAAGAAATAAAATGTGATGCTTGTTTATATTTGGTTGATTTAATAGATTCTATAAAAACTCCAACTTTAGATGATTTTTATTTAAGTAAAACATTTGAAAATATGTACAATTTGAAATTAACACCATATATAGAAGAAATTATAGAAAAAGAACTGTATACTTGTGATTTGACATATAAAAATGCATCACCAAACTTATCTCAAAATTATACTGATTTGATAATTTTTCTTATGAATGATATGTTGAGGTATTGCCAAGATACAATTTATATCCTTGAAGATGATTTAAAAGATATTATTGAAAAAATAGAAAATCAGAATTTGAAATTAGAAGATGCAGAAAAATTAGAGAAATATGTTAAATCATATATATTACATATTAAAACATTAGACGAACAATCATGGAAAAACTTTCTAAAGAATGATTATGAGATAGTGATTAGAGAATTATATAAAAATAAAGATGAGTTATTAGAATATGTAGAGATTAATAATGGAAAAGAAAACAAGAAAATAAATATTGAAGATTTAGAATGTGAATTTAATAATAATAGAGTTAAAGAAAACTATGTTAATGGTTATTGGAGAACAAAAATGGTAAAAGGTAATCCATTTTTAGGAAACAATAAGAAAAATAATATATTAATATTTCTTAGAAATATATTGGAAGATATATCTCAACAAAAACATTTTGAAAATATGTATCAATATATTTGCTCTAGCTATGAAGCCGATTCACCAGAGCAAAGAAATTTTTGTAAAGGGAAAATATTGGATATATTAAAAAATATGAACTTTATTAGTAATAAAATAGATATTAGACTAGAATTGATAAAACGAATTTCAATAATAATTGATTTTTTGGATAGATATGGTGAATTTCATAAATTCAATTCAATTAATAATAACAGATTTGCAGAAGTAAATGAGAATCAATTAACTTTAGAAGATGATGAAGTATTAAGTAAGTTTATTTCACAAGATTCAAGAGAATTATATAAAGAGTATAGAAAAATTAAAGAAAAAAATGGCGATAGAATGAATACAAGAGCAGATTGTCAAAGAGAGCACTTTTTTGTTTACGCATATAATGGAACTTGTATAGAATCAAATAGTACATCTACAGGGCAAATTATTGCCATGTCAGCTTTTTATACAAATAGATTAACTAAAATTATGCGACCATACAAAAGATTAAGCTATTTGCTAAAAAAATATAATGTAGTAGAAAAAATATTTGATAATCCTGACATAAGTTTTGAAGATCTTAATATAGATAATAAATCACTAATAGATTATATGGCATGGTTTGATGCTCTAGAAAAACAAGTTTTAAAATTAGATTTAAAACAAGAAGGATTAATTGATATTAAACAACAATATAGAGATGCTATTTATCAACAAGCTGAAGATGAGTTTAGGCAACAAGAAATATCTAACAAACAGGAAATATTCCAATTAAAAAATGATATAAATGCAAAATTAGCAGAATATATGAAATCAGGTTTATTAGACTATAAAGATTCATATAATAGTGGATTTAAAAACTCAAGGTTAAATTTAAAGATGGAAAAAGATATAGAAGATGTTATGTATGGACTTAGTATTGTTAATGATTTATACGATTTGAAGTTTTTTTCAATTAGTACTTTATTATATACAGCGATAAACGACAAAAATAAAAGTATTTTTAATTGGGGGATTGTTCTTGAAGATGATGAAATAGAAAATTTAGAAAAGACGGATAATAAGAAAATATTATTAGCATTTGATATAAGAGGTTTAAATATGTCTGCATATTTTCATGCATATGAAAAAGATATAATAAAATTATTATTAGATTTAACAGGCAAAAAACAGATTCAAGTATATGAAGGTGCGTGTGATTTAATAATTTACGGTAAGAAGGATGGACAATCAAAAAGATATTCAACTCAAATTTTATATCCAGTGTCAAAGAAACAAAAAAAAGAAATAATAAATTCATCAAACAAAAGTACATGGTATAATCATATAAGATGGTTACAAGAGCCAATTAAGAGGCCCGTATATATTAAAGCACCAGGTTCAAGAGTATACGATTTTGAAACAGGAAAAATTAAAAAAGTATTGGATAAAGAGCAAAAAGATAGATAATAAGTATTAAAAATATCAGTTGACAAATAAAATTATTAATGATAATATGTAAAACAATGAAATTAACTATGTTAAAAAGAAATTTAGTAGATTTTTAAATTAAAATTTTAGAGAGATAATGGTTGGTGAAAATTATCATAATTTATGAATTGAATTACAATTCTTATAGTAGTTACGTTAAAGATTACGAAAATCTAAATAAGGCAATTTATTATAAATTGTAAAAAAAGGTGGTACCACGAGCTAATTCGTCCTTTATAGGATGAATTAGCTTTTTTGATTTTTGATAATTTAGGTTAATAAAAATAGGAGGAGAATTATATGGAAGGATTAGAATTAATTAAAAGAAAAGCAGTTCAAATTATTTCAGAAGAAGATTTAGACAAAAAATTAAAATCAGGGAAAAAATTGACTATTAAATTAGGAGCTGACCCAAGTAGACCAGATTTACATTTAGGACATACAGTTGTATTAAGAGCTTTAAAACATTTCCAAGATATGGGGCACGAAGTTGTATTTATTATAGGTGATTATACTGCTATGATTGGAGATCCAACAGGTAAAAGTAAAACAAGACCTGCTTTAACATACGAACAAGCTCATTCAGCAGGTGAAAGTTATTTTAAGCAAGTAACAAAAATATTAGATCCAGAAAAAACAAAAATTGTATTTAATTCAGAATGGTTATCAAAATTGAATTTAAAAGATGTTTTAGAGCTTGCTAGTAAATATACGGTTGCAAGAATGCTTGAAAGAGATGACTTTAAAAATAGATATGAAAATAATTTACCATTAAGTATGCATGAAATGTTTTATCCATTAATGCAAGGATATGATTCAGTGGCTATAAAAGCTGATATAGAAATAGGTGGTACAGATCAAACATTTAATTTGCTAGTAGGAAGAGAACTTCAAAAAAATTATGATCAAGAATCACAAGTTGTTATAACTTTCCCACTATTAGTAGGATTAGATGGAAAAGAAAAAATGAGTAAATCGTTAGGTAATTATATAGGAATAGATGAAGCTCCAGAAACTATGTATGAAAAAGCTATGAAAATTCCAGATGATGTGTTATTTGATTATTTTAAACTAACAACAGATGTGGATTTAACTGAAGCTCAAAATTTAATAAAAAATGATGTTATAGCAGCTCATAAAAAATATGCTGAATTAATAATAACTATGTACCATGGAGCAGAATTTGTAAAACCAGCAGAAGAAAGATATAGCAAAGTCGCAAAGGGTGGTATTCCTGAAAATATTCCAGAAGTTGAATTAAGTAGTAAAGCTGAAATGATGAAATTATGTGATATTTTAGTAGAGGTAAAATTTGCAACATCAAAAAGTGAAGCTAGAAGAATGATTCAAGGAAATGGTGTCAAGGTAAATCTTGAAGTAATTAATGATATAAATGCAGATTTAAAATTATCAGAAAATCCGGTAATTCAATTTGGAAAGAATAAATTTGTCAAAATAGTTTAATATAATAATATAATTAAATTTATCCGTAATTAGGAGATGGAATATGGAAGATAAAATGTATAAAGAAAAAAGAATTATTGGAGTTTCATTAGGTATACTTGTAATTATTTCAAATTTGGCAATGTATTTTTTAATATGGATAATTGCAAAATTAAATATTAAAGTTGATGAAAGTAATTTAGTGTTAATATCATATATATTCAATGCAATTTCTATATATATTGTTGGATTTTTAATATTAAAATTGATTTTAAAATTGACAAACAAAGGGAGTTCAAAAAAATTAAAAGAGCAAGACAAAGCAGACGAAAGTAATGAAATTAAATATGAAAAAAGAAAATTAAAAATACCAGAGCTTTTACTATTAATTTGTTTTACATATGGTGTAAGTTATATTACAAGTTTTATCATAGAATTTATAAAAATATTTATAAAAATTGTATTTCATTTTGAATTAAATGATCCAGTTCAAACGATGCTATCAAATTCTAGTTTACCACTAGTATTAATTTTTGTAGTAATTATTGGACCAATTTTTGAAGAGCTTATTTTTAGAGGGACATTTTTAAAAAAAATAAGAAAGTGGGGAGATTTAACAGCTATAATATATTCTTCAATAGCTTTTGGATTATTTCATTGTAATTTTTCTCAAATTCCATTTGCTATTATGGCAGGATTTGTATTAGGATATTCATATACAAAATCAAACAATATTGTTTATCCAATTATATTACACATGTTGTTAAATTTAATGAGTGCTATAGCTTTGACCGCAAGTATAATGGATTTGAAGATTTTATCAATAATACAAGTTCTTATAATATTTATAATGATTATTTTAACAATAATATTTATTCCAATTTCTTTTGTTAATGGTTGGATAAAATTTGACAATAAAACCAAGCTAAGTAAGAAAAAATTATATTTTAATATAGGTTATATTTTTTCAGTGATAGTAGTATTAATAATAAGTGTAATGAATTGTATAAAATAAAACATAAGATATAAATTTATAGTTAGGAGGAAGAAATGGATATAATTAAAGCAATTATATTTGGATTGGTAGAGGGAATAACTGAATGGCTTCCTGTAAGTAGTACAGGACATTTGATTTTATTTAAAGCGTTTTTAAAGTTTAAAGATGTATCTGAAGGATTTTTTGACATGTTTGAGGTTGTAATACAATTAGGTGCAATTTTAGCAGTTGTATTAATATATTTTAAGGAGATATGGCCTTTTACAAAAAATAAAAGTAGAGCAATTGCGAAAAAAGTACATATAGATAAAAATAATTCAACATTTGGACAAAAAATAAAAGCTATATTTAATAATGTGATTCTTGCAAATTTGGATAAAGAAATTACAAATTTATGGGGAAAAATTTTAGTAGCTTGCGTTCCTGCTGCAGTAATAGGATTAGTTTTTGATGAAAAATGTGAAGAGCTGTTCTATAATGCAAAATGTGTTGCAATAGCTTTGATAGTATTTGGAATAGCTTTTATAATTATAGAAAATTGGCACAAAGGTAAAAAGACAAGAGTTAATAGTATAGAATCTATTACATATAAAGATGCAATAATTATAGGATTATTTCAAGTAATTGCAGCAATATTCCCAGGAGTTTCAAGATCTGGGGCAACAATTATAGGAGCGTTATTAATTGGAATATCAAGAAAAGTTTCTGCTGAATTTACTTTTTATTTGGCAGTTCCTGTAATGTTTGGAGCAAGTTTATTAAAAATTGTTAAATTCGGATTAGGATTTACAGGTTTAGAGCTTGCAATTTTAATAGTGGGTATGTTAGTAGCATTCCTTGTTTCAGTTTGGATAATTAAATTCTTAATGAATTATATTAAAAAACATAATTTTAAAGTTTTTGGTTTATATAGAATAGCATTAGGAATATTAGTTTTAATTATTGGATCTTTTGTTACTTTAAGTTAAAAAAAAGTTATATTTTTATTATTGATACATAGAATATACAAATAACATTTTGTTATTTGTATATTCTATTTTGGTTATAAGACGAAAAATAGAATACCTTCATGTTATAAAAAATATATTTAGGAGGAAATGTATATGAATTTTAGCAATCCATTTTTTATGGTAGACGTTAAAATAATTAGTGATCGGTTAGTAGAAATTAGAAATTTTACTAATGGATTTATAATTGTTTTAATGGGGGTTAACAGAGATAAAATCGATTTTGTATATTTTGGACAAGATGGACCCAAAACTGTAATAAGAGAGATTTTTAGTTTTCATGAGGTAAAGAATGCAAAAACGTTGGATGAAAGACTTAAAATTGCTGTTAATGCTATAAAAAAAATTGATAAAGAATATTATATTGAAAAAGATGTAGTCAACTTAATTTTTTTTGGAAAATGCTAAAATTTTAAAGCTCTAGGTTTTTTATAAATCTAGAGCTTTTATCGTACGACGATTGGAATTAGTTTACATATAATTAAAAATATGTTATAATAAAGTAGTTATTTTTTGAAAGGAGACGCTAATATTATAGCTATTAGCATGTAAAGAATATGAAAAATTTCAATGATGATATGGATAAAATAAAAAATAATTCTCAAATAGATTATAAAAAAACTTTATATAATATTTTTTCTGATAAAAATAAAATAAGGGATGGTAAAATTATTATATATAATAAACCACCAGAGAGATCATATGCAGTAAACTTGGATATGATATTAGAGCACTATATGAATTTTTATGAGAGATTAAAAAATAATATAATTGAAGATTATAATAGACCTAATGCAACATTGGAATCAAATAAAAATCTATTAGTTCAAATAGAGTTTTTTGAATATTTTTCTGTAAAAATGCTAACAAAATTTAAATGTAATAGCAAGAAGTATAAAGAGCTTGAAATTAAAGTAAATGATGCATTTGAATGCCTAAAAAAGAATATGAGCAAAAAAGATTATTATAGCAGTTTAGCATTAGTAATGTATCCTGAGAGAAAAGGAACAGAAGGACAAAGTGGTTTAGTAGATGAAAATAGCATATTAACAGAGGATGATGTAATATTTGCAGCAAAAAGATTAGCCAAAAAAGAAGACATTAAAGAGAATTTTGAGTATTTTATAATACCATTGATGCTTACAAATAAATTGATATGTTCAAAATGTAAAGAAGAAAAATTGTTTGAAGGCATAAAACAAATATCTTTTGATAAAAATGGAATATTTTTTGATATTATTAAAAAATTAGATATAAAACATATAAAGATTTTTGTAGAATATTTAAGTCCTCAAACAATAATTGATTTGTATATAGATAAAATGAAAGAGCTAGAAGATGGTGCAGATTCTAATAAAAAACAAAAAGAGGAAGATATAAAAGAGTTTGAGAAGTTTTTAAAAAAATATTCTACTGCAGAGGATCTTGTATTTTCAAATCGAAAGTTTTCTGAAATATATACTGTATTAGAAAAAAATATATACACAGACGATTTGACTGAGATATTTTGGAAGATATATGAAAAAGATATATTTAAATCAGAAGATGTTTTACCAAATTTTCAAGTAAATCTTATGGAAAGATTATGTGTTTTAGGGTATGTTTCAGAAGATGAAATTATAAATATGTATAATGAACAAAAGAAACATAAATTAGCTTCTGAATTAAATAAAACAGCAAAAATATCAGAAGAAAAGTTATTGGAATTTTTTTCACCAAGAACTATAATGTGCATATTATCAGGGATAACAATTGATAAAAATTGTAATAAAATAAGGAAAAAGCAACAAGAAAAAATTAAAAGAAACAGAGTAACATTTATAAAGTCAGATCTAAACAGAATATATAAAGAGCATGGTATGAATTTACAAAATGAAGTATTATCATTAATAGATAGATTATATAAGGAAAAAGATGAATATACAGATCAAATAAGATATGAAGACATTAAAAATTTATATTGCTCTGGAATTATTAAAATTTCAGATTTAGCTAATATGGATGATATGTTAACAAAGCAAGAAAGTATTAAATTATACAATGAATTAGGTGCGTTATATTCAACATTAATAGAATTATATAATTATGGATTTATTTCTTCAGATTTTGTAATGTCTGAGTGCTTTAATGATAATAAATCTTCTGGAAATATTATGGAGTTACTTAAAGGTGGAATAAATCCAGAATTTTTATTAGAATTCTATAAGACACAAGATATATTAGATTTAATTCAATCAGATAGTTTAAAATTTGATATAAATAATGAAGAGCAACAAATTGTTAGTTTATCAAAGCTAAGACCTGTTTTTGATTATGAAATTATTAAAAAGAAATATAAAGATGGAACAGTTAATTACGATTTATTAATTAAATTAGAAAATATAGGATTATTAACATCTGAAGAGCGTTTAGAAATAGAAGAAAGTTATGATTATGAGAAAAAAATTGAAGATCTAAAAAGATTGGGAATAGTAGTAAGCTCTAGCAGACCTGAGCCATCTATAATTAACAAAAATAATAAAAATTCAGTTAAAGATAAAAGCCAAAAACCAGTGTCAGCATTTAATATTTTAGATAGAATTTCAGATTCAAGTAAAAGAGATTTGTATCAGGGAATAGATTCGGAATATTTTGAATTAGATGTTGTTGGAAAAGCATATAATGGATATAAAGTTGTTTGTTTTCCAAATTTAAGAATTGGTATGTTTGAATATAATGAAAATACGTCTCAAATAGGTGGATCTGTAGTATTGCCTTTGAAAGTAATCCTAGAGCAGGTAGATGATTCTAAAATAATTTCAGATGAAATAAGTAAAGCAAATTCAAGATATGATATTAAAAATATTAAATTTGCAAAGGCATTAAATCATAGTCCTAATTGGCCAAGAAATATGATTAAAAAAATGGCAGAATTAAATCCAGAGATTGATGCTAAAAAGCTTATGGAAGAAAATGATATTGCAATACAATTAGTATCAGAAGAGATTAAATATAGTAAAGAAAAAAAATCTCAAAGAAAAGAGCATTAATATAATAAGAAAAGCAACTATATTCTATTAGCGGAGGATGAAAGAATATGAATTTTGAAAAAATAAATAAATTTAATAGTCTTACAGTTTCTAAAATAATAGAAGAAATTGAAGTTTTTATTAAAGAAAAAGTAGGAACTTTTTATGCAAATATTAAAAATGACAATGAAAAATTTTCAGAAAAATTTGAATATAGTAAATTAATAGATGTATTGAATCGATTAAAAAAAGAGCCTTGGCTTATGAAATATTCTTCTAAAAATGAAATTACTGAAGGAATAGGAACTTTAGGCCTTATATATAATGGGCAACCGGATTTGTTACTATATATGGCAATTAAAGCTTTGAAAACGCATAATAAGTTAATAATATTTGAAGAATTTAATATACACAAAACATCAAAAATGATTCTAGATGCAATAAATACAATATGTGAGAAAAATAATTATGACAATCATATAGATTATAAAGAATATCAAAGAGATATAGAAATACTAAATTATAAAGAGCATATTAATAAGATAATAATTGTAAATAATTATGACAAATATCAAAATCTAAAGCAATCTATAAAATCAGAAAATATTATATATAGTTCATTTGGTAAGTTAGATCTATATTTAGATGATGAAGATATGAAAAATGTATTATTGCAGATTGATGATTTTGTTTTTAATAATAATATTGAAATAAATATAATAAAAGATAAAGATATAAAAATCGCTATTGAAAAGATAAATAAAAATTTTAAAAATTTTTGTGTAGTAATTTTTACAAAAGATTCTAAAAAGGCGTATACATTTATTGAGCAGGTAAAATCAGAAAAAATATTTGTTAATCAGAGCCCTATAAAAGAATATATATTCAATTTAGAAGATGAAAAAATTACATATAATAAAAAAATTTATATATAAATTATTGTTTATTAAAAAACTTAAAGTTATAATAAGTATAGCTTTAAGTTTTTTTATTTTAAGACACAAAAAAATCACATAAATACATTATTTTAGAAATAAATTTAATATATTATAATTCTGTACGTATGAAAGCACTGAACAAAGGAGGGATTAATTATGGACAATTATGATAATAACCTGCTTAAATTTGATAATTTTTTAGTAAAATCTGATAAAATAAATCTATCAGATGAAACGTTTGAAAAATTGATGTTTATATATTCAGCAGCTTTAAAACAACTAGAAACTAGGATAGGAATTATAAAAGAAGAATTTAAATTTTTTTATGGTTGTGATGTTATTGATCACATTATGACTAGAATAAAAAAACCAGAAAGTATTATTAAAAAAATAGAAAATAAAAAATTAGAATTGACATATCAAAATTTAGTAGAGCAAGTAAATGATATTGCTGGACTTAGAATTGTATGTCCAATGAGAGATAACATATATTCAGTATTAGAAATAATAAAAAGTATGAAAGACATTAAAATTATTACAGAGAAGGATTATGTTGCAAATCCAAAGAAAAGTGGATATTCAAGTTATCATTTAGTTATTGAAATACCGGTACAATTTATGAAAAAAATAATACCAGTAAAAGTTGAAATACAAATAAGAACATTAGCAATGGATTTTTGGGCTAGTTTGGAACATGATTTGAAATATAAAACAAACAATAATATTAGCAAAAAAATGTCGAGTGAATTAATAAAGTGTGCTAAGATAATTAATAAAATGGATAATCAAATGGTTTCGATGAAATTCGGAGATATTGATGGTAATTAAAATTTAAAATATACTAACGGAGGATAAAATGTCAGAGCTAAATGGACAAAGTGATTTTGAAAGAAATAATGAAAAATCTTCAGGAGGAATACGAAAGTTCGTACAAAAATCATTAAGAGATATTAAAAATAACAGTAATGTGCTAGCTGATGTAAATGCGCAAAAAGAAAAATTAATACAAGAAAAAAATGAAAAAAGCAATAAAGAGGAAGTTACTAGGTAATTTTACAAAAGAAAAATAATTAACTGGAGGTTTAATTATGGATAAACAATATGCAAAAGCATATACAGAAGTTCTGGAGATTATAAATCGTTTACCAGAAGAAGAATATGAGAGAATTCCAAAGTCAGAAATTCAATTTTATGAAAGTAATTGTGACAAAAATTACAAATATGAATATAATGATTCATTAAATATTGAAGAGCAGATATTTTCAAAAGAGGCACATACCATTATGATATCAATTTATATGAATTATTTTGCTAATGAAAATCAAAAAAGCATAATTGATGAAATATTAAAACATAATACTATTGAAGAAGAAAAGGAAAAAGAGCAAAAATATAGTGTTGATAAGATATTCGAAGAAAGAGCTTCAATAGAAAATAACAATTTACCAGTAGAAGTAAATGAAAAAAATGAAAACTTCATTAAAAAGATTATTAGCAAAATTAAAAGCATTTTTTTGCTAAATAAGTCCTAAAAATAATAAGGAGAAAAGAATATGAAAAAAAGACCTATAACAACATTATTTATGCTAGAGTCTTTAGATGGAAAAATAAGTACTGGAAATAATGACAATATGGATGTTGATAAGGATTTCTGCAGAATTGATGGCGTAAAAGAAGGATTGCATCAATATTATGAAATAGAAAGTAATACAGATTATTTTTCTTTAAATACAGGAAGAGTAATGGAAAAAATCGGAGTAAATAATAGAAAAGAATATCCAAATAAAATAGATGTAATATTTGTTATAATTGATAATAAACCACATTTAAATGCAAATGGAATAGATTATATGTGTCATTGGGTAGAAAAACTAATTTTAGTTACTACAAATAAGAATCATGTTGCTTTTTCTTTACAAGAAAAATATAGTAATCTTGAAATTTTATATTATAATGAATTAAATTTAAAAATAATGTTAGAAGATTTATCTGAACACTATGGAGCAGAGCAAGTAACTATTCAATCAGGTGGAAATTTAAACGCGTTATTTTTAAGAGCAAATTTAATTGATTATGTGAATATTGTAATTGCACCAATACTTATTGGAGGAAGAGATGTTTCAACATTAATAGATGGTGAAGCAATAACAAATGAAAAGGATTTAGATAAGTTAAAGTCTTTAAAACTTTTAGAATGTAACAAACTTGATGATTCATATGTACAACTAAAATATAAAGTTAATAACTAATGAGGTTAAGGGCATATTTTGATTTGTTTTCATGATAATAGGAGTAATATATGGGAGAATTAATGCTAAATTCAAAAATCAAATTGGGTTGTACTATATGTGATAAATGTTGTATCAATAGAGGCGATATTAAAATTATGCCATTAAATGTTATTGAAATAAGTAGATATTTAGGTATTTCTAAACAGCAATTTTTAGATATGTATACTAGCAAAGTAGAAGACGAGCCTCTTGAAATTGTTATAAAATCAAAAGGTAACAAGCATAGATGTATATTTAATAATGAAAAAGATTTTAAATGCAATATTCATGATGTTGAGCCAATGCAATGTGTAACATTCCCATTAATTCCGATAGATATTAAAAGAGATATTTTTTTTAATCAAGATACATGTGTATGTGAGAATAAAAAAGAAATGCGTGTAATTGATTGGTTAAATGGAAAAAAAGGAATATATTTAAGATGTAAAAAAATATATGCAGATTGGATAGATTTTATTGAATATGTACAAACTAAATGGAGCAAAATTAATGAGGAGCAGAAATCACAAATTTTTAATATAATGTATTTAGAATATAGGGAAGACATTAAAAATGTACAAAAGGCAATAAGAAAAAATATGAGAAAAGTCAAAAGATTAATAAAGAAACAGAAGTAAATTGAAGCTTCTGTTTTTTATTATGTATAATTTAAATAAGGTCAATAAAGGTCAAAAAAATTAAAAATAGTATTGACTTTCAAAAAATTGGGTATATAATATAATGAAAGTCAAAGAAAGTCAAAGTCAAGAAAGGAGGATTTTTTTATGCGAATGTCTGATATGATAGAAGAATTTATAAAAGATTTATTTGAAGAAGAAAATGATTATATAGAAATACAAAGAAATGATTTAGCAGAGCACTTTAATTGTGTTCCTTCACAAATTAATTACGTAATTTCTACAAGATTCAAACCATCACAAGGATACTATGTAGAAAGTAAGCGTGGAGGCGGAGGCCATATAACAATAAAGAAAGTTAATATAACTAAAAGCAATTATATTATGCATATTATACCAGGAATTGAAGATAAGCTTACAGCACAAGAAGTTGACATTTTCATAAGTAACTTACTTTCATATGGAGTAATAACAGAAGAACAGGCTAAATTGTTAAAGGTTGCAACTAGTGATAATGTCTTAATAATTCCTAATCAATATAGGGATTTATTAAGAGCAAACATTTTTAAGAATATGTTAATCAATTTAGTTTAAAATCGTAAATAAGTTTTTTGATTATAGATAATAAGGAGGTTGAAAATTATGTTATGTTCTAATTGTGGTAAAAATAATGCAAATGTACATTATACACAAATAATTAATGGGAAGAAAACAGAATATTCACTTTGTGAAGATTGTGCTAAAAAACTAGGAATAGAAGAAATGGATTTTAATATGCCAATAAATTATTCTAATTTCTTGAGTAATTTTTTTGAAGATGATATGCTATTGCCTAATTTCAATAAAACTAGTATATTGAAATGTCCAAAATGTGGTTTAACTTTTGATAATTTTGTGGAAAATGGAAGATTTGGTTGTAGTGAATGCTATGAAGTTTTTTCAGATAAGTTAGATTCAATTTTAAAAAATTTGCATGGTTCAAATAGGCATAAAGGAAAAATACCACAAAAAACAACTACAAATAATGTAGATTTATCAAAAGAAAAAAAGCAAAACATAGAGGATAAAAAACAAGATAATAAATCAAAAAAACAAATCGAAGACTTAAATCAAAAGTTACAATTAGCTATAAGTGAAGAGCGTTATGAAGATGCTGCTAAATTAAGAGATCAAATAAAAAATTTAAATAAATAAATTTTTGGAAAGGAAGAGAAAATGTCAAATTGGTATTTACAAACAGGTAAAGATTCAGATATTGTGATTAGTTCAAGAGCTAGACTAGCTAGAAATATAGAAAATTTTGTTTTTCCAAGTAATATATATAGAGATGATTCAAAATCTGTTATGGATGTATTAGAAGAAATAACACCAAGTATTGGATACGGGTTAAAATTTTGCAAAATGGATAACATTGATGATATTACAAAACTAAGTTTAATTGAGAAACATTTAATAAGCCCAGAATTTGCTAAAGATACAAAAAGCAGTAAAGCAATATTAATAAATGATGATGAAAATATTTGTATTATGGTTAATGAAGAAGATCACCTTCGTTTACAAGTTTTTTGCGCAGGATTGGAGCTAGATAATTTGGTTGGTCTTGTTAGTGAAATTGATAATAAAATAAGCACATTAGTAAATTATGCGTTTAGTGAAAAATTTGGTTATTTAACATCTTGCCCAACAAATGTAGGGACAGGATTAAGAGTGACTGTAATGGTTCATTTACCAGCTCTTACGTTGACTGGAAATATAAATAAGGTATTAAAAGCTGTAAATAATCTAGGAATGAGTATAAGAGGAATTTATGGTGAAGGAACTGAAAGTAAGGGTGATGTATATCAGATTTTTAATAGTCAGTCTTTAGGATTAACAGAAAAAGAAATATTGAAAAATGTAAAAACAATTACAGATAAGATTATAGAGCAAGAGCGCTTAGCACGAAAGAATCTTACAAAAAAGACTATAGATTTAGAAGACAGAGCATACAGAGCATATGGAATTTTGACAAATGCAAGAAGGCTTAGCTCTGATGAATGTCAAAATTTAATTTCTGATGTAAAATTAGGTGTTGATTTAGGAATAATTACAGAGCTAAGTGATGCTAAAATTAGAAAAATAGAGCTATATACACAACCAGGTAATTTGCAAAAGTATTTTTCAAGTACACTTAGTGCATTTGAGAGAGATGTTAAACGTTGTGAAATAATTAAAGAGCTTATTGCACAACAAGATTAAAGGAGGAAAAATTTATATGACTTATAAATTTACAAATAAAGCTGAGGCAGCTATTAAAATTTCAGGTGAAATAGCAGCTAATTTAGGACATAATTATATAGGCACAGAGCATTTATTGTATGGTTTAGTAGAAGAAGATACTGGGGTAGCTAGTAAAATTCTTAAAAACCAAGGACTTACTTCTGAAAAAATATTAGATGAAATAGAAGAGCTAATAGGAAAATCTAATGAAGAAATAGATGAACCAGCAGGATTTACACCTAGAACAAAAAGAGTTATAGAAAATGCTTTTTTAGAAGCTAAAAAGTTGGGGAATGAATATATAGGAACAGAGCATCTTTTAATAGGAATTATGGTAGAAGGAGATAGTGTTGCTGTTAGAATTATGATGGATTGTAATTTGAATCCTCAAAAAATTTATAATGAGTTAGTTAAAATTGTTAAAGATAATGAAAATGAAGGAGAAGCTAATACTAAATCTTCAAAGTCAAGTAGTAGTTTTAATTCAACACCTACATTAAATCAATATGGAACTGATTTAACAAAACAAGCTCAAGAAGGAAAATTGGATCCTGTTATTGGAAGAAAAGAAGAAATTGACAGAGTTATCCAGATTCTATCAAGAAGGACTAAAAATAATCCGTGTTTAATAGGTGAGCCTGGTGTAGGTAAAACAGCTGTTGTAGAAGGTTTAGCAGAAAAAATCATATCTGAAGATGTTCCAGAAATGCTAAAAGACAAAAGAGTAGTAACACTTGACATATCAAGTATGGTTGCAGGTGCAAAATATAGAGGTGATTTTGAGGAGCGTATTAAAAAGTCACTTAATGAAGTAAAAAAAGCTGGAGATGTAATCTTATTTATAGATGAAATTCATACTATTGTTGGAGCAGGTTCTGCAGAAGGTGCTGTTGATGCAGCTAATATTTTAAAGCCACTTTTAGCTAGAGGTGAAATTCAGTTAGTTGGTGCTACAACATTAAATGAATATAGAAAAAACATTGAAAAAGATAGTGCATTAGAGCGTAGATTTAGTCCGGTTATAGTTTCAGAGCCTTCTTCAGAGGATACTCTAAAAATTCTTCAGGGTATTAGAGATAAGTATGAGGCACATCACAATGTTCAGATTACTGATGAAGCTTTAGATTCAGCAGTTAAGCTCTCAGTTAGATATATTACAGAAAGATTTTTACCAGATAAAGCAATAGATTTAATTGATGAAGCTGCATCAAGATTAAAAATGAAGACATATACTTTACCAGATAAAGTTAAAAAAATCGAAGAGCAATTAGAAAGTTTATCTAAACAAAAAGATGAAGCTATTAGAGCGCAAAACTTTGAAAAAGCTGCAAGTATTAGAGATGAGGAGCATGCCACAAAAGAAAAATTGGAAAAAGAAAGGAAAAAGTGGGAAAATAAAAATAGTAAAGCTATTACAACTTTAACAGAGGAAGATATTGCTGAAGTTATTTCTAGTTGGACTAATATTCCAGTTAAAAGATTAACACAAGACGAAAATGAAAAACTAAAGAATTTAGAAGATTTATTACATCAAAGAGTTATTGGTCAAAATGAGGCTGTTTCTGCAGTATCTAAAGCTATAAGAAGAGGAAGGCTTGGGTTAAAAGATCCAAATAGACCAATTGGTTCATTCTTATTTTTAGGACAAACTGGTGTTGGTAAAACAGAGCTTTCAAAAGCATTAGCAGAAAATTTATTTGGTAATGATGATTCTATGATAAGAATTGATATGTCTGAATATATGGAATCACATAGTACTGCTAAATTAATAGGTGCCCCTCCAGGATATGTTGGATTTGATGAAGCGGGTCAATTAACTGAAAAAGTAAGAAGAAAACCATATTCAGTTATATTATTTGATGAAATAGAAAAAGCTCATCCAGATGTAATGAATATGCTGTTACAGATATTGGATGATGGAAGATTAACAGATAGTCAAGGAAGAACTGTGAATTTTAAAAATACAGTTATAATAATGACGTCAAATGTGGGAGCTAGATTATTAGCTGATAAAAAAGCTTTAGGATTTACACTAAATACAGATGAATCAAAGGCTAAAGAAAAAGAATATGAAGATACTAAAAAAGAGGTTATGGCAGAGCTAAAAAGGCAGTTTAAGCCAGAATTTCTAAATCGTATTGATGAAACAATTGTATTTCATAAGTTAGATTCAAATGACATTAGACAAATAATAGATATAATGTTAAGAAATGTACAAAAAAGATTATCTGAACAAAATATTAAAATTGAAATTGATGACAAAGCCAAAGATGTGGTTGCTCAGTCTGGAGTAGATATAAACTATGGTGCAAGACCTCTACGTAGGGCAATACAAAATTTAATAGAAGACAAAATAGCTGAAGAAATTTTAGAGGGCAATATATCTGCTGGTAAATTAGTAAAAATAACAGCGGTTGATGGAAAAATAACTTTTGAAGTATAAATATTTTAATTGTAAATAAGACTTCTGTCTAAATGACAGAAGTCTTTTATGTTACATCCCAAATATTCTACCTATTTGAACAAAAAGACTTTGCCACCATGGAGCAGTATATCTAAATTTTATATGATTTGATTCAACTGATTTAATGTATTTTTTTATAATAGTATCAAATGGTTTTTGCTCTAAAAAATTCCAAATATTTTTTTCAATATTTTTTAGCCAATCTTCATATTCTGAAAAATAAGAATAGTTATTCATCCAAGTATATTTTTTTTCAATGTTTTCTTTATTAAATCCAGTAGCATATGCACCAGGCTCTATTAAGCAAACTTCTATAGTTTTTCCAGATAATTTTTTTAATAATTTCATTTCTTGTTTCAAACAAATTCCAAATCCTTCTAATGCAAATTTTGAAGAGCAGTATGGAGATAGAAATGGCATAGGAATTCTACCAACTAAGGAAGATAAAATTACAATTCTGCCATTTGAATGTTTTTTTATCATATTTGAGATAGCTAATTGGATTATTTGAATATTACAAAAAACGTTTGTTTCAAAAACATTTTTTATTCTATCAATATCGATATCTGCTACAGATCCAGAGTCTCCAATGGCACTATTACTAATAAATACATCTATATCATAATTAAGTATTAAAGCTCTTTCACTTTCATTTAGAATATCTAGTTTAAAAGCTTGTAATTTTAGATTTTCTTTTTGGGAAATAGTAATTAAATCATTAAGCTCTGTTTCATATTGTACAGTGGCATATACTGTATGATTCCTTCTAGCTAGTTCAATGGCGGCTTGTTTACCAAGGCCCGAACCAGCACCAGTTATAAAAACTTTTTTTAAATTATTCATATATATTTCCTTTTATTAATTATAGTTATGTGATATAGTGTTTACTAATATGATGAAAATATTCAAAATGAAAATTTAAATAATTAGGAGGAAATGATAATGCCTAAATTTTTGACTATAATAGGACCACAAGCAGTGGGAAAGATGACTGTAGGACAGGAACTTGCAAAAATAACAGATTATAAATTATTTTATAACCATATGACCATAGAATTTACAAGATTAATTTTTGATTATGATAAAGAAGCTTTTAAAAATGCAAATATTAAAATAAGAGAATTAGTTTTTGAAGAGTTTGCTAAAAGTAATGAAAAAGGAATTATTTTTACAGGTTGTTTGGATTTTTCTGAACAGTTAGAAGAAGAGCTGCAAGAATTAAAAGTATGGACAAAAGGCTATGATGAAGTATATGTGGTTGAATTGGAAACTACATTAGAAGAGCGTTTAAAAAGAAATAAAACAGAAAATAGATTATTATATAAGCCATCTAAAAGAGATATAGAATGGAGCGAACAAGATTTATTAAATTCAATGGAAAATCGTAAATTTAATTCTGAAGAAGGTCAAGGACAAAAAATATTTAAAAATTATCTAAAAATTGATAATACAAATATTTCAGCAGAAGATGTTGCAAAAATGATAAAAGAAAAATTTAACCTATAAAACAGGTTTTTAGATTGAAGGGAATTTCTATCATAAAGGAATTCCTTTTTTTTATATTGAATTTAATAGCACATTTTATGATATAACCTCATAAAATGTAGTATAACCCAGAAAAAAGGAGGATTATTTATGCAAAGAAATAGTAGAGCTTGCCCTTGTCAAAACAATAGCAATAATACAAGTAATGATAACAATGAAAATATGATAGAAGAAATGTCTATGTGCTCAAATATGTGTAAGATGCCTAATAATGATTGCCAATGTGGATTTGATATGAATGAAGATCAAAAGTTTCCAAGCAATCCAATGTATGCACAAAGTTATGTTCCAATTCAAAAGTTGAATAAGGTATTTACACCAGAAATGGGGTTAAAAATGGGAACAATTTTTCCAGAGCTAGTTAGCCCTTATTCTCCATGTCAAAGTATAAGAGAAATAGAATATTTAAAAAATAATAATGAAATAGGAGAGGGGTGTAATGGATGAACGAGCAATATGTAAGTTATGATGATTATAAAAAAGATTGCGAGATTGAAGAATATAATAGAAATTGCAATTCAATAAACAATGGAACTAGGTCAGATATGATTCAAAAAATTAAGGAATATAAATTTGCAATAATAGAAATAGGTTTATATTTAGATACTCATCCAGATGACCAGAAAGCGATTTGCTTGCACAAAGAGTATAGTAACAAATATAAAAAGTTAACAGATCAATATCAAAAGTTGTATGGACCATTAACAATAATGTATCCTTGCAATAAATGGAGATGGTTAGAAGAGCCATGGCCTTGGGAAAGGGGGAATTTTTAATGTGGACGTATAATAAAGTTTTGGAGTATCCAATTAATATAAAAAATAGAAATCCTAAATTAGCTAAATTCATAATTAGCCAATACCGGAGGACCAGATGGTGAACTTGCAGCTTCTTTAAGATATTTAAGCCAAAGATTCGGAATGCCGGACCAAAAGTCAAAAGCTATTTTAAATGATATAGGAACAGAAGAATTGGCGCATTTAGAAATGGTTGGAACAATAGTTCATCAATTAACAGATGGTGTATCTCCTGAAGAATTAAAAGCAGCAGGTTTAGGTTCATATTATACAGATCATGGTGTGTGTGTGGATGATATCCAAATAGAATTTAAATAAATTGATTTAAAAATTAAAATTTGAAATAATGTGTAAAATAATTATTTTGTTTTAATATTTGATTAAAATTTTGTTTACTATTTTTAACATAAAATACATAAATTGTATTGGTCTTATTTGAAATAAAATACATAATTCGATATACAGAGCTACGGTCTTGTATGTATATAATTTCGCGAAAACGCTTGTCCGTGAGCTCTGGAATACATCGACCCATATAGGGAAAATCTAGTAAATCGTTAATATATGATTTTATTATTTTATCAGTTTCAACTGCATAATAGGATGAATATTTTAAATTATAATAAAAAATATTATCCATAGAGGTATTAGCTGAATTTTCTAGTATAATGTCCATATAGTTCCTCTCTTTCTTTATTAAATTCTTCTAAAGTAATACCATTGCCATTTTGTATGTCATGAACGCCTTTGGCAATTCCTATAAAAACATATAAATCGTAAATTGCACCATATAAAGTTCCATCATCTGTAGGAGCTTTTTTTAACAAATCTATAATGTTATCTAATTCTATATCTTCTTTTGGTATACTCATATAAATCACTTTCCTTTCTTTTAGTATTTAGGTAGATAAATCACTTGGATTTAAACCAATTAAACTTTCAATACATTCTTTATCATTTTCAGATAAATCATCAGTGCCATACATTTTATAGTATATTAAAAGAATGTCTTCAATAATTGTTTTGGCATCTTTTTCAATAGCTGCTTCATTAATGTTGTAGGGCAGAGCTTCAATTGCTTTAATAAATTTTTCGCGTATTGGTGACATTTAATACCTCCTTTCTGTTAATTAAAAATATTTTATGTTTGGTTAAAATATTTTATTTAAAGTATTATAACATAAAACATAAGTATATTCTATGCATTTTTATATAAAAATTTTCGACAAAATTTGCTAAAAATTCCAATGTATCACAATATCTTGAACATTATCTTTTTTAATCTTTTCTCCAATTTCAATATAATCTATAAAGCTATTAACTATTATCTTATCAAGCTCTTTAAAATCCTTAAATTTACTAATTACTTTTTCTTGTTGTTCACGCATAAAAGCTTGATTATTTGCATGTTCTGTAAGCATTTTACACTCATCAGCAATTTTAGAAAGTTCATTTTGCTTAATTTCCTTATCCTTCAAAAAAGATTTGTTTAATTCATTAAATGTATCATCTGGAATAGAGCCACTAACCTTGCTTAAATAAAGTTCCTTTATAGCTTGATTGATTTTCTCAATTTCTTGACTTGCTAATTTTATCTTTTTTTCAAGATTCTCAATCTTTCCACTTTGCATTTTGGTTGGAAATAAATCATCAGAGATATTATCAAAATTATAAAAAGTTAAAATCTTTTCGCGAATTTTAGTAGTAACAAGTTCTTTTAAATTTTCATAGCCAATGGAATGAGAGGTGCATTTACCATATAATTTCTTAGAATTCTTACACGAAAAATATACATAACCTCTGTCATTTCTGCATTTATAAAGTTTTGAACCACAATCTAAACACACAAGCTTATTTGCAAATAAATGAACTTCTCCATTTTTACATCTTCTAGCACGATTTTTAAAAATTTCTTGTACTCTGTAAAATTGTTCTTTTTCAATAATAGGTTCATGCGTATCTTTAACAATAATCCATTCAGACTTTGGAAGAGTAACCATTTTCTTTGATTTGTAACTTAACTTTTTGTTATAACCTTGAACCAAATTTCCAATATAAACTTCATTTTTAAGAATTTTACTAACAGTAGACTCGCACCAATAATCAATATTTTTGCCTTGATTATTAAATTTTTGCCCAATAGAAAGTTTGTACTTAGTAGGGGTTAAAATACCTTTATCGTTTAGAATTTGTGCAATTTTGTTAACTCCGTTTCCATGTTCATATAGATTGAAAATAAGTCTAATATTATTAGCAACTTCGTTATCAATAATTAGTTTGTTTTTATTATCTGGGCTTCGCATATAGCCATAACAAACAAAAGAGCCAACATGTAAACCTTGTTTACGTTTACTATCAAATGTTTTGCGGATATTTTCAGATAAATCCTCTAAATACCATTCATTAACTAATCCATTAATTTGTCTAGATTTTTTATTTCCCTTATCCAAAGTATCAACATGATCTACCAAACTTACAAATCTAATATTCCACTCTATAAACTTGTTATGCAAATACTTTTCTACTATTTCCATATCACGAGTAAATCTACTTTGAGTTTTACAAAGCACAATATTAAATTTTTTATTTTGAGCATCGTCCAAAAGCTTATTAAATTCGGGCCTATTGCTATCAATTCCAGAGTAATCTTCATCACAATAAATATTGTAAATATCCCACTCTTTTTCCAAAGCATAGTTAATTAGCATAGATTTTTGATTTTGAATACTTTCACTTTCGTCATTTTCGTGAAGCTTGTCGTTATCCTCACGCGAAAGTCTTGCATATATTGCAACTTTCATAGTTATACCTCCATTTCTTTATGGTATAACTACTTATTTTGTACATTTAAAGTATACAAGAATAAGTAGCATTAATCAATGTTATTTTGAATATTAAAATATTCCTTTATCATCAGATTATTAATTAGCTTTACTAAAGCCTTTTGAATATTTTCATTTGTAGTGTTTTTATTTATTTCAATTACATGAAATTGTGGCTTAATCATTGATTTTGCTTTCATTGAAATTCCTCCTTTATATAATGTATTCACAATAACTTGGCTATTTTTCTAATAAATATTTAGATAAAAAAAGAGCAAAAAAATAACACTTGTCAAAAGTGCTTTTGGCTCGAAAAAAAGATACAAAGTTTTTAGGACTTTGTATCTTTATAATATTTTTTATCTTAATTAGTATAACACAAATTTGTCAATTGTCTGTATAGACAATTTTGTCTATACAATTTTGTATAGACATTTTTGTATAGACAATTTTTAGTTAGATTTTTGTATTTTTATAATATTTCATATTAATAGTATACCACGTATTTTTTAATTGTCTAGGGTCTCATTTTTGAGGCCTCTTTTTTGGGTACCTATTTTTGGGTACCCATTTTTGAGTTTCTAATTTTGTTTGCATAATTGTCGAAAATGGTATTGATTTGAAGAGTATTAATTGATATAATCTTTAGTGAAAATAGTAATTTGAAAGGAAGAAAATAATGAAAAGAGGAAATAAAATAGTATATAAAAAAAGAACATTTCCAGCAGATATTAATACAGTATTTAATTTATTGACTGATCTAAAAACATTGCAATATATTGCATTTCCATATGCCAAATTTGAGCCATTAGAAAATAATAAAAATATAATATGGAAAGAAGGAAATATTTTTACTTTTAAGTTTAAAATGTTTAGTGTTATTCCATATGGAATTCATAAAATAAAAGTTATTTCTTTTAATAAGGATGAGATATATACCAATGAAAGTAATACTCATGTACCGGTATGGAACCATAGAATAGGATTAAAGGAAAATGAAGATGGTACTACTGATTATAGTGATGAGGTAGAAATAAATGCAGGATGGAAAACGATTTTCGTATATTGGTGGGCAAAAAGTTTTTATAGTCATCGTCAAAGAAAATGGTTAAAACTTTTAAAAAAATAAACTACAATATGTCTATAAAAAATCATGTAAAACCAAGAATTGGATTTTATTTATTATCACAAAATTAAAAGTTAGATTACCTAGAAATTAAGGAGGAAGATATGAGTCTATTAAAAAAATTAGGATATAATAGAAAAGAAGAGGTATTAGAATTTAACAATAAACGCTCTTGTGGTTTATGGTTACTTTTAATAGGATTAGTGTTAGCAATTTCACTTGCATGTGGAG
>JAZUKV010000008.1:0-33508 GCA_045643465.1 Clostridia bacterium | reverse complement strand
TTATTTTCTTCAATTTTAATAGAATCCCAATCTGATTTATTTGATGCATATTTAATTAACTTTAATTTATCATTATACTCTAATGCATATTTATCAATTTTCTTTAAACTTTTTGGCAAATGTATTTCTTCTACTGTATCTAATACTGTGTATTCATCTCTTTCAGATGCTATTGGATAAGATATTAAAAATTTACCATCTTTTGAATACATTACACCATCTATATCCATATACTTTTCATTAGCATCGTCAACATCAATATATTTTAAACCGTAATTCCAATATATTGCTTGTTCTTCAACTGTTTTAACATTTTTGGAAATAACAATTTTTTCTAGATTATTAGTAACAGCAATGGCATTTTCTTTTATTGTTTCAACTGTATCTGGTATCTCAAATATCTTAGAATTTTTTAAGGCAGGATAATTTATTAAAGTGGTTATGTTTTTATCATATAAAATACCATCCACTGATTTATAGTTCTTGTTATTTTCATCAACCCTGAATTCTTCAACATAACAATTTGCAAGTGCATTATCTTCTATTGTATCTAAAGATTCTGGTATTGAAACAAATGATTCTTTGAATGCTGAATGAAAAGCTGAATTACCTAAATATATTAATCCTTCTGGTAGGATAAAACCATTACTACTATGAAGTATTGTATTATTAAAAGCAAGGTTTCCAATATATTTTATTTTATTTGGAAAATTAATTGTTGTTAAACTAGTACAAAAGTCAAAAGATCTTGCTCCTATATATTCAATAGAATCACCTAATTTAACTTCTTTTACATTTGAGAAAAGCAGAAATGCACCATCTCCTATAGTGGTAACTTCATCACCGACAATAATTTTTTCTGCCTCTTGGCTTAAATAATTCCATTCAGGTTCTTCTTCTAAATAGTTTTTCATCATTCCTTTTCCTGATATTAGTATTGTCTTTGTTGATGTATTATAATCCCATTTTAAATCATCTTTTTTTACATCAGAATATTTTTGCTCCAAATCAGAAACCTCTTTAGGTAACGCTTTATTGTCTTCAGATATATTTTTTTTATCACTGCAACCTGAAAGACAACAAATCATAAATCCACATATTAAACATATTGAAATAGTTAGTATTGTTTTTTTCATAATTATTCCTCCTTCAACAAATTACTATTTTCTCTACGATTTAAGTATATAAAAAGAGTAAAAAAATTGCAATAATCTTTTTAGTCTTTTCCTTACGACTTATTGTAATTTATCTTTCTTTATTTAATTTTATCAATTTAATACAAATAGCAATTGGAATAATTCCATAACCCATTGGTGCTAAATACCACATATTTTCATTTATAAATATTGCTCCAATAAATCCTAATATGCATAGCACACCTGTTATTATTGAAGTACATTTTATAAATTTACTAGATTTTTCCTTAATTGCTATACCTAAACAAAAGAATGCTAATCCTGTAAATAAACCCCATGCTAAATAATCTACAGCCATTTCAACTGATGGCCAATATCCAATTTTAAAGTAATCTGGCACATTTACTCCTTGTGAAATCAGATTTCTAGTAACTGTTATATTTACAATATGTGTAACACTTGTAAGTGTACAAGCACATGCTAGAAAAATACTAATTAATCTTTTATATATTTCATTACATTTAAACTTATCACATAATTTTATTAATAAAACAACATAAACCAGTGCTCCCTCAATAGTCATTAACTCCCATAATGTAAGTGCTACATCTGTTTTGGTTATTAAAAACAAAGTTACTGCAACAAAATATAATAATATACTTATAATACTTATTATTGATACCTTTTTCATATTAATCTCCCCTCAATATTACTATTTGTGCGTATGATTTTATCACACAATCTCATGCTTTTATTCTACAGAAAGTTTATAAATTTAACAATACCTACTACAAAAAATCGTAAAAAAACATCATAACAATTGCTATGATTTAGTAAAAAAATATCCAAATTTGAAAAAACTAATTTTTGCTAAAAATCGTGAGAAACCTTATCAAATTAACGAAAATTGTGATAATCTATCTCTAAAAAAACGCCGATTACTTTCATTTTGCGCAATGTTATATTTCGGTTTTTGGTACCCTATATAAAGATAATTTAAAAATTTTTCCTACCTCTCTTCTATTACTTTTTTGAATTACTACATATAATTACCCCAATTTAATATTTATTTTATATTTACTGTTTTATTTTTATAATTATAATTTCTATTCTGGATTTTCTTTCACAAACTTTTTTACTTAAAAAAATTATTTTATAAATTTTATTTTTATTTTTTAATTTATAAAAATTTAATCATTATACTAAAAATTTCTATTTTACTCCCCTATTTCTCAAATTCATTAAAATTCAAGAAAATATAAAACAACAAATTATATATCTTTTTTATAAAAATGTCTAAAAATCCATCCTGATTATTCTCAAAATGTAGTATAAATAAAAAACAAGACTCTCAATTTTGTAGTGAAAGTCTTGTTTATTTGGTCAGCATTTTTTTACTTAATTATATACTTTGCAAGTTTTTTAGCTGCCTTTGCGGATTCCAGCTTGCCACGTTAAATGTTTCGGTGCATGATTAGTAAGTTTCGCATATATTGTGCATTTACCATGCTGCGTATGGCTTTGGGTTTAGACTGTATTGGCTCATCTAAACAAGGATTCCGAACCATTTTTGGGGGCTTGTTGCTAATGTTAAACACCTCACCTAAGTTTACGACGTTTGCTCCTCATTGTTACAGAACTATCTTGCTTTAACCTGTTAGCTTCATCAAGCTCTTTTTGCAGTCTTGGCAAAGCTCTTTTTTCTGAAGCAATCAGTTCGCCATACCGAGGAACATGTACTGTAGCAATTGTAAAGCTGATTTTGGGCTTTTCACTAGTTTCCATAGAATTTACCCTCCATACATTATTTTAGCAGCAACCATGGTTTTTAGCCTAAAATATGGCCTCCAATTCGTTCTGACGCTGAATTTCGGATTTTCTAATAGATTCTGTATCCATTTCAGCGATTATCTTTGAATCTGTAACTATGATTTCTGCGTTTTCTAATGGAATTCCTGGACATAATTCCCGGATTTCTCCGTTAGGTGAGTGAACATATTTCTTTTGTCTGCTTTTAGGCATATAAATTTCCTCCTAATTTAAGGTTGTAAGCAAAGTAAGCTGACCTTTTTACTTGCTTATGGCTTTATTAGTGCTGAACACGAATATATGCAAATTCTGCATTATTCCACTAACTCGAATTATATATAAACAGGCTAAGTGCCTGGGATTTGTGGAATTATAGTATCATCTTTTATATGAAATGTCAATTTAATTCTCTAAATTATAGTTAATACCGTATATTAATTTCTAGTTTACAGTATAAGTTTTTTTAGACTGCCTATTTCCATTTTCAATGCTTTCTGGTTTCTCTATAATAATGAATAATAATTCACATAGAATTAAAGCTATTCTTAAAATAGATAGAAGAAAGAGACTTAGGAAAAAAATACCAATTAATATATGATTTGTATATATTATATTTTGTTCATTAAATTTTGTTGCTAAATAGCCTATTTTTATCAAAATTGTAATATTTTATTCTATTCTGTTTTTAGAAAATAGGTTTAATATTATATTAATACTTAAATTAAATGCATTTTCTGCATCGCTAGTGCTTGTTGCTATATATAAATTACATGTCTATTTGTTTTATAAATGAATCGAACAATATGTATATATATAAACAAATCTAGGAAAAAATCCTAGATTTGTTTTGCCTTCATTCGCTGGTAGTTGTTTGCTGTGTCTTTTCCACAAGAATGACTCCTGTTTTTAAAATATTATCTACTGATACATAATTAAATGGAATAATATCAACCAGGTTTTCGTTGTTGTGAACATATTCATCAATTTCAAAAAATACAAATTCGTCCATTGATCCATAACCAGCGTACACAATTCTGATTTTGCTGTCTTCACTGGATTCATCTGACATTATCAGTAGCTCTGCAGCCGCGATAGAAGTAGAACCATGTACTGCTCTAGCAACAGCTTTTAAATACGTACCACTGACTTTTACTGTCTTTTCCTCTCCGTATTCGAGTCCTGTGAATAATGTTTTCATGCTGTTTACCAACCTTTCAAAAAGTTATTTAGAAGGCTATGTTTCCATATTTATTATTATATTGCACCAATAAAATGGAAACAATGCAAGGGTACAAACCTTCCATATAAGTATTATACCATATTATGTATAGTTAGGCAAATTAACATCAATAGAAACTTGATTTGTTTTACATAATGTGGTATAATACTATTCTAGTAGAAATTTTTTGTATAATAAAATCTTTCTACACCATTCGTTATCAGCAACTAGCTAAATCCTCTAAATTAAGAGGTAGAAAGGAAATACAAGTATGGCAAAAATTTGTGATTACACAATAAAAATTGAGAATGTCGGCGAAAATGTCCAGATTAAAACCAACGAAGATGGAACAATTAGTATGTCAATGACTATGCTCAATGATGATACTCCACATCTAAAGATTGAAAAAGGTGATGACTTTATACGGATAAATGTTGAAGAACTTCACACTTATGATGATTGGCTTTTTTATACGCCAAAGACAGAAAAACAGAAAAATTTCAAAGCCCGTATTAGCGAAATCTTAGAAAAAGGAAACATTAAGAATTTTTTCATTCCGTTAGACTATTGCAATCTCAAATTTTTTAATAGTTCATTAAAAGAATTACATGTAGGTACAAACTCATGTGAGAGCTGGATTTCAAGTGCCAAAAGTCATGGCAGTAACATGTTAACATATAGCCGCTATAATTTAATACTGGCTGTGATGCTTAAATGTCTTACTGAAAATGGCTATGATGCAAATACAAGTTGGTCACTTATTTGCGATGATTCACGTCCTTTACAAGACTTGGATTGGGTTAACATCTTTGGATTTAAAAATTTTATGGGTTACCAAAAATTCTTGCTTCCAGATGATGAATCTGACGAAGGATGCTATATGTCTTATGGTGGTTTAGAATACTATTCATATTTGGAACCTCTTGCTGACATAGTGCATAACAGAAGAAGAGATGTTTCTCTTGAAGATTGTCCTTTCCTTTGTTATGGTAGTGAATTCAAAGAATAATATTATCAATAGTTATACTTTTAAAGAGCGCCTTTTTAAGACGCTCTTTATATATATATTATAATTATTTTTTAAGCCTGTACCTAAAAATCCCTTTAATAGAAGCTCTCAATTAATTAGAGAGCTTCGCTTTTTAATATGTGATTTCTCAATCCTTCTGACATTTTAAATTTTGTGAATTCCCATGTATGATTGTATAAGTGGAATCGCATTTTTTATAATTTTTTTAGTTTCTTCGAGTTCACCTGAATTAATAGTAGTTTTTATCTTTCTAATGATTCCTTTGCATCTAACTCCATATTCAAATGATTTTATTAATTCTGGAGTTATTTTTTTAATATCTTCCTGAGCTTTTTTTATGTCTGTTGTTTTAGAAATGTCTTCGAGAATAGTAATTACATATTTATAGTTATTCGTTTTCATACGGCTTACCTCCTAAAAATCTTTAGGTTTGTAAGTGAGCTGACCTCATCACCACTAAAAACTTATTTGTTAGTATCTGACCTCAAATTTACTAATTTATACTAACATTCATACAAAAAGAGCACGCTCTTTATAATATACTAGTAATTTATCATATAAGTTATATAGAGTCAATCTATATACAAAAAAATAAAAGGCTAATTTGAAATTAGCCTTTTAGTCTAAATTATTTTTCATTATAATTCTATATTATATTCTAATGTTTCAGCAGAAATTTTATCTCCTGCTTTGAATTTCTGTCCATTAATCATAACATAATAAATTTCATTATCTCTAATTGAATATGTTTTATTAGTATTTATATTTTCAGTGTTATTTTTGTTGTTTTTTTCTTTCTAAATAATATATTTTAACAATACATGATGAGTATATACTACAAAAAACAATAATCTAGATACTAGAATTAATAATTCTTTCTAAAAACTTTTTTATAACTATAGATAAAAATAGTAATAATTAATATGAAATTACACAATAAAATTATTCCACTTTCAAAAGTAATATTGAAATTCGGTAAATCATTTAGATACATATATAATTGCTCTGTAAATATAAATTTTCCGATTGATTTAATAGTATTATTAAAATTTGAAAGCATCGGTACAAGTGAAAATATCATCATGATAGGTAATGACATAGAAGTAGCTTTCATTTGATTTTTACATATAACACCAATAGATGCTCCTATTAAGATTGAAAATATATGCCCTATAAGCATTATAATCATGAAGTATAATAAATTTGTACCTGCATATCCACTTGTCAATCCCATAATTAATGAACCAATCATACAAAAAGTTAAAATATATATACTATTACCTAATAAATATTCAAAAGACTTTACATTTGATAATCTTAAAACTTTTAAAGTACCTTTTTCATTTTCTTCAGAAATTATTGTAGATATACTTACTAGAGCAGCCATTCCTATATACATAGTTGAAAATAAATTAGCAAAGAAATGTTCAGGCATATCTTGAATGCTAATAGCATTTTCCATAATAATAGTTATTACAGGAAACAATATAAATTGTAATAATATAGCTTTATTTTTTAATGTATCTTTACATTGTTTCCAAAAAATAGCATAAATATGTCTCATTATATATCCATCTCCTTTCCAGTTAGATTCATAAATATTGTTTCTAAATTAGGCTCTGTTGAATGGATTGTTTCTAATTGACTGTTTTCTATGTATCTTTTTATAGTTTCTCCACTTTCTTTACTATAATCTAAACAAATGTTCTGTCCGTCTTTTAAATGTACATTTATTTTTCTTATATTGTTATATTTTCTACATAAATCAATTGGATTTCCATATTCTACTATTTTTCCATCATTTAATAAAGCTATATTATCACATAATTTTTCCGCTTCGTGCATATTATGTGTAGTTAGAAATATCGTAGTCCCCTTCTCTTTTTCTTTTAATATCATATTATGTATTGCTTCCATTGTTTGAGGATCTAGCCCACTTGTAGGTTCATCCAAAAATAATATTTTAGGACTCCTTAATATAGCTCTTGCAAATGCTAATCTGTTTTTCATTCCTTTAGATAAATTTGAGAATGCTATCTTTTTGCTTGGTAATAATCCTACTTTATCTAATACTTTATTGATT
Source organism: Clostridia bacterium (assembly GCA_045643465.1). Classification (GTDB taxonomy): domain Bacteria; phylum Bacillota; class Clostridia; order TANB77; family CAG-508; genus CAG-492. The sequence continues at coordinate 26,231 of JAZUKV010000008.1, read as the reverse complement.
TCTTTTGAATCATTACCATCTATCATTTGATAAAACTTTAAATTATCATAGCAATTCATTCTCTCATATAATCCAAAATCATCCATCATTATTCCTATTTTCTTATAATCATTACCAGACAATTTTAAACTATTTACTCCAAAAATTGTACTTTCACCAGATGAATTTTTTAATTGACCTGTTATTATATTTATTAATGTTGTTTTTCCTGATCCAGAAGGACCTAATAGTCCAAATATTGTTCCTTTTTGTATATCTATATTAATATTGTGAAGAACTTCTTTTTTGCCAAATGAACAACATATATTTTTAATACTAATTATATTTTCCATTTATTTATTATTCTCCTTCCAATTATCTAATGCATCTTGTATTTTCTTATTATCGTTAGATTCTTTAATCTTTGAAATGATAACACTTATTGATGCGCATATTCCAAAACTAATAAAAAACATTAACCAAGGTTTTAACATATTTACAGGAAACCAGCTAAATACTTTAGCGAAAATTCCAATAATCATTATTATAGAAATAAACATATATATAGTTCTTTTGGTAATAGACATTTTCTTTATAAGTTTATCCGTAAAAAATATATATTTTAGTGTTGCAATGATAATAGATAAGATAAAGAATTGTGTAATTGTTGCAATTGAAATTCCTTGGTTTCCCATACTAAAAATTGATGAAACATCTTTTGTTCCTTCTGCACCAAAAATATAAGCAAAAAAGCTAATACTTATAATTGATACACTAAATATAATCATAATACTACTTAAGTAATCAAATATTGTATTCTTTTTAATCATTTAACAAACCCCCAATCTCTTTTTTATTTCTTCTGCGTATTGTCGAGAAATAATTATTTGCTCCCCTGAAAGTAATGTTGCTCTTAATCTTCTTTCGATATCGTTTTTAATAGACTTTATATGTCTTAAATTAACTATGCAAGATTTATTTGCTCTAATAAAATTGCTTTCGCAAAGCTTTTCTTCCATTTCATATAATTTTAATTTTGATTCATATATATCTGTATTTGTATATACAAAAGTTTTTCGCTCTACTGATTCTATATATGATATTTCATTTGCTTCGATAATAAAATTTTGATTTTCTTTTACTACACATATTCGTTTATTAAACATTTGTAAAGTAGCTATAATATTTTCAATATCGCTATTCATTTCATTGCAATTTATTACAATTACTGGTTCCGTTTTAGTTTTATCTATATTAAATTCAATTTTCACAATATTCACCTCTATTTTTACTGTACCATAAAAAAATATATTTTCAAGTATATGATACATAAGTTTCCATTTTTATACTATGAGTTTCCATATAAAAAAGATTGATTTATAAAATCAATCTTTTTCTTATTATTCATTATTTTGATGAATTATCTCCATAAATTTTTCCTTGTGAATCTAATTGAATTTCATGACCATATTCAAATATATATGCCATACATAATAGGAATAATATCTCTATAACATTATATATATTAATTGAATAGGTATAGTTATCATTCAAAATTTTCATAAAGAAATAGTCTGGAAAAGTAAATGACGTATCTCCATTATTTATATTTACAAATAAATCTTCCAAATGTTGCAATATGATTGAAACTAAAATTATATTTAAAATACTAAAAACAAATTCCGCTTCTACATGTCCTATTAGCTCTGTTTTTGAATATTTTTTTTATATTTCTAGAATTTTCTCTATATTTTTTTCATCGCTTCCATCTACTAATAAAATTCCATTTATTCTAATTGAAGTATTGTCTTCACCTATTGTTATTATATTGTTTGAATCATGCACAATTAATTTATCGTCTACTAGCTCAAATTTATTAATAATAATTGGTATTATTATCATTATACTTATTACAATAGGAATACGTATTCACATCATAATTTTAGCAATTCTTGCGATTATATAGATTGCTTTACTTAAGCCTTTCATTTTCTTTTGCTTTTCTTCTTTAAATTTAACTACATTCATTTTTATATCTTCGCCTAATGAATTTATATCACTCATATTTTCATGAACTAAATCATTTATCTTACAATGAAAAATATCACACAATTTGAATATTTTATCCATTAATTATCTTTTAATGGAACTAATGTTTCTTCATGATTATCTTCATCCCACAGTTTCAATTTTTGATTATATTTTTGTGTATAATATTCTATAATTTCTCCGCCTCTTAGTTCATATTCAATATATGGGTCTGTAAAATTTTCAATTGTCATACTATCATCATAAGAAAATGAATCATAATTATATTGATTTTTAAATTTCATATTAAGTATTATTTTGTTATTATCAGTAATACATGTATATGATTCTGGCGTATACCATCTATTATTGAATTTACATTTTGGAGTATGCTGTTTGTTATTTGTATTTCCTATCAAATCCTTTATATCACAAAACTTTGCTTTATCTTTATTAATAGTTAGCTCTACATTCATACCATCTATAACTATTGAAGATAAACCAAAAATATTGTTTTCATCATATGTGTGTATTGTTGCATTATCTGAATATTTACTAGTATTTGTGTTACTTTTATCATTTTTGTTACATCCACTCAAAACAAAACACATTGAAAAAATTAAAATGCAAATAGTTAGCAGTCGAACAATTGTTTTCATAGTTGCTCCTTTCTATTTATCAAAGCCTAAAGTTATAGTACGAGCCTCATCTTCGAAGAAACGTACAAATAATTTTTTAGAATTACAATTTGCAACTTCTGTAAAAATAGATTCCCAGTAGGCGTTTTTATCTTGAAGCTCTTGACGAGTTAATGAATTGAAATTAGTTGAATATTTTTTTTGTACATTCATTACTTCTTCTTTGTTTTTTTCATCCATTACATAATCGTATGTCCAATTATCATATGTTCCTACTAATTCACTTCTTACATCAAAATTTTTATTATCTAATGAGTAGATTTGAGAATAACTTACCTTTTTAATTAACTCATACATATCATCTTCTGATTGAACCGCTTCTACACCTTTTGTTACTGTATCATATCTTCCAACTCCAGATTTAAATTCTTGGATTTTAGCAAAATCTTCATTTATATAAAAGTTAGCCTGAGCTTTTTGACCTTCTAACCAAACTACTTTATTATTTGCTATTTCTAGTAATCCGTATTTGCCATTAGCATCAGCTATCATAAAACAAAAATTCCATGAAAAACCTGTAACATTGATTGTATATATATCTAGAGATTTAGCAAGTTTTACTGCTTCTTCAACAGTAGCACAATGTTCAGCAATATAACGACCAAGACTTAATGAACATATCCTTTTATTTGAACTTGGATTTGTTCCTGAACATCCAAATTTTGATGTTCCTGTTGGCCAATATTCTGCATCTCTCATGTTGATTTCTATATATAGTCCCTCTGAATTTAAAACATCTGTTGATAAAAATGGTATGACTTTATAATAGTCTTCAGGTACACCTTTTTCTAAAACTTCTGCATAAGTATTTCCTAGATTATTTGCATATGTTAATCCTACAGTTTCATAGCATCCATCTACTTTAGTTCTTGAAATATAAGCTGGATTATTGCTTATAGATAAATCCATATTACGTCCAACAAGAGTTTTACCATCATTAGTAACTGTTGCTACAGCAGTACAGCCACCTTTCCAATTGTCATATTTGTTCTTAAAAAATTGCTCTGCATAATCATAATCAAGGTTTGTATACGTACCTGCATCAAGTACATGATCATACACCTTATTGCATTTAACATAGTTTGTTGTATTTGCCATATTTTCTGTTTTTTTCTTAAGATTTCCGGTATTTATACGTTAGAAATACCGCTACACCAATTAGTATTAATAGCACTATAGCTATTATAATTCTTTTCTTTTTCATATCTTTCCTCCTAATCTTTTGTTTTAAATAAATTTTAAACAACTATATTATAACTTACTTTTATATTATGAGTAAATATATATTTCACTATTTATTTCTTTTTCATAAAATATATTATATAATAAGTTGCAAATACTAATTTTGGAGGATATATTATGAAATTGACTAAATATGAAACTAATTTATCAAAATTTAGATTGTTAAAAGAAACTAACATGACAAAAAGTTTCTCAGATTTAAAAAATCAAGAAAAAAATTTATTAATACTTTATCCTGATATTCAATATCAAAAAATAATAGGTTTTGGAGGTGCTTTTACAGAAGCGGCTGGCTACTGCTTTTCCCAACTTCCTGAAGAGCAAAAAAAACAATTTATGGAAGACTATTTTTCAAAAAATGGACTTAATTATTCTTTATGTAGAACACATATCGGGAGTTGTGATTTTTGTTTTGATACATACAGTTATTCTAATAATGAATCTTTATCTGATTTTTCTATAGAAAGAGATACAAAATATATTATTCCGATGATAAAAAAAGCCTTAGCTATTAAATCAAATATGGAACTTGTTTCAACTCCTTGGAGTCCACCGGCATTTATGAAAGATACTAAACAATTAAAAAAAGGTGGAAAAATTTTAGATAAATATAAGTCTTTATGGGCAGATTACTTAGTAAAGTATATTCAAGAATACAAAAAACAAGGTATTACAATAAACTATATGACTATACAAAATGAGCCAAATGCTGCACAACCTTGGGAGTCATGTACTTATACTGCCAAAGATGAAAAAGATATAATAAAAAACTATATCTCCCCTACATTTCAAGCTAATAATATTTCTACAAAATTATTAATATGGGACCATAATAAAGAACGTATATTGTATAGAGCAAATGAAATATTTGATGATTTTGATTGTAAAAATTTAATTACTGGAATCGGATATCATTACTATAGTGGCGATTATTTTGAAAATATACAATTATTTAATCAATTATATAATGACAAGTTAATAATCCATACAGAAGGTTGCACAGGATACGAAAAAATATGGTTTAGAAAGAAACAACGTAGAATCCCTAATGCTGAAATTTATGCACATGATATAATTGGAGACTTAAACTCAGGTTCAAATGGATATATAGACTGGAATTTAATGCTTGACTATCATGGAGGACCTACACATATTAATAATTCATGTAATGCTCCAATAATGCTAAATAAGAAATCTAATATGTACACAAAAACATTAACATATTATTATATAGGTCATTTCAGTAGGTTTATACAACCTGGAGCTAAAAGAATTGCTTTTAGTAAATTTACAAACAAATTAGAAATCACTTCTTTTATAAATCCAGATTCAAGTATTGCTACTGTTATACTGAACCCTAACAAATCATCTCAAAAAATAAATTTATGCATTAATAGTAAAATTTATCCAGATACTATTTTAATCGATGGGCATTCAATCATTACATTAATTTTAAATGATGTATAAATTAAACCTTGACTTTAACATATCTGATATATAAAATAATGTTGGTGGTGGAAACGGCGACGTTTCTTATTTCCACAAAAATGGAAATAAGAACCGTCCCCGTTTCCACCACCAAAAATCCAAATTCTAAGAAGGAATGTGATACATATGAAAAAAGTTAATATTAATACTGAAAGTAATCCTGAATTTTTAAATTCTTTTTTGGATTATACTGCTACTATTTTAAATAAGTCACCTAATACTGTTAAAGAATATAATTATGACTTGAATATGTTTTTAAAATTTATTTTGCATCATTTTAGATTGTCTGATGAAAAAGATATTAAAGAGATTAATATTAGAAATATGACTATTGAAACTGTTTCTAAAATAACTCTTGATGATATTCATGCTTTTCTTTTTTATCTAACAAATAATTTTCAAAGTAAAGCTGCTACTCGTGCTAGAAAAACTGCTAGCATTAGAGTGTTTTTTAATTATATGTGCAGTAAAAAAGGATTAATTGAAAAAAATCCTGCCCAGAATTTAGAAACACCTAAGCAAGATAAAAGAATTCCAAAGTACCTTACTTTGGATGATAGTATGAAACTTCTAGAAGCAGTTAATGATCAAGATGACAGAAATAATGAACGTGATTATGCAATTATTACATTGTTTTTAAATTGTGGTATGCGTTTATCTGAATTAGTTGGAATTAATTTTAAGGACATTAATTTTACTGATCAAAAACTTAATGTTATTGGTAAAGGTAATAAAGAGCGTACAATTTATCTTAATAATGCTTGTATTGATGCTATTAATAAATATATTATGGTTAGACCTCATGATAATGTTGATTATGAATCAAAAGACGCTTTATTTTTAAGTGAGCGACGTGAACGAATTAGCAATAGAACTGTCCAATATATTGTGAAAAAAGAATTACAAAAAGCAGGCTTAGATACAAACAAGTACTCAGTTCATAAATTAAGGCATACTGCAGCAACTTTAATGTACAAATATGGTAATGTTGATATAAGAGCTTTACAAGAGCTTTTAGGACATGAAAGTATATCAACTACTGAAATTTATACTCATGTTGATAATGTTCAAATTCGTGATGCAGTTGAAAGTAATCCTTTAGCTAATATAAAATCTTAACATTAAACTTAAAACGAGAGCAAATGTTAAATTTAACATCTGCCCTCGTTTTTAATTAAAATTTTTTATAAATATCTGTTATTTCAAATTTATTGATTATTTTTTCTATTACAATTACATATATTCCCATATGTTGTTGCAAATTTAAAATCGCTTATATTTTCATTTTGGCTTAAATCGCCAAGTGTTAATATTCCTATTATCTTATTATTTTCATCAGTTACTGGTATTCTTCTTATTTGATTTTCAGACATTATTTTAGTTGCATCTTCTATATCATTATTTTCATTACAACAACAAACATTAGTTGTCATGATATCACTTAATTTTGTTGTATTTGTATTTTTATTACAAGCAACTGCTCTTAATAAAATATCTCTATCTGTTACAACACCAACAATTTTTTGATTGCAATCACATACAGGAATACTTCCAACATGATGTTCGCACATTAATTTTGCACAATCGCAAACAGTAGATTCCGGTGTTAACCACATTACATTATTACACATACAATCTTTAACTTTCATCGTTTTACCTCTTTTTCATAAAAAATTTATAAACTTTATGTTTATATTTTTTATTTTGTGTAATAATAAAAAACAAATTCATGCAATTTTTTCATTTATAAAATATTTAATTGTCAAATTAGTAATTCGGACTTATGCTGTAATCATTGGCATAAACTGCAGAATTTGATAATGCTCTTTGCATTTGAAAATTTTGATCAAAATTTTGATTATAAAATGGAAACGGTCTATTTGGTAAATGTGGTGGTCTTTGAGGTCTGTTTTGACTATTTTCTAATAATTGCTTAATAATTAATATTTTTATTAAATCCTTTAACAATTGATTGTTATTTATGTTTCTATTATTCTCCGCTTCTCTTGTAGTTAGATTAACTGTGTTCGTTGAACTTGTAACTTTTTTAGTTGTTTGAACATTTACATTTACTACAGTAACATCTTGCTCTATATTATTGTAGATTTCATTTACCATATTTTCCAAAATTTCACTTGAAATTTTTTGATTTGAATAATCATTACAGATTTTCTTAATCATAGGTTTTAGCACTACATATATTTCTGGATATAAATCCTCATATTCGAAATTATTAATGTTTGCCTTATAGGGAAAACAATTAACTGTATCTTGATATGTATTATTTTGAACAGGATATCCCAAAACACTTCTCATATATTCTTCATAATCATTATCGTACATATACTTATACCTCCTAAAATAGTATATGTATATTTCTATATGGTGTTACTATCTAAATCTATTATATCAATTAATAAAAAGAAAAACCGCTCTTGAAATAAATTCTAGGGCGGTAAATATTAAATAAAAATCAACCTTTTTGTATAAAATGCTCTTCTTCTGGTGTTACTCGAATTTTGTTTCCACATATTGTACGTTGGCCGTGTTTATCTATCCGATAATTATTGCAAAGAATGTATGACTTATCGTTTGGAAAGTGTAAGATTTCGTTTGCTCTTATGTTGATATAATTTTTGCACTTCCTACAATATTTTGCAATAGTGGGGGCCTTCATGGTTTCCCCTCCTTTCATTAAGATAAGTCAATTATATATCATTAACTTGAAATTTTCAATAATATTATAGATATTCGCCAGCTTTTTGTAAGTTAGCCCAGCTTTTATTTTAAAAATTTTTTTAAAAATTTTCCAGTATATGATTCTTCAACTTTACATATTTGTTCAGGAGTTCCTTCTGCTACTATTGTACCTCCGGCTTCTCCGCCTTCAGGGCCTAAATCAATAATATAATCGCAAGTTTTTATTAAATCTAAATTATGCTCTATTACTATGATGCTATTTCCTGTATCCACTAATCTTTGTAATATATCAACTAATTTATGTACGTCTGCTATATGAAGACCTGTTGTTGGTTCATCTAATATATAAAGTGTTTTACCAGTAGCTTTTTTAGATAATTCTGTGGCAAGTTTAACACGTTGAGCTTCCCCTCCAGACAAAGTTGTTGAAGGTTGTCCTAATTTAATATATCCTAGTCCCACATCATATAATGTTTGGACCTTATTTTTTATTTTTGGAATATTTTCGAAGAAATTTAAAGCTTCTTCAACAGTCATATCTAAAACATCTGATATAGTTTTTCCTTTATATTTAACTTGTAAAGTTTCATGATTATAGCGTTTTCCTTTACAAACCTCACAAGGAACATATATATCTGGTAAGAAATGCATTTCAATTTTAATTAATCCATCGCCATTACAATTTTCACATCTTCCACCAGCTACGTTAAAACTGAATCTTCCTTTATCGAACCCTCTTAGCTTTGCATCATTAGTACTAGCAAACAGATCTCTAATATTATCAAAAACACCTGTATATGTAGCAGGATTTGAACGAGGAGTTCTTCCTATCGGTGATTGATTTATATCAATAATCTTATCTATATTTTCTAGTCCTTTAATCTCTTTGCATTTTCCTGGCTTTTCATTAGCACCATTAAAATCTCTTGCTATAGTTTTGTATAGTATTTCATTAACTAATGTACTTTTCCCAGATCCAGAAACACCAGTCACACAAACAAACTGTCCTAAAGGAATCTTTACATTTATGCCTTTTAAATTATTTTCTTCTGCTTTAACTATTTGAATACATTTTCCATTAGACTTTCTTCTTTTTTTAGGAACAGTTATTCTTTTTTTACCAGACAAATATTGTCCAGTAATTGAATTAGGATTTTCTTTTATTTCTTCAGCAGTACCTTGAGCCATAACATTTCCTCCATGTACTCCTGCTTCTGGTCCAATATCAATTATTTGATCAGCAGCATACATAGTATCTTCATCATGCTCTACTACAATTAAAGTATTTCCTAAATCTCTTAATTTTTTTAATGTAGCTATTAATTTTTCATTATCCCTTTGATGAAGTCCTATACTAGGCTCATCTAGTATGTATAGTACTCCTGATAATCCAGATCCTATTTGTGTTGCTAATCTAATACGTTGAGCTTCTCCTCCAGATAATGAACCAGCAGACCTTGAAAGTGTTAGATATTCTAATCCTACATCTATTAAAAATTGTAATCTTTTATCAATTTCTTTTAATATCTGCTCTGCTATCATTGCCTGGGTTTTATTAAGTTTTAAATCATTTAAAAATTTCTTTATTGCATTTATAGGCATTTCAGTTAATTGATTAATATTTTTGTTGCCTACTTTTACTGCTAAGCTTTCTGCTCTTAATCTAGCTCCATCACATATATCACAATGACTACTACTCATATACATTTCATAAAAATCTCTCATGCCTTGAGATTTAGTTTCACGATATCTTCTATCTAATGTAGGTATTACTCCCTCAAAAGGTGATGTGAATTTTCTAGTTCCTGCAGATGAAGAATATTGAAAATCGATTTCCTCATCACCTGTTCCATAAAGAATTTTATCTAAGAAATTACGAGGTAATTTTTTTATTGGTTTAGTAATATCTACATTATATTTTTTAGCAATGCTTTCAAAATACATTTTAGCCATTGTATCGCCCTTTTTCATACTACTAGCTCCGAATGCTTTTACTCCATCATATAATGTTTTATCTTTATCTGGAATAATTAAGTCTTCGTCCATTTTCATTACATATCCTATACCGGAGCAAGCAGGACAAGCTCCCATTGGATTATTAAATGAAAACATTCTAGGTGATAATTCTTCAAAACTTATGCCACAGTCTGGACAAGCATAGTTTTCACTGAAAAGAAGCGGATTTCCATCAATTACATCTATAGCTACTAAACTATTCGCATGTTTCAATGCTGTTTCAACAGATTCAGTTAATCTTCCTCTTATTTCATCTTTATCATTCTTTATAATAAGTCTATCTACTACTAATTCAATAGTATGTTTTTTCTTTCTATCAATATCTATATCGTCTGAAAGTTCATATAGCTCTCCATCTATTTTTGCTCTAACAAATCCGTCTTTTTGAAAATCATCTAACAGTTTTTTATACTCACCTTTTCGTTCACGAACCACTGGTGCTAAAACTTGTATCTTAGTTCCTTCAGGTAATTCTAAAATAGTTTCTATTATTTGGTCAATAGATTGTTTCTCTATTTTTTTACCACATTTTGGGCAATGAGGAACACCTGTTCGAGCATATAATAAACGTATATAATCATATATTTCAGTAACAGTTCCTACTGTTGATCTTGGGTTCTTCGAAGTAGTTTTTTGGTCTATTGATATGGCAGGAGATAATCCTTCAATTGATTCTACATCAGGTTTTTCCATCAAACCCAAAAACTGTCTTGCATATGAAGAAAGACTTTCAACATATCTTCTTTGCCCTTCTGCATATAAAGTATCAAACGCTAAAGAAGACTTACCTGATCCAGAAAGTCCTGTTATAACTACTAATTTATCTCTTGGTATCTCAAGATTTATATTTTTTAAATTGTGTACTTTTGCACCTTTTATTATAATTTTATTATTCATATATAGCCCCCTACATAATACAAATTATTTTAGCATAAAACGTTTATTTTTACAATAATTTCTACTACTTTATAGAATATTAAAATAATAAAGAGAGCAAGCAATATTAGCTTCCTCTCTTTTTTTATAGCAAATACGTCAATCTCCATCCCGATTGGGATTATATGTATATCCTGCAGTATTCTTTATAACAGTTGTATTGTATTTATGTGATTTTTTATTTCCTAAAATACATTTAGCTACTGTATTATATACAGGATATCCTTCAGAAATATAATCTGCCACCACTTTTTTTAAATAGTCCTCAAGATAAACTTCCAAATCTTTATAACTTTCAATTTTTCTTGATACAAAGATGCAATTATGTCCATCCCAAGTTCCTATTTTAATTGCTCCATAGTTATCCACTAAATAATCATCTTCTGAAGATATTTGGGACTTTTTAAAATCATCATATAGATTCATGTCTTGTACGTATGATGCTGCAGTTTCACAATGTCCAGCTCCACCACAATGTAGCAATTGTTTGTTTGGCAAGATAAATCCTTTTATTACGGGTATTTTTGACTTTTGCTTTGTTTCCATTTTAACCTGCCTCCTTTAGGTGATTAATGCATTATGTATATCATAAATTTGATATTTTTTCAATAATAAAAGCTCCTTTTTTTAAGGAGCTTTTTATAATTTATTTTTCAGCCTTTGGCTTTGAATCTATTGGATTTGATTCTTCAGTTTCAACCTTTATTGCTAAGGCGAACTGGAAAACCATAAGACATGCTTGCATTAAAATAATTGATACTGATATATTATACGATACATCAGCAAAACCTTTTATAAATGCAATTACACTACCTGAAAAGCACAGTATTGAAATTCCAACAAGTACTTTTCTGAAAAATAAATCTTCATCATTTAATTGGCTTCTAAACACAGTACATGCCATAAAGATTAATGATGTGAATGCCGCTGCCATGAAAATGAAAATGCTGGTGTACGAATCATACCGATACACAACAGTTGTTGTTAGCAGTATTAATTGTACAAGGAATGTTATTCCTTTCGTTACCTGGGTTACCTTGGTGATGCGATTTGCTGGGTGTTTCATTACTATAACCTCCTTACCCCTTATTGGGGAAATAATATTTTATAAATATAACATTATTTACATAAATTGTCAATCGTTATTGTAACATTATTTTGATTTTTCTAGCTCTTTTATTTTATCTCTTAGCTCTGCTGCTTTCTCAAATTCCATAGCAGCTGCATATTTCAACATTTCATCTGTTAATTTATTTATTATATCTTGAATATCCGCTTCTTTTCCTAAATTATATTCGGCAGAAGCTTCTTCTACAATTTTAGCACTAATAGTATCTCTTATAGATTTTTGAATTGTTTGTGGCACTATTCCATGCTCTTCATTATATTTCATTTGAATTTCACGTCTTCTATTAGTTTCATGTATAGCTTTTTCCATACTGTCGGTTAATTCATCTGCATACATTATTACTTTTCCTTCTGTATTTCTTGCAGCACGCCCTATTGTTTGAATTAATGACCTTTCAGATCGTAAAAAACCTTCTTTGTCCGCATCCAATATAGCTACTAGTGATACTTCTGGGATATCTAAACCTTCTCTTAATAAATTTATCCCAACCAATACATCAAACACTCCTAAACGTAAATCTCTTATTATCTCCATACGCTCTAAAGCTTTCGTATCTGAATGCATATATTTTACTCTTATATTTACACTTGCTAAATATGAAGTTAAATCTTCTGCCATCTTTTTAGTTAATGTTGTTACTAATATTCTTTCATGATTTTCTGCTCTTTTTTGTATTTGTACTATTAAATCATCTATTTGATTATTAACTGGCTTAACCTCTATTAATGGATCTAATAGTCCGGTAGGTCTTATGATTTGTTCAACAACATTATTGCCACTATGCTCATTTTCATAGTCAGCTGGTGTAGCACTTACAAATACTACTTGGTTTATTCTATCCTCAAATTCTTTAAATGTTAATGGTCTATTATCAAAAGCTGAAGGCAACCTAAATCCATAATTTACTAATGATTCTTTTCTTGCTCTATCGCCATTATACATTGCTCTTACTTGTGGTATTGTAGCATGAGACTCATCAACTAATAGTAAAAAATCTTCTGGAAAATAGTCAAATAATGTGTATGGTGGACTTCCTTCTGGTCTTCCGCTTATATGGCGTGAATAATTCTCTATCCCTTGACAAAATCCTGTTTCACGCATCATCTCCATATCAAAATTAGTTCTTTCTTCTATACGTTGAGCTTCTATTAATTTTCCTTTTGATTTAAAATATTCTACTCGCTCTTTCATTTCTTTTTCTATTGTTACAAGAGCTTTATCTAATTTGTCTCTACTTGTTACATATTGAGATGCTGGTGGAATTAATACATGTTTTCTTAATCCTGTAGATTTCCCTGTTAGTGGATTAATTTCATGTATTTTTTCAATTTCTTCTCCCCAAAACTCTACTCTTATTGCTGATTCACTTTGTGATGATGGGAAAATTTCTAATACATCTCCTTTTGCCCTAAATGTTCCTCTTTTAAAATCTAATTCATTTCTTGAATATTGCATTGTTACAAGTTTTTTCATTACTTCATCTCTAGACTTTTCCATTCCTACACGTAGAGAAAGCATCATTCCTTGGTAATCAATAGGGTCTCCTAAACCATATATACATGATACTGATGCTACTATTATTACATCTTTTCTTTCAAATAATGCTAGAGTGGCTGAATGACGTAACTTATCTATTTCATCATTTATTGATGCATCTTTTTCTATATATGTATCAGAAGCGGGTAAATAGCTTTCTGGCTGATAGTAATCATAATAAGATACAAAGTATTCTACGCTATTTTCAGGGAAAAATTCTTTGAATTCGCTATATAACTGACCAGCTAAAGTCTTGTTATGAGCCAAAACTAAAGTAGGCTTCTGAACTTGCTGAATGATATTAGCCATAGTAAATGTTTTACCAGATCCTGTAACACCAAGCAAAGTTTGAAACTTCTTACCTTCCTTTATACCATTAGATAAATACTCAATCGCCTGAGGTTGATCGCCGGTAGGCTGATAGTTCGATACTAACTTAAACATACATGCTCTCCTTCTAATTTTGTCACTCAGGGACGGAGATAAAGTGACATCGTGATATTTTTATTTTGATTTTTTCTACCTGTAATCTCCCATCTCTCAATTACTTGTATCATTTTATCATTATATATAACAAAAGACAATAGTTACCATCTCTTTTATAGACTAGGTTTCCAGAATTTAGCGATTGCATCCGTTCAGGCACAAATGGGAACATAATTTAAAAATAATCTCCAGGCGTAAACTTATTATGTTGTACTGCTACTAATAAATTAAAGACCACAGAGCTTATGCCCCATAGTCTTCTCCTTATTTTATATAAAATTTGCAAGTCTGTCCCCCAGCGTCACAATGTCATTTTATCTCCGTCCCTGAGTGACACCCTATCTCCTGAATATACCCTTGATAAAATTCCTAATTTTTCCAAATATTCCGGTTGTTTTCTTGTCTACCTTTACTAACGCTTCATAATCTTTTACAGCATCATTTTCTGCTTTAACTATATTGTTGCTACGCTTCTGCTTTTCCCTGCCTTTAAAAAGATTCTCATAGCTATATTTGCTCTCTAGCGCCTCCTCATCAGCCTTCTTTAATTTAGCCCTCTCCTCTTCACTACAGAAAAAGTCTCTGTACATTACTGATAATATAGCTTTTGTTTCTTTCTTCAAACCAACTGGATTATCCAAAGAAATTTGATTTGATACAACATACTCATTACTTTTACTTTTATTTATATGCTCTATAAAATTAGTAGGTATCTTCTCCCTATTAGCAACACTCATATTATCAATAATATAAGCCACCTCACTACATGCCTCTGCATACCTTTCTATCATCTTTTGTTCCTCCTCTGCAATTTACTTGCTCCTTTGCACTATTCATCTTTCAAAAAAACATATATCTTATTATCACATCACTATACCGATTGTTCGTCTGGATCGTTTCTTTTAATTGTCATTTCATGTCTTTTTTCTTCAGCAACTTTAGAAACAACATGAGCATCTGCCTCTGCTCTATCTTCAGGACTAACTTCACCATCTATTACTGCAAGTTTCTTTATTTCTTCCTCTGTTTTACCTCTATACTTTTCTTTTAGCGCAACCATCTTCTTTGCTATGTCTGGATCATTGCTATTAATATAGCTTTCAATTGCAGTATCCACAGCCTCACAATTGGTTCGAGTCTCTTCTGGAGTCTCGTTGTTTAATATTTTAGGAACATATCCGTTTTCTAAATAAAACTTAAGTAACGGAATAACCTGATCCTCAAAAATCAAATCTCTATTCTGTTTCATTACAGGATTATTTGGAGTATACGTGCTCAATTTCAAAGTATTAACAAACAGATTCTTTCGAGATAGCGTTGGATTTCTTAATATCCAACCCAATATTGCTAAATCAGGTGTCTTTTCTGATGATCTATATGCACCATTTTTTGCATCATTGTAATGTTTCTCGAATATTTCTAATACGTCTGCAGCTGGTCGAGCTACTCCATTTTCATCAAATTCATATTGAAAAGTTGGATATCTTTCATATAGCTCTTCTAGCTCTGTTTTACCTATAGACATTCCAGCTTTAGTTGCTTTTTCTGCAAGTATACTGCTAAAAATTTCATTTACCAGTTTAAAATCATCTACTTTAGGCTGCTCGTCCTTTTTTTCTAATATTTTATATCGCGCATACTTATATAATTTTTGTTCATCAAGCTGTAATTGGTTATAATTAGAATTTATATCGTTTCCATTATAGTCATATGCCGGTCTATCACCATAACCAATTTTTTTTAATAATTGCACTGCCCCACGTCTACCAGCAATTCTTGCATCAATTTCTGCTTGCATAAACGTATAGTTTGCTTCATAAAATCCTGGTTTTTCTTGCATAATTATATGCTCCTTAAGCATTAAATAGTCTTTGCTATCTTTAATATTTTTGTCTTTATATACTCGTTCTCTTTGATCCGCATGTTTCACCTCATGATATAAAGTATCCAATACATCTATATGTTCAAAGCTTAAATCTCTTAAATTTTCTTCTTTTATCTCAATGAACGTTATACCATTTTTTCCAAGATTATTTTCTTCTAATTTAGACGTAACAGATACACAACAATCCTTTATTCCATCTTGTTCTAATAAATGTCTTCCCTTATCTTCAAATGCTCTTTTAAACATTATGTAATACGTATCTAAATTTTGGCTTAATGGAGATTCTGGATCTAATTTTAATTTAATTAAATAATCACAATATTGCTCTGGAATGATTCCTTCTGCTAACTTATATGTTTTTAAATTGCTCATAAAATCCGCAAACGTAGCTTCATCCATATTAGTAAAACTTTCTACATTTACCTCATACTTAGACATATCTGGGACTTTAAATTTCGCCATATTTTTCTTTATTTGTTCATAAACATCTTTTAGCGTTGTATTATGCTTAGCTAATTGCTCTAATGTTGAAATGAAATCACTATCCACCTGTGCTTCTGGATTATCATCTAACATTAAACCAACTTTTCTTGCATACATAGCCTGATTTTGAAAGCATTCAAATAGTGAAATTTTTGCTATATTATCATCTATACCAATGCTAGAATCCGCATTTTTCATGGTCATCTCAACTTGATTAATAATATTTCGGATTTTTTCTCCTTGCATAATCGAAGTTACCAAGTCAAGTTCACCTTGTATTTCTTTTACCATAGAAAGCAACAGATTTGTATTTCTTTTTATTGCCTCATTTGAAGAATTATCTATAAACCTTAAAATTACATCTAATTTCTTACTTTGACCTGGCAATGAAAAAACTAATTCACCTATATGATTCTTCATATATATTATATATTTTTCAGATAATTCTGGAGAAAATTTGGCAATCGTAGAGTATATTGCGCCCCCTTCAAAAGGAGTTGTATAAAATATCTGCTCAAAAATATATTGGCAAACATCATCATTTTTACATAGTTCTGTCATCTGCTCAACGCTTAACCTACCTAGCACATCATGAATTTGATCATACTTAGTAAAATAAAAACTATCTAACATCTCAAAATCTATTTTTGAATCACTTAGCTTTCTTTGAATTGAAGACATAGCACCTTTAGCATATTGAACTTGATGATCCTCATCTAAATACTCGTATAACTTATTTAGTAAATCTTTATTTTCGTTTAAATAATAATAACCATTTTTTTCAAAAGATTCCGCAAAACGTGTAGAAAATTCCTTTTTTTCTTCTTCTGGAAGCATTAAAAATAGTTGATTAAACATATTATAAAATTTTGACATATCATCATAACTATTTCGCTTATATCTATAAGTTAAGCATTGTTCCATATAATACTTGATTCCATCTTCAAATAACTGAATTCTAGTTGATTTATCTAGCTTTTCTAATACTTCATGCATATATTCATTAAAAACATTTTGGCCGTCAGACAATTTAACTAATCCAGCCAAATTTTTAAGTGCAAGCGGATTTTCTGTTAATCTGTTCAAATCCAAATAGCTCTTTATCTCCTCTTTTTGCTCCTCAAAGTTATCTAACTCAACAGTAGCTATATCTATCCCTGAAAAATAAATACTTGGATACATTTCATAAAAATCTACATCATCATCAAATAGAAAGTACACCCACGATGCATCCATACTATTTATTAACTCTGGCATTTTTTCTTCAGGAACGCGCTCAAAAACTTTAATTGCAAATCTTTCATACATTTCAATTTCTTCATCACTAAGCTCTTGTTTAGTTTGTAGCTCTCTAACTGTTTGAATTAATTCCTCATCATCAACAAACTTCATAAGTCTATCTATACACTTATAGAAATTATTCTTGATAATTGATTTTATTTCTTTTAATTCTTCATTCGTATATTTTTCCATACTACACCTCTAAAAAAATTATATCAAAGTGTTTTTTTTTAACAATACCTTTTCTGACTTATATTGTTTTATTATTACCTTTACTTTAATTAATATTTTATCATTATGCAAATTTAAAAACAATAGCTAATTTCTTTAATCTTTTATTAGCCTTTTATCTATAAAATAGAAACATAATAAAAAAATAATCTCTGTAGTGTCTACTTATTATGTTCTTGTGTATAGATACTATTTGCATAAAATAAAAAAGCTTCTCATAAAAGAGAAGCTTTTTTATTAACTGTTTTCGATTACACTAAAATTCATTACAACTTATTTTACTTTATTTGCAATATCGATTGCTTTTTTAAGTTTCTGCAGAATAACAACATCATCAACAGATCTTGCAAATTGCTCTGCTAAAAGAATAATTTGTTCGAGACTAAAATCATCCTTTATAACAAAGTTGCTTTCTGAAGTGCTAACAATTGATTTTGAAAATATTTCTGAAATACTTTCATATACTCTTTTTTCTTTGTCTGAAAGTCGCATAACTACATTTCTTGGGCAAGAGCACAAATAATAGAAGAAATTAATTGTGGTATCACTGTCCTTGTAAGAAACAGCTAATTGATTTGCCTTATAATTTTCATCTGAAAATCCGTCCTTCGCCAAGCTAATAACTTCAAGAATTTTGATGAATGCTATTGATTTTGCTTTTACTGCTTTTGTCATGAATTTTGCCTCCTATCAAAAATGATTCTGGAGGTTATGCTACCCCTCCAGAGAATTTCTTAATCGAAACTTCTAAAGTACAAGTAGCATTGTAACTTTATAATGTATCTATTATAACACAATATATAATAGTGTCAATTCTTTGAGCTATATTTCATATTCTAAATCAGTTATTTTATTTTTCATTATATCTTCCATTTCGCTAACTTTGCTTTTATCTGCCAATTTATGATTAATATTATAATTACATTGCTTTTGCTTATCTAATATGTCTACTATTGATAAATCTACATAATCTTTTATAATGGTTGCATCATATCTATCTTTAGGCCTTGAGTCTTTTTTGCAAACATATATATTCTCTAAACTTTGCATTTTATAGTATGTGTTATGGCAATTTCTTATCTCTTCTGAAAATATCAATGCTGCATAATTTTTTGCTAAATGTTGCTCATCTACAAATAATTTTTTATTTTCACCTTTACCTTGATAATAATATTCTTTCATTACAAGCTCCTTGTTAGGTAATCTGCTAAAAAGAAATAATCCAATACTCATTGGCGTATTTTTATATATAATTTTATATTCATGTCCATTTGGCTCTTCTTTATTGTTCATATTACTTACAAATTTAAAATTTTTACTTTGTTTTGCTCTTTCGTATAATAATTTTAGTTGATCTTCATTAATAAATAGATCTAAATCTCCATGATAACGCTCTAATTTATGTCCAATGGCTAAATATCCTATTAAACCACCTGTATAATAACAATCAAAATCATTTTTGATTAACTTATTAAATTCTTCAAAAGCTTCTAGTACTAATTCATGATTTTTTTCTAATGGCATTTTAGGATATTCCAAATTCATGCTTTTAAGCCATTTTAGTCTTTTAATTAAATCTTCATTTGAAGTATATTTATTAGGGTTTAATTCCAAAATTTCTTTTGTGTTAGAATAAATCTCTTCTTCAGTTAAAACACCTCTGTTTAATAAACTGTTTAAAGAAATTATAAGACTATCAATTATGTCATTATAACCTAACATGTTCAATTTTTTTATCAAATCGTCACAGCTCTTTTGATCTTCAATCTTAGCTAATCTAGCAAATTTATAGACAATCTTTTCTAATTGCTCCACTTTTTTATTTTTTTCTATATTTACCATCTCCTTGACAAAAATATAATAATACCTACCCTAAATCTAATTCATTTTACCATATTTTAAAAGATTTTTCAATTTTTGATATATATGCAATAATATAAAAAATATGTAAACAAATTCCTGTCTACATATTTTTTATATACTACTTATTTAATTTTATCGATATCAATATAATTTTTTGCATCATTGTAACTTATTTCATAAGAAAATTCACCTGCTGCACCATATGAAATTCCATATTTAGGTATTTGCACACAAACAATACCTGTTTCTGTGAAATAACCACCAACTTTTTCAATGGCTTCATCAACAATTTTCTCATAGCCTTGATTTAAACTTGGATATCTTTCATCTGCCTTTAATTGTTTATATACTGTATTTTTACAAGCTTCTATATAGCCTTTCTTATCTTTAATTATATCTTCTGGTTCTATAATTTCACCATTATCTAAACTATATGAAACTCCTGATGTTGTTCCCCAGCTAACTCCTCCAAGTCCGCCAGTCATAACATAAGAAAATGTTGCAATTTTGTCATTACTGTATAATATTGAAAATGACTGTTCAAATCCAATACTGTAATTTTTTATGTCTTTTCCTGAAGTCTTTAATATTTCTTGAATCTCTTCATCCTTTGATTGTTCATTTATTTCTTTCCAAACATTTGCATAATACTCTTTTAAGCTTTTTTCAATTTTACTTGCAACTTCAGGATCAATTCCTGTTATTGTTGGATCTTGTTGTATGCATGTAAAACTAGCTGTATTCTCTTTTAGCTCTCTTACTGTATTTTTTGTGGTTGTCAATTTAATATTTTTTGCTTTTGTATTATTAATATTATTATTCGTATTATTATTTACATTATTATTTTGAACACTTGTATTGTTATTTTCTATATTATTTTCAATATTATTTTGAGTTTTATTAGCAACATAAACACTATTGCTATTCTTATCATTATTTTTTAGTAATAATATTACTCCTACTGTTCCTGCTGTAAGTACTACTATTATTGCTATTATTAAAATTATTACACTTGACTTTTTCATAAAAAACCTCCTAAATATCTTTAATTATTCAATAATACTTCTAGAAAGAATTGTTTGGATACTTGGATATGCTTTTTTATATTCTTCCTTTTGTTTATTTGAAACTTTCTTCATTACAATATTTCCAAAATCGAAATCTTTGTATTTCTTATCTAATCCACTATCTTCTGTATATGAAAATAACTTATTCTTATCAGCTATTGAGCCATCTTTGTTTACTATGAGCTCCATAGTTTTTTCTTTTTTACTTACTCCTATATCTGAACCTGTGCTATAATGTGCTTTTAAAGTTAGTTTCTCACCTTCTATTGTATATTCACCAAGCTCTCCTTCAGCTGCATGTATTGAATGTTCATATTTATATGTTCCATTATCATATAAACATAAAGTATAGTAAATTGTTCCATCATTATACTCATAAAGTTCTTTTATATTTGTCTTGTCTGCTAAATCATATAATACTAAGTCTTCATTATCATATTTAATATTTAATTGATAAAATCCATATTGTTTTACAAGCTCTCCATTCCAAGTTGTTCCATTATTATTTGTAAAAGTTATTTTTGTACCATTTATTCTATAACTTCCACATACTTGGCTTGATAAAGTATAATGATCTATCAAGAATGTTCCATCTTTATTGATTTGAAGCTCTGTTGAATCATCTTCCCAAACCTTAATAAATATATCATCATTAATATTTGAAACTACTTCATTTTTGCTTACATTAAATTCTTTTCCTTTATCATATTCTAGAATTTCATTTTTCTTTGATTCACATCCTGTAAGACATATGATAATTAATAATAAAATGCTAAACATACTTATTGTTTTTTTAATTTTCTTCATATACATTCCCCCTTTCTTATGATTTTATTATAATTTTGTTATATTTCAAACAAATAAATAAGTTGTAAAAAAGTTGTAAATTATTTCATTTATTTGGAAATTCTAATATAAATATGCTTCCTTTTCCTAATTCTGATTCAATCTTTAGAGCTCCACCATGCAATTCCATTATACTTTTACATATTGATAACCCTAAACCTGCACCACCGTTTTTTCTTGATCTTACTTTATCAACTCTATAAAATGGCTCTGTTATTTTGTCTATATTTTCTTTACTAATTCCACATCCAAAATCTACAACTTGAATATATTTTTTTTCGTTTAGGTTAAAAGCATTAATTATTATCTTACTATTTTCTTCAGAAATATTTATAGCATTTTTAACCAAATTAGTAATACTCATAATAATTAATGTTTCATCACCCCAGATTTTTTCTAGTTGATTATTAATAATTAACTCAATATTTTTATTTTCAAGTCTTCCTTTTAATAAATCTACAACTTCATTTAATGCAACACTCATATAGACATCCTTAAACTCTAAATCTGACTGTTTTTTATATGATAGCAATAATAATTTTTTATACATATCAGAAATTCTTTTTGATTCTGATTCGATATATGATAAATATCTAACTTTTTGCTCTTCATTTAGATTAGCTTTTTGCATTAGCTCTGCATAACCTTGAATTGAAGTAAGTGGTGTATTCATTTCATGTGCTAAATTATCTATAAATAATTGTTTACTATTTGCATATTCTTCTAATTCATTATTACGTTTTTCAAGCTCTTTTGACATTTTATTAAAATTCTTAGCTAACTTCCCAAATTCACTACTACTTTCTTTTAAATTTATTTTATAATCCCCTTTTGAAAGCTTTACCATTTCTTTCTGGATATTAACCAACGGCTTTGTTAATGTTTTTGAAATTATGTAGGCAATAATAGCAATTACCAGTATCATAAGTACAAATATAAATATACAATTCGTTAATAGCTCTTTTTTTAAATTGTATATATTATCTACATTTTCTGTATAAATAAGTACATTTTCATCATTAATTCTTGTAGAAATTATTATATAATATCTATTATTAATTTCTTTTTGGATTGCAAAATATTTACCCTCAATAGGGTTTGAATATTCTTTTACATATTCTTCTAATGTTTCATCAGTTTTATATACAATATCTTCATTTTTATAATAATATATTTTTGCTTCCCTATTTTTATAATAAGTTTCGTCCAATGCAAATAATCTATCATTATATGATGAATAATTGGCTCTCATTTCTATTTTTTCAACATTCGTAATTGCCAATTGTATTTCATTTTCAATATTTTTGTCAAAATCTTTATTAATTAAAAAAATTGTAATAATCAAACTTGAAATAATTGATGGAATGCATATTCCTAAAAAAATTTTAAATGATAATTTCATCTTAGCTCTCCTATTTAATCATTGATTTCTAATCTATATCCGTATTTATATACAGTAACAATAACATCTTCCCAATTTAATTTTTTTCTAAGTCTTTGAATATGCATATCTACTGTTCTAGTATCTCCATAATAATCATAATTCCAAGCTGATTCTATAAGTTTTTCTCTTGATAATGCTAAATTTTTATTTTTAATTAATACATTTAATAATTCAAACTCTTGTGATGTTACTTCAATTTCTTTATTGTCTAAATAAATTTTTCTTTTTGAGAAATCTACTTTAACATTTCTATATGTAAAAATATCAGAAACATCCCCTTTTCTTCTTAATACAACTTCTATTCGTGCTAACAATTCCATTGATTCAAATGGTTTTGTCATATAGTCTTCTGCTCCGATTTTCAATCCTTTAACCTTATCCACTACACTATCTTTTGCTGTTAAAAATATAATTGGCACACCATCATTTATAAAATCTTGTGCTATTTCATATCCATTCTTTTTTGGCAACATTATATCTAATAATACAAGGTCTGGTTTACATTCCTTTAACTTTTTTAATGCTACTTCACCATCTTCAGCTTCATAACATTCATATCCTGCAAGCTCTAAATTTATTTTAATAAGCTCTCTAATTTTTTCCTCATCATCTACTATTAAAATTTTTCTCATATTTTTTACTCCATCTTTTTTTAAATATATTTTATTACTAAAAAATAATAAATTCAAGTAAACTAATAAGTTATTTTTCAACCTAAAAATTTCAGTTAATTCAAGGTTTTGAAGTATTTTATATTCTATAATGCTGAAAAAAACTTGCTAAATTATCTAAAATAATTAAAAATTAATTTAAATAATCTAAACAAGTTTTTTCGGTTTGTTTTAATTCTTCAGTCAGCTCATAATTAACAATTATATTACCGACTCTTTCTTTTTTCTATTCTTCTTAAATTGTTATATACAATTAAACTAAGTGGTACGAAAATAATAATAACTCCTGCAAGTGCATAAAGTAAATTAAGCTCTCCCAAATAATTAATTATAAAAACAAGAGGAATATAAAGAAGTCTTCCGCCAGTTGACGCTAAAGACATCACACTCGTTTGAATCTTTTGATCTGCCTTTTCCTGTAATGGTGAAACTAATGTTCCAGATGCAAGACCTACCGTAATTCCGTTTAACACAAATACCCATACTGTATAAATATTTAATTTTATAAGAATTATCGATATCCAACTTACAACTAAAAAAATGCAAATTGCAAAATTAGTAGACATTTTGTTTTTGATAAATTTTATAGAAATTTTTGCTCCTATAATTCTCATTATCTGATCAATTATCCAACCTAAACTTACAATTTCAATAGGAACACCAACCATAACCATTAATGGTGTGAAAATCCAAATTTGACTATGTGTAACTTCTCGACCAAGAATATATGCACCCAAATATGTTTTCATATCAGGTATATTCAAAATTTCTTTAAAGCTGTAATACATATCTTTTATTGGATTATTATGCACGGCTTTTTTAAGCTCTCCAAAATCTTCTATTTTGTATGCCATTATGGTACCAACAAAATATGGTATAAATGATAATGCAAGTGTTGCTCTTAAATTATATTTACCTACTAATCCGCCGATAAACATAACAATTAACATCACAAGATATCTATATACATAGATTTTAGAATTAATTTTCTTGAAAAGGTTTCCTGTATTATCAATCTTATCACAATTTAATTTGATATATGATTGATCTACACCATTTGTCATGGCCATAAAAAGACCTAATAAACATTCAGACAATACTACCATAAACATATTCTGACTCAGCGCATATAAAATAAAAACTAATGCAACACCCAAATCTCCAATTATGTTTAAAAGTTTCTTGCTAAATCGATCTGCAATATATCCCATAGGAATATCTAAAAGCAGAACCGCAATTGTAAAAAGCATCTGTGTTACTCCAATATCAGCCTGGTTCATTCCAATGGAATTCCAAAAAAGATTCATTGTTGATATTGAAAAACCTGCTCCAATAGATGTGAGCACTGTTTCAATTAACACTAATCTTAAGTTGCTCTGATATTTTACTTTGGTAATTTCCTCGCTCTTTTTCATTTTAAATCCTCCTAAGCAATCTTTCTTATTCGTAATTGTTTACTTAAGCTTTTGATTCCGAATTTTGTTTTTAATATTTGACTAGATATGGTAACACCTCCTTTATTACCTTTAGTCTATATTTAAATATAAAAACAAAAAACGCATAAAGTCGTCTTTTATAAGACTCCTTTATGCGTAAAATCCAAACATAAGTGTACCAAAAAATATATTGGCTGTGCAGCTCGCTATTGCTTATGCACACTCTTAATATGTTTTCTATGTTAACATAACTTCAGTGATTTGTCAAGCTCTTCTTTTATTTCTGTAATATTTTTATATGGAATTATATCAATTTTCTTGTTTCCTCTTATCATTGTACTTATTTTTTCAGTAATATTTGTGTCATAAATTGCAATGATTTTTTTATTTATTGAATCTGCAAAACCAAGTTCATATCCTACTCCTAATGAAGGAATTGTAGTTTCTGCTAAAATTAAATCTGCAATTTTAATCTTATTTATTAAATCTTCAAATATTTCAGCATCATCTTGAAATGATTCCTTTTCGATTACATTTTCATCAACAATATTTTTATTTAATACCTCTACTCCATGATTTTCTAAATGGTTAATTATTTCTCTATATGTATCAATTTTTTGTCTTCCACCATATATAGATCCTGATATATATATTTTCATATTAATTACTCCTTTAAATTATAGAATAAATATATCTTCATTAGTTTTATTATTAAAAGTAGTTACTGATTTTACATTCTTAAATATTTCTTTTATTTTATTTACATCAATATCAGATATATTTCCT
>JAZUKV010000007.1:0-28197 GCA_045643465.1 Clostridia bacterium | reverse complement strand
TAAGATTTCAAAATTGCCCTCGCTTATCATCATTCCGTTGTCATTTACTAAATCCTCTCTAGTAGGATTTGTCCATGATGTTGATGATGTCGTTGTTGTGGTTGTTGAAGTTGTGCTGGTTGTTGTACTTGTAGTTGAAGTCGTTGTACTTGTTGAAGTCGTGCTGGTTGTCGTACTTGTGGTTGTAGTTGGCTTCGTTGTACTTGTTGAAGTCGTGCTAGTTGTCGTACTTGTTGTTGTCGTACTTGTGGTTGTGGTAGTAGTTGTTGTCATACTTGTTGTCGTAGTCATTGTTTCCGGTCTTGGCTCAGACTTGTAATATGACATTGGTAAGTTTGTAATCTGTTTCAGGAGATATCTCTGAATAGCTAGGGCGTCACAACATGTGATACCTGAACCTCTTTCATACACATCTCCATTTTCCATCCCCTGCTTTGTTATAGCAGTTTTTTCGCCACAACCATATCCATATCTGGAAGGGTTGGCGATTGACTGCATAATTAAAATTATGTCTGCAGTGGTAATTTCGCCATCGCAATTCGAATCGCCAAACAATGTTGACTCTTCTGTTGACTCTTCTTCGATTGTGGTTGATGTAGCAGCTACTGCGCTGCAGTTGTTTGAAATACCTGAGAATGTAAAAATTCCAAGTATAGCCATTAACATAGCTTTAACGTTTTTAGTCATAATGCTTCCTCCTCTTTAATATGGATTAGATTTATTAATTTGTGAATGTGCAAGCTCACACAAATGAAATTGTAACAATTACTTTTTCAATTGTGCTTAAGTCCGTTTTCTTGTTGTTAACCTCCTCCTTAAGTATATTAACGGACACGTACTACTGTACGTTAACAATTATATTATACTCTTTTTGTAAACTTCTGTCAATTTTTCCAATTCCCTACACCTCAGTAATTGCTATGATCTTACGGATACACACCATATATAGCTCTTTCCATTTTTCTAATTTATAACTTCAATTCAAATTTTATACTTTAAAACCTTTTATATATGAAAAAATAAAGACATATATGAACCAAATTCAAAATAATTTGTTTCACATATGTCTTTATATTATATTATTATCCACCCGCCATTTATAGAAATTACTTGGCCAGTTGTATAATCATCTTCTATCAACCATTTTATACATTTAGTTATAGACTCTGGAGTCCCAATCTTCTCTAATGGTATTTCTTCAATTAAATCATTAAGCTCTTCATTTGATAAATGCTTATTCATATTTGTATCAATTATTCCTGGAGCAATACTGTTTATTCTAATATTTGAAGGGCCTAGCTCTTTAGCTAATGACTTAGTCATTGCATCTAATCCAGCTTTTGACACAGCATAATGAGTTTCGCATGAAGCTCCAACTAGCCCCCATATTGATGATATATTAATTATGCACCCAGATTTATTATGGATCATTGATGGAAGAGCATCTTTTATTGCATAAAACGCTGATGTTAAATTTGTTTGTAGCATATTATTCCAATCATTATCCGTTATATCTGTAAAAACTTTGGTTTGTGAAATACCTGCATTATTTATCAAAACATCTATTTTGTGGTATTTTTCTATACAAAAATTTATTAATTTTGTTACTTCTATATGATTTGACACATCTGCTTTAAAAATATCAATCAAACAGTTATTTTCTTTCAAATCAGATTGTATTTTTTTAGCGTGTTCCTCAGATTTGTTATAATTTAAAATAACAGTATTACCCTCAAGTGCTAATGTTTTAACAATATTAGCTCCAATACCTTGAGATCCCCCTGTAACTAAAATTATCTTTTTTTCCATATACCTCTCCTTTCGTTTTATTAAGTGAGTTGTTTTATCCTATTATTCTATTTTTAAATTTTCATATACAACAAAAAAACAGACAAGTTCTATAACAAGCCTGATTTTAAGTAATGGAGCCACTTGTCTGAATCGAACAGACGACCTACTGATTACAAGTCAGTTGCTCTACCAGCTGAGCTAAAGTGGCATTATTAAATTTAAATGGTGACCCGTACGAGAATCGAACTCATGTCTCCGCCGTGAAAGGGCGATGTCTTAACCGCTTGACCAACGGGCCAAAAATAATATGAATATTTAGGATTTTTAATAAAATCCTAAATATTTTGGTGAGCCATCGCAGACTCGAACTGCGGACAACTTGATTAAAAGTCAAGTGCTCTACCACCTGAGCTAATGACCCAAATGATCATATCATTTTGCCTTCTTGTTGAAGACAAGATAAATTATAATCTGTATCCATTAAAAAGTCAAGCACTTTTTTAAATTTTTTTATATTTTTTTTATTCTGTTTTAATAATTATATTATAAATCAATAAAAAAACCTTTGTAGATTAATCTACAAAGGTTTTTTTGATTATAAAACTAATCTGCTAAATCCTCTACTTTACCATCATATTTATTATATGTTCCTGCATTATCTATTGCAATCGGAGTTCCTTTAATATGTGGTGATTTTGTCATTTCTACTCCATCATTTACACCAATGTTTAAAGTTCCATTATTCTTTATTGCAATTCCTGCTAAGTTTTGGATTTCTCCTGCTATATAATTATCTTCTACTTCTGCTTGTGCTGTGTCTGATGTATCGATAATATTCAATGTTCCATTATTATTAAATACATAACTATCAGCAATAGCAGTTCTTATTGAACATCCGCACAAATCAATTGTAATATTTTGATTACTTCCAATATTAATTGCATTTTCTAATGTTACATTTTTAGCCATTACTATAGTTTTTGCATTAGCACCAGCTGCATTAATTGCAGTTTGTAATGAATCAAAATATGCTCCATCCATTGTACAAATTTGTTCAAATGTTGCAATAATTCCTAAGTTAGCCACTTTTCCTTCTTCTGATAATATAACTTGATATAATTCTGGTGTTTCATTTACTATTCCTGATATTGCACCATTTTCTGTACCAATAATTACACCATCATAAAATTTAAATATTGCTCCTGATGCTATACTTACACCATAAGTGCTACCTTTAATTGAAGGTGCAGATTGGTATACAGGGTATTCTGCATTTCCTAATATAAATGTACCTTGGCTTAAGGTTAATCCATATCCGTTTGGGTTGTCAATAGTACCACTTAACATTGATATGCTAGAGGATCCTGTTTCTTTTACATTTCCACTAATTGTTACATTTTCTATTGTACCTTTTGCATTTGAAAACTCTATATCCTTTAATAAACCACTTTTTATTTTTACATTATTTATAGATTGAATTTTTAATATATTAGTAGATGTTGCTCCATTATATTCAAATATTCCTTCTGTTTTACCATAATTATAAACTGTAGTTTCATTATTTAAAGTACCACCCAACATCTTAATATTATCAAATTTATTTATTGTTATCTTTCCTAGAGTTCCTCCTGTTAATGTAAATTCAGAATCATTCATAGCATTTAAAGTACATGGAGAATTTATTGTTCCTCCTGACATATTAAATGATTTTACACTATTATTTGAAGTATAAATTGCATAATCGCAATTTTCTCCTATAATTCCTCCTGTAATATCAATATTCATTCCTACATTGCTTATTGGATTATTTATTATATATACTCCATTTTTATATCCTATTGAATAAAATTCAGTTCCATGTAAATTAATATTTAAATCTTCTTCTCCTGCATATTGGTTATATAATACAAGACTTGAACTTATACCATCTGCATATCCACCATATTCTGCATATATGTTCATGATTCCGCCTTCAAAATTTACACTTTTTGCTGACTTGTTATAAATTGTATATGCATATTCTCCTGCAGATGCTCTGTGGAAAACTTTACCTCCTGATATAGTTATTTGTCCATTTTCATTATTTTCAATTAATTTTGCACGAGCTCCATTAGTTGTACGATCAAACATATATGAGTATACATATCCATTTCTTAATTCAAATTTTCCATTATTCTCTACTAGTTCTTTTGATACATCAACTATTCCTGATGCCTCTTCAGAAGAATCGTCTATTACGAATACTCCACTATTTATAAATTTTGAGTATACATTTAATCTATAACCACATAAATCTAAGACAATATTTTGATTATTATTTATCTGTATTGACTCTCCACCAATACCTACATCTTTTAATAATTCTATTTTGTCTTGATTCTCAATTCCTGATGTGCATGCTGCAAACGCTTCTTCTAATGTATTATAATAATTTGTTCCAACTTTTGCTACATTGTTACTTTCTAATCTTGCAATCTCAAATTCACCTTTTTCATATGTAATATTTGTACCACTTGGCATATCTGTAATTCTACCATATATTGTAGCATCAATTGCCTCATATTCATTTGTTTGCATTTTTCCTTGTATTGTACCTTCATAGTAATTAAATGTTCCATTTGCTGTTATTGCGTTTTTAGCATCAGAAGTTATATGAATTGATTCATTATCTATTACTCCGTCATCTACACCTAGTGTTAATGCTCCTACCGTGTCTATTGCTTCTTTTGAATTTGCTAATATAGTTCCACCATAAATATTTATTTCGTTTGTACAATTACTTTTTAAATTACCTTTAATTCCTGTACCCCTTGTTGATTGTATACTTCCTCCATAAATATTTACTACAGAATTTCCTTTATCACCACAATAAATACCATCTGCTACTGTTATATAGAATGTTCCATCTTCTATTGTTAGTGTTCCACAGTTATTTTTAATTAGGGCAACATCCATCTGATTTCTAACTAATCCGTTTTTAAATAGAATTAATCCTCCTGCCGTATTTTCTACTCTACTATAACTTTCTGACTGTGTACTCATGTTTACATTGTTTACTATTATTGTACCTGTTGAATTATTTTCTATTTTTCTTAAATTTGGAATTGATGAATCTTCTTGTGTCGAACCTATCTCTATTTTTCCTGCCATATTATTGTAGATAACACCTATCATTCCACCTAATATTTTTACTTTTTCTGAATTTGAATTATTATCAATACTTGATGAACTTGGTATTT
Organism: Clostridia bacterium; assembly: GCA_045643465.1. GTDB lineage: Bacteria > Bacillota > Clostridia > TANB77 > CAG-508 > CAG-492. The sequence continues at coordinate 23,167 of JAZUKV010000007.1, read as the reverse complement.
GAACATCATAAATAATTACTTCTGAACTATCATTTTCGATATTAATAGCTTTCGCACTTGTATTTTCAAATTTTCCTCCATAAATATAAACATTTCCTGCATCAACTTGAATTATGACATTTTCACTATTGCTATTGCTATAGAATGTTCCACCATAAATATTTACAGTTCCTTGTGTACTGATTGTATTATTTATAGTTGTTGTCTCTAATTTAGTATTTTCAATATTTAGAATTCCATCATTTTCAACTTTTATTAACTTGTTAGCTGTATTCTTTAATCTTCCAGATACATTTTCAGAAGAATCTTTTATTGTAAGCTCTCCTTCTACATCAATAGTATTTTCATTTGCTGATGATATTAAATTTCCTGCTAAGTCTAATGTAATTTTCTTATTTGAACCAACTATAGCTGATGGTATTGTACTTGAAATTACAGTTTCCCTAAGGATTTCTATTGTTTCTTCTTCATTATCCCTACATGCTGCAAAAGCATCATTTAAACTATAATATTGCTCTCCTGTTGAAACAATTCTAGCCATTGCAGTTTTGCTTGGATATGCTTTTTCTCTTGTCGTGCTTATACTTTCTTTTATGATTTCATATCCTTCTTCTGTATCTCCTATAGATCCGTTTATTGATTTAGCTGTTTTTCCTTCAACAACACCATCATAGAAATTAAACTCTGAACTTCCTGCTGTAATACCTGTAGTTTCTCCATATATTGATATACTTTCTAAATCAACAATATTATCTTTACTTCCTAATGTTAATGATTTACTTGTATTGATACCTGTTGTAGTAGCCTTAATATCACATTTATAAATCGTTAAATATACACTATTTGTTATAGCTTCTGCACTTTTGCATATAGTTGCATCATTTATTATCATTGTTGCATCTTTTGAAAATTGTCCATTTCTTATTTTACCTTCCAAATACATATTATTAATAATAAATTCTCCATCATTAACAATTACACAGCTATCCATAAATGTTGCATTATTAATAGTTGTTTTACCTTTATTTGATACTGCTGTATAGCCACCTGATATTGTTACATATGCATCATTTATTATTAATTCACCTTTTTCTATATTGAAAGGAATATTACTAGATCCATTATAGCGACCTCCATTAACTATTGCCTTACCATCTTTTAAATGTACTGCTTTTTCATTAATAAAATCTCCATCATTAATTGTGACTGTACCTGTTGACTCATTTAATACACCATCATTTCTAGCCATTATAGTTCCAGATTCTATAGTTACACTACCTGTTGACTTATTATCAACTATTATGTTTGTATCATAATAACCACCATCTATTGTTACATTTCCAGTTCCAGCATTTTTTGCTATATAGTTTCCTGAACAATTTTTCATAATTATTCTTGAGTCTTTTATTTGTACAGAACCTTCTTCTGTATTATTTACTATACCACAATATTCATATTCTTTAGTAGTATATTCCTGGAAAGTTGTTCCATCTAATACTACATTACCTGTATTTTCTATAACATTATAACAATTTTTGCTATCATCTGATGCATTAAATACTATATATGCATCTTTAATTGTTAATTCATTATTGTTTGTAAATATATTTTTTACTGATTTATTAATAATTTTACTTTCATGGTTTTCTAATCTTACACTATTAATTGTAAATGTATCTGCATTTGAGTTTTGATTTGTTTTGGTATATCCAAAATGTACATAGTATATTTTGCCACCAATTAAAGTTGCTCTTGTTTCTACATTTGAGTATGTTCCTGATGTATCTAATATTTTATCAGTTGCATTACTATATGTTGGTGTTTCCGTATCTTCTGTAATTACTACATATCCTTTATTAGTATAATATGACGAAATATCTGTATTTAGAATAAGTTCATATTCACCTTGTTTATCAGATAAATCTATTTCCATATAGCATGTCGCTAAAGAATTTTTTACTCCTACATTATTTGAAACTAATTTTCCATCAATTATATCAAATCCATAGCCTCCATTATTTATTCTTGATGCTAAATTTATATTGTGATTTTCTGAAACGCTATTTGTATATATTTCAAAAATACCATTATTATTAATCAATTCTCCATCTACTAAATCATAAATTCTGCAATTATTTAAATCTAATTTAATATTTTTAGTTTCTGGAATTTCTAATGTTTCACATATATAAACTGTTTTTAATAAAACAATTTCTGTTTTTTCACTTGTTCCTTCTGGAACTGCTTCAATTGCTGATTTTAATGATGTATATGTTGTTGTTCCTATCTTTGCTACAGGAGTTCCTATTGCATTTATATAGGCTACGTCATTACCATCAATTTTATCAACTATTATTTCTGTTTCATCTGGTATATCTGAAACTAAACCAATTATTGTGCTTTCATTAGGCGCTATTATTTTTCCATCATAAAATTTAAATGTACCACTTGCATTTGATATTGCATTTGCTGTTGATGTTATTATTGGTGATGTTGTACTTATTGTTTCATCATCTTTTCCTAATACAATTGTACCTGTTGTTTTATTATAAACTGGGTAACATGCATTAATTGAACCATCTCTAATATTAATTGTACCTGTTGATTCATTACGTATTGGATTTATTGCTTTCTCTGATGTTTCAATTGTTGCTTTGTTAATATCAATATTGGTTGCAGCTTTATTGATTATTTGATTATTGAAAGTTCCTTCATTAATTGTCAATGCTCCACCATTATTTGTAACAACCTCATTAAATATACCATCATTAATTGTTGTATTAATATTTGTATTAATATTTATCTTTCCATTAAATTCACCATTATTAATTGTAAGCGTAATTACTGTGGTTCCACTACAATATCCTTCAACTGCACCATTGAAAATTCCTCCGTTTATTGTTGTATTAGAATTTTTACACCAATCAGCGACATTAATTTTTTGATTGTATGTTCCACCATTTATTATTATATTTCCTTCGGTATTATTTGTAATTGGAACATTATAAAATCCATCATTAATTATAAGTTTTGCGCCTCTTAAAATATTATTATTATTATTTATCATACATCCATTTCCACTATTAGTGTCTATTTGTGCATTATTTATAACAGTATATGCTCTATTTCTTATTGCAGTAGTACCATTTTGATCTAATTTTGCATTATTTATTGTAGCATTTGCAGAATTGAATATTAATGCTGCATTAATACTGTTTGTTATTGATGAATATAGTCTTGGCATTTCAGTTGATTCACTATCTCCAACAATTAAATTTCCTTCATTTTCAATTGCATATCGTTGAGCACTTCTACCTTCTAATCCAATTGTACATGTATCTACTTTTAGCTCTGCACCTGCCATCTTTTCTAATGTTATTTGTTTAAATATTGCTGATTGATCAGCTGTTTTACTCATATAACATCCTATATATAAATAATATTTTTTGCCACCAACTAGCCCATCTGATGTATATTTCGTGTCAGGTTTATTTTGATTAACATACATAAACCTTCCATCTGAATCAGAATGTCTTATATCATTTGTTTCATTTGCCTTAATTGTTGCAAATGCATATAATGTGCTTTTATACTTATGTTCCTCTACAACACTTACTCTATATATTCCTTCACGGTCTGTTAAATCTATACATATTGCTCCTGTTGCAGTTATAGTTTGATTTGTATTATTTGAAAATACTATTTCACCATTTTCATTTATTTCATATCCGTAAGGATTTCCTTGTACTACATCATTTAAATTATATTCTTGTATAACTGTTGAACCATTATTTCCATTGTATATTGCATTTGCTGTTGTAGATAGTATTTTTCCTGCTCCATAAGGATTGTCTTCATCAACTGAACTATCACATAGCTCTAAACTACCATAGTTTTTAATTATATAATCATCAACATTATTTGTTACTGTATGTCCATTTAAGTCAATTTTTATATTCTTAGTACTATCGATTATTATTGGTTGTGATTTTGAAATATCTGCTACTACAACTATTTCTACTTGACTTCCATCGCGTCCTATAACAGTATTTGCCTCTTCTATAGCATCCTCTATAAACATATATGTTTTTCTTCCTACTCTTGCTTCTACTGATGAAACTATAGCTAAAACAGATACCTGTTTATTATCATCAACTGTTATTGTAGCATTATATAAAATTGGTGTTTGATTTGTTCTTCCACTTATTGCTGTTTCTGCTGTTATTTTACCATCATAGAAATTGAATATACCTTGTGGATAATATGTATCCCCTGTTTCTTCATCAAATATTTGCTCTGCATTATAGTTTATCTCTTTAAAGACACCTATTTTTCCTGCTTCTACACTTGGTGAAATAACACTTACTTTTCCATCATCAGCACCTAAAGTACATTCACCATTAAGTGTTATATAAATTCCTATTCCATCAGGATTTGTATTGATAATTTTTCCTGATTTTATTTCAGATTTATCTACTACTACAAGCTCTGCATTTCCTACTGTAAATACACCTTCTGTATTTTCTCCAGAATCAGCTGTTATTGTATGCTCATTTAAATCTATCGCAACATTATTACCATCTTCAATTGATACTATCTCTCCATCGATATCTGTTAATATCTTAATTTCAACAATACCATCATTTTCATTGGCAATAGCTGCATCTTCTATTGCTTCTTCTAATGTATAATATTTATTTCCTAAAATTGTTTTTCCTGATTCATTTGTGTATTCCTCAGAGCCTTCTGGCACTGTTACTATTTGTGCAACATATTCACGCTCTTTAAATGTAACTACTATATGCATATCATGACGCACATCTTCAAATTTATTTAATGTATATGTACCACTTCTTTTGTTCTCTTTATATGATGTAATTTCAGTTCCGCCATCATCTTCTGTTAAATATGTACCATCTATTTCGTCATCAGTATAAAGCATTAATTTATCAATACTGTAACCATATTCTGGAATAATAACTATATCTTTTGTTGAATCCTCACCATGTACTACTTGTTCTGTTATATCATGTTTAAATTCTCCATTTTCACCTATTACTTCACCTGTAATTGTATACATATATGGACTATAATAATATGTTACTTCTTGACTTTCTTTTGTAAATCTACCTGTTACTATACCGTTTTCATCTGCAGTTTGTCCTTCTTCATCTATAGAAACACTTACAAATGAATATTTTTCTGAATCTATATATGATCTTTCTTCAGATTGCTCTTCATTATTAATTTTTAATTTATTTGTTGTTGAACTTAAATGTGTTGTTTCATATGTTGTTGTTGGCTGAGTTAATATTGTTAAATCTTTTGCTGTTAAAACTTCATCTTCTGCTACTTTATTTGTTGTTTCATTTATATAATGATGTATTACTACTGTAGCATCGAATTTTTCTAATTTATAATATACTTTTATAATATTATTTTCTGGATTTGATGTTATTGTTAATGGCATTCCTTCAACTGTATCTATTTCATATCCGTCATTTATTTTATCTGTATATTCTGTTACTTGGCTTCCAAATTCTGCTGTTCCTGTTTCTGCTTTTGCTGTATCTTCTACATTCTCATAAAAATATTTTACTGTATATGCAAAACTATCTTTTATGTAGTATACATTAATTACATTATTTGCTGTGTTTGATGAAATTGTTAGTGGTAAATTTTCTACCTTATCTAATTTATATCCATCTATTACTTTATTTGTATATGTTGTTATTTGACTTCCAAATTCTGCTGTTCCTGTTTCTGCTTTTTCAGTATCTTCTACCTCATCATAGAAATATTTTACTGTATATCCGAAATTATCTTTTACGTAATATACTTTTATTACATTATTTGCTTCTGTTGAAGTTACTGTTAATGGGAAATTCTCTATTTTTTCAAATTTATACCCATCAATTATTTTATCTGTATATGTTGCAACCACAGTATTAAACTCTGCATTTTTTCTTACTGTTTTATTTTCATTTAATATACCATCATAATAATATTCAACTGTATATCCAAATGCATCTTTAATATAATAAACTTTTATTATATTTTTACTTGCATCTGATGATATTGTTAAATCTATACCTTCAACATTGCTTAATTTATATCCAGAAATTACTTTATCTTCATATGTTGATATTACACTTCCAAATTCTGCTGTTCCATTTTCTTCTTTTGTTGTGTCTTCTTCACCATCATAGAAATATTTTACTGTATATCCAAAATTATCTTTTACGTAATATACGTTAATTATATTATTTGAAGTATTTGATGAAATTGTTAATGGTGTTCCTTCTACTTTTTCTAATTTATATCCATCTATTACCTTATTTGCGTAGGTCGTTATTTGACTTCCAAATTCTGCTGATAAAGTTTCTGCTTTTTCACTATCTTCTACTCCATCATAGAAATATTTTACTGTATATCCAAAGTTATCTTTTATGTAATATACTTTTATTACATTATTTTCTGTATTTGATGAAATTGTTAATGGCAAATTTTCTGTTTTTTCTAATTTATATCCGTCTATTACCTTATTTGCGTAGGTTGTTATTTGACTTCCAAACTCTGCTGTTCCATTTTCTTCTTTTGTTGTGTCTTCTTCACCATCATAGAAATATTTTACTATATATCCAAAATTATCTTTTACGTAATATACGTTAATTATATTATTTGAAGTATTTGATGAAATTGTTAATGGCAAGTTTTCTGTTTTTTCTAATTTATATCCGTCTATTACTTTATCTGCATATGTTGTTATTTCACTTCCAAATTCTGCTGATAAAGTTTCTGCTTTTTCTGTATTTTCTACTCCATCATAGAAGTATTTTACTATATAGTTAAAATTATCTTTTACATAATATACATTGATTATATTATTTGCCTTATTTGATGTTATTGTTAATGGTGTTCCTTCTACTTTTTCTAATTTATATCCATCTATTACTTTATCTGTATATGTTGTTATTTTACTTCCAAATTCTGCTGATAAAGTTTCTGTTTTTTCTGTATTTTCTACTCCATCATAAAAATATTTTACTATGTAATCAAAATTGTCTTTTATATAATATACCTTTATTACATTATTTGAAGCATTTGATGTTATTGTTAATGGTGTTCCTTCTACTTTTTCTAATTTATATCCGTCTATTACTTTATCTGTATATGTTGTTATTTGGCTTTCAAATTCTGCTGATAAAGTTTCTGCTTTTTCTGTATTTTCTACTCCATCATAGAAGTACTTTACTGTATAGTTAAAATTATCTTTTACGTAATATACTTTTATTATATTATTTGAAGCATTTGAAGAAATTGTTAATGGCAAGTTCTCTGTTTTATCTAATTTGTATCCATCTATTATCTTATCTGCATATGTTGTTATTTGACTTCCAAATTCTGCTGATAAAGTTTCTGCTTTTTCTGCATTCTCTTCACCATCATAAAAATATTTTACTGTATAATCAAATCCATCCTTAATATAATAAACTTTTATTATATTTTGATCTACATTTGAAGTAATTGTTAATGGTAAATTTTCTGTTTTATTTAATTTATATCCATCTATTACTTTATCTGTATAATTTTCTATTTTACTTCCAAATTCTGCTGATAAAGTTTCTGCTTTTTCTGTATTTTCTACTCCATCATAGAAGTATTTTACTGTGTAATCAAAATTATCTTTTATGTAATATACTTTTATTACATTATTTGAAGCATTTGATGTTATTATTAATGGTGTTCCTTCTACTTTTTCTAATTTATATCCATCTATTACTTTATCTGCATATGTTGTTATTTGACTTCCAAATTCTGCTGATAAAGTTTCTGCTTTTCCTGTATTTTCTACTCCATCATAAAAATATTTTACTGTATAATTAAAATTATCCTTTACGTAATATACTTTTATTACATTATTTGAAGAATTTGAAGTTATTGTTAATGGTGTTCCTTCTACTTTTTCTAATTTATATCCATCTATTACTTTATCTGAATATGTTGTTATTTTACTTCCAAACTCTGCTGTTCCTGTCACTGCTTTTTCAGTATCTTCTACTTCATCATAGAAATATTTTACTGTATATCCAAAATTATCTTTTACGTAATATACGTTAATTATATTACTTGAAGTATTTGATGAAATTGTTAATGGTGTTCCTTCTACTTTTTCTAATTTATATCCATCTATTACCTTATCTTCATATGTTGTTATTTCAGTTTCAAATTTTGCTGATTTTGTTTCTACTTTAGATCCATCCTCTATTCCACTATAAAAATAATGTACTGTATATTCAAAATTATCTTTTACATAATATACATTAATTATATTATTTGATGCATTTGATGTTATTGTTAGAGGTGTTCCTTCTATTTTTTCAAATTTATATCCATCTATTACTTTATCTGTATATGTTGTTATTTGACTTCCAAATTCTGCTGATAAAGTTTCTGATTTTTCTGTATTTTCTACTCCATCATAGAAATATTTTACAGTATAATTAAAGTTATCCTTTACGTAATATACTTTTATTACATTATTTGAAGCATTTGATGTTATTGTTAATGGTATTCCTTCTACCTTTTCTAATTTATATCCATCAATAACCTTATCTTCAAATGTTGTTATTTGACTTCCAAATTCTGCTGATAAAATTTCTGTTTTTTCTGTTTTTTCTACTCCATTATAGAAGTATTTTACTGTATAGTTAAAATTATCTTTTGCGTAATATACTTTTATTACATTATTTGAAGCATTTGATGTTATTGTTAATGGTGTTCCTTCTACTTTTTCTAATTTATATCCATCTATTACTTTATCTGCATATGTTGTTATTTGACTTCCGAATTCTGCTGATAAAGTTTCTGCTTTTTCTGTTTTTTCTACTCCATCATAGAAGTACTTTACTGTATAGTTAAAATTATCTTTTACGTAATATACTTTTATTACATTATTTGAAGCATTTGAAGAAATTGTTAATGGCAAATTCTCTGTTTTATCGAATTTATATCCATCTATTACCTTATCTTCATATGTTGTTATTTGACTTCCGAATTCTGCTGATAAAGTTTCTGCTTTTTCTGTATTTTCTACTCCATCATAGAAGTACTTTACTGTATAGTTAAAATTATCTTTTACGTAATATACTTTTATTACATTATTTGAAGCATTTGAAGAAATTGTTAATGGCAAATTCTCTGTTTTATCTAATTTATATCCATCTATTACCTTATCTTCATATGTTGTTATTTGACTTCCAAATTCTGCTGATACAGTTTCTGCTTTTTCTGTATTTTCTACTCCATCATAAAAATATTTTACTGTATAATCAAAATTATCTTTTATGTAATATACTTTTATTACATTATTTGAAGCATTTGATGTTATTGTTAATGGTGTTCCTTCTACTTTTTCTAATTTATATCCATCAATAACTTTGTCCTCATATGTTGTTATTTGTTTTCCGAATTCTGCTGACACAATTTTTGCTTTTGTTGTATCTTCTACACCATCATAAAAATATTTTACTGTATAATCAAATTCGTCTTTGACATAATATACATTAATTATATTAAGCTCTACTTTTGATGAAACTGTTAGAGGTAGCGTTTCAGCTCTATCTAACTTATATCCATCAATTACTTTATCTTCATATGTTGAAATTTCAGTTCCATATTTTTCTGATTTTGTTTCAATTTTTGATGTATCTTCTATTCCATCATAGAAATAATGTACACTATATAAAGGCGTTTTTTTACTTACTGGTAATGTTACTATACTTGATCTATTACCATCTTTACCATATGAAAATGCTGAAATTTCATAATCTCCATCTAATTCAAAATCTATGTTTTTTCCAGATTCGAATTCTGTCCATTCTCCATCATTTAATTTCATTACATTTTTATTAACATTGTCATTATTTTGATTAATTTGTATTTTTGCATTATTAAAGAACGCTTTTAATTCATTATCATAATATCCTTCTACTGTTTCAAAAGTTGGTGGTTCAACTTTTTCAAATCCTGGAATTTCAAGCTCTTCATAAACTATATATCTTACAGATGCATTTATATCTTGTTTATCAATATTTCCGTCCAACTTCATATCAGCTGATTTTTCATATATTCCTGATAATTTCCATTTGTCAGAATTTAATACATTTCTAATTATTGTAGTAAGCTCTACTTGATTTGAATCTCCATCTTTATCAAAGTCACCTACAACACTAATTTTATATAATGCATTTTCATCATCAGGTTTTGCTACCATTCCAGTTCCAATAATTGTATCTTTATTACTTATTCTTGTCCCTGCATATGTTTCTGAATCTTCTAAAGAGCTTATATGATTAATTTCTTCTGTGAAATCTGACTCATTATTGTATATTGCAATATTTTTATTTAAAGATTTTTCAACAGTGCTAATATCAGTTTTTGGAGCAATTCTTGAAATGTCAGTATCTGTTACAAGATATTTTTCACTATCAAGCCATTGAGAAATTTTTAAATTAGCTACTGCATAATCATTGATTTTATCTCCTAAATTTGCAAATGTTATTATTCCTCCTAAAGTTATACCTACAATTGCTATTGCAATTGAAACAATTATTTTAGTTTTTTTGCTTTTAACAAGAATACAAACATTAATTATTAATGCAATACTAATAAGAATTATTGCTAATGATATTGTTAAATCACCTGTTTTTACAGTACCTTTTTCTTCTTCAACAATTTTTTGCTCCTCATCATTTATTTCTTCTTCTGGAACATCATCTTCAATAACTTGCTCTTCATCATATATAATTAATTTTACAGATCTATTTTGCTCTTCTATTTCTATATTACCATCACTAGAAGCCAACTTCGTAAATTTTATCTCTGTAACCATTGGCTTAAGATTATCTTTCAATTTTAAAGTCATCTTAGCAATGTTTTCATTTTCAGTTGTTCCCTCATTTAGTGTATAAATACAGAACTTTCCAAACAATTTATGCCCTTCTATTTGATTCAACTCAACATTCCAAGCATTTCTTTCGTTTGATATTCCTACAAATTCCATACTATCAAACACAGATTGGTCATAATCAAGCCAACCTACTATACTGTTTATTCCATTCTCTCCTGCATTTATATTTTCTGCTGAAAATGCTATTGTTACTGTTTCACCTGCCTTTACTCTTTTTTCAGTTGGATTAGCAACAAAATTAAAGCTTAATTCATCACGCTCTGTATTTTGTGCATGAAATAAACTTTGTTGCAAGCTCACAATAACTTCACTGTTATTGCAAACACCACTCATTAAAATTGATACTAATAATAGTATTACTACATCGAAAATAATTAATAACTTTTTCACTGTCTTTTCTCCCTTTTCATTTTATTTAATTAATTATATATAGATTTATATAATAATTATCAAATTAAAAATATTTCCATATATTTCGACAATATATACGGAAATATTTATTATTGGGATTACAAAAAAAATTATTAAAACTTTATTACATTTATATTTCAAATTTAATTTACTATTAGGCCATTCACCAAAATTCCTATATTCTCCTGATAAATTTGAGAAAATTGCGATATTGGTAATGGATTACTACCTATTCCAGCCTCTATAGTATATCCTGGTCTTCTATAATCTTGAATGAACCAATCTTTATAACCTGCAAAACTTGAATTGTATGCAGGATTGGCTAAAGTATATCCACTTAACTGTGAAAATCGATTTCCAATTTTTTCTGCGCCTTCAACTTCGTAATCTTGAAAACTCCAATATATCTCTTTTCCTTGTGTATGATATGCTATAACTAATCTAAAATTATGTGCTAAAGTAAAATTATATACCGCTAAAGATTCTGGCTCTGTAAGCGGTCCATATCCTACAAAATCTCTTGGTGCTGGCTTATTAAACCCTTGATTATATTTGATTTCTTTTGCTTTATTCCATTCTGCTGGAAATTGTAAATTTAAATCAACTCCTCTTATATTAGCCTTCCAACCATCAGGAAATGGTATATTTGGAAACTGCTGTGCAATTCTTCCTGCATTTAAATAATAGTTATCCACATTTAATAAACTACCTGTTACTAAATCAACACCATCTGGATTTACCATTGGCACAATATATAAAGATGTATTATAAAATAAATTAACAGCATCATTATTATATATATTTGTCTTATTTGCTATAGCCTTACTATATTCTTCTGTAAATTTCATTAACAACGGAGTTGTAATCCATTCGTTTGCATGAAATGCTGCATTATAAAAAATTTCTTTTGGCCCGACACCTATCCTTATATAGTATATTGGCTTTCCAATTATAGATCTACCTATTGTTCCAATCTCTAAAAACGGATACACTGTTTTTAACGCTTGTATATCTCTATCTAAAACATTTGAATTATAGCTTATCATCGTATTGACTATGTTTCCTACAGGAACAATTATTGTACTTCCTATTATTAAATTATTAGGATTTATATTGGGGTTAGCCACAATTATTCTATTTGGAGTTGTTCCAAAAATATTTGAAATTTTATATAATGTATCACCTAGTCTAATAGTATAATAAAAATATCCATATGTGTATTCATCCATTAATATCACCCATAAATATAATATTCTAAAGGCCATTTTTTGTTAAATATAAAAAGTGGAAAAAAGAACCGTCCCCATTTCCATTCGACAAAGTTTAAGCATTTTTTTATTTTTTATTGCAAATTTTATTTATAATTGCTATAATTTTATTATATTAATAAAAGGAGGTGTTCTTTCATGGAACAAAAACAATCAAAGGGATTAGCCATAGCTTCTATGGTTTGTGGTATAGTTTCACTAGTATTCTTCTGTCTTTGGTACATATGTTTACCAGCAGGTATAGTTTCAATTATATTAGGAAGTATAGCACTTGCTAAAAAAACAGAAGGAAAAGGTATGGCTATTGCTGGTTTAGTATGTGCTATAATTGGAATTGCTATATATGTAATTTTAACAATTATTGGTTTTTCTATTTTATCTGGCTTAGGATTATTATAATAAAAAAATAAAACGTATTTATACGTTTTATTTTTTTATATATTTCTAGATATTCCATATATGATAAATAAAATTATATTTATTGTTATTAATAAGATTAAACTATTGTTTTTAATTTTGTAATTTTCATCTTTTTTTAATTTACTTTTTTCAAAATAAATCTTTATAAAAATCAATATATTATTTATTCCTGCTATACATATAATACAATTTCTAATTAATTCTAACTTTTCCATAATTTTGAATCTCCAAAAATTATTTCAATAAATGAAATCCCTCTTTTTTTTAATAATTCCCTTTTTATAAATATATAAATATCATTTAATACTAATATTATTAATAATGGCACTAATATTAAAGTATAGTATTTATTATATTTAACTGCGCTTTCAAAATCCAAATTTACTATACTTATAGTAGCCCTTGTCAATCCGCAAGCAGGACATATAATTCCATAATTTTCTAAAAAATAACATGGTATTTGTAATTTTTGTTTAACTATTATTACTACTAAAACTACGGATATAATATAAATAATCATTCTGATATGTATAAATTTAATTTTAAACATATATATCTCCTATTATTCTAAACCTAAATATTCATTATATGTAATTTCTCTATCAACAACTTTATCTTCTTTTATATCAATAATTCTATTTGCTACAGTTTGTGTTAATTGATGATCATGAGATGTAAATATCATATTTCCTTTAAATTTAATCATTCCGTCATTTAAAGAAGTAATACTTTCCATATCTAAATGATTTGTTGGCTCATCAAATATTAAAAAATTAGCTCCTGATAACATTAATTTTGAAAGTACACATCTAACTTTTTCTCCTCCTGATAAAACATTTACTTTCTTTAATGCTTCTTCTCCAGAAAATAACATTCTTCCTAAAAAGCTTCTAACATATGTCTCATCTGGATCTTTTGAATATTGTCTTAACCAATCTGTAATTGAATCTTCTGATTCAAATAAATAATTGTTATCCTTAGGGAAATATGAATTTGTTATTGTTGTACCCCAAATTATCTCACCTTCATCTGGCTCTACTTCTCCTGCTATTATTTGGAATAACAATGTTTTTGCATTTTCATTATCTGCCAATACTGCAATTTTATCATCTTGCTTTACTGTAAATGAAATATTATTTAATAATTTTTCTCCATTAACAGTTTTTGAAATATTTTTAACTTGTAAAATATCTTTTCCTGGCTCTCTATCTGGTTTAAAGTCTACATATGGATATTTTCTATTTGATGGTTTTATCTCATCTAATTCAATTTTTTCTAGTGATTTTTTTCTAGATGTCGCTTGCTTAGATTTTGATGCATTAGCTGCAAATCTTGCAATAAAATCTTGTAATTCTTTAATTTTTTCTTCTTTCTTTTTATTTGCTTCTTTCATTTGTTTCAATGCTAATTGACTTGATTCATACCAGAAATCATAATTTCCAGGATATACTTTAATTTTTCCAAAATCAACATCTGCAATATGAGTACAAACTTTATTTAAGAAATATCTATCATGTGATACAACAATAACAGTATTTTCAAAATTTATTAAAAATTCTTCTAACCAACTAATACTTTTCAAATCTAAATCGTTTGTAGGCTCATCTAACAATAATATGTCTGGATTGCCAAATAATGCTTGTGCTAATAATACTTTAACTTTTTCTTTTGCTTCTAGTTCACTCATTAACTTATAGTGCTTACTTCCGTCAATCCCTAAATCATTTAGTAAAACTTCTGCATCTGATTCAGCGTTCCATCCATCTAGCTCTGCAAAACGCTCTTCCAATTTTGCTGCAATCATACCATCTTCTTCTGAAAAATCTGGTTTAGCATAAATTTCATTTTTTTCTTGCATGATTTTATAAAGATCTTGATTTCCCATTATTACAGTATCTATAACTGTATAATTTTCAAAAGCAAAGTGGTCCTGCTTTAAAACAGAAAGTCTTTCCCCTTTTTCCATAGAAACCTCACCTTTACTAGGCTCTAGTTCACCTGATAAGACTTTTAAAAACGTTGATTTTCCAGCACCATTTGCACCAATTATTCCATAACAACATCCTTTATTAAATTTAATATTAACATCTTCAAATAATGTTCTTTTTCCAAAACGTACAGTTACTCCAACAGCATTTAACATTCCCGTTCCTCCTTCTTTAATACCTTGGTATTATACAGTATTTTTGCCTTTTGGTCAAGCAGTGAAAAAGCTCAAATTTTCTATTTTGCATATATTTCTTCCTTTATATTTTTAAATTTACTATCTCCAACACCATCTACTTTTTTTAATTCCTCTATACTTTTAAATTTTCCTTTACTTTGCCTATATAAAATTATTTTTGAAGCAATTGAAGGACCTATTCCCGTTAAACTTTCAAGCTCTGACTGAGTTGCAGTATTAATATTAATTTTAATATTTTTGTTTTCAACATAATTATCTTGAACTATATTATTCCCTATGTCTGAAGAAACTACGGATATATTATTTTGCTCATCTAATTTATTCGGAATATATATTTTTTGCCCATCTTCAACAACATATGCTAAATTTACACTTTTCTCACTAGCATTACCTGTAATGCCACCTGCTTTATTAATTACATCTATAACCCTCGCTCCATTTTCCAATTCATAAACTCCTGGATTATTTATTTCCCCAACTATATGTACAGTAATTTTTTGACTATTATTTTCACTATTATTAACTTCATTAATATTTTCTTTAGCAAAAATATTATCGAAATCCTGTTCAATTGCATTATTCTTTTGATTATCAATTATAAAACAAATTATCATGCATATTATAAATATAACAAAACCTGCTATTATAAATATTTTTTTGTATTTTTTAATTTTTTCCAAACAATCACCTTCTTTATTTAGTATTAATATTTTTTTGAAATACTTGAATTTATTATTTTTTTAATATATAGTAAACACTGATTTTAAGGAGTCTAATATGAACAAAAAATTTGATAATAATTATAAAAAATATATAAATATAAAATTCAGCAAACTTCTAGTAATTATAGCCATAACACTTATTTTGATAACTATTTTTCCTATAACTATCTTTGCTGTAGAAAAACCTCAAGAAACTAAAGAAATTGAACTTAATACTCAATCTTCTACTTCCAATGAAATAGAAATATTCTCAAAAGCAGATATCTTAATGGATTTATCCACTGGAAATGTTTTATATGAAAAGAATTCTAATGAAAAACTATATCCTGCAAGTACAACAAAATTAATGACTGCAATATTAACTTTAGAAAATTGCCAATTAACTGATGTTGTAACAGTTGATAAAAAAGCATTAAACGGAATACCTAGAAGCTACACTGTAGCAGCCTTACAAGCAAATGAACAATTTACTGTTGATCAATTAATGCACGTTTTATTAATTCCATCAGCAAATGATGCAGCAAATGTTCTTGCATGTCATATAGCTGGTTCAATAGATAATTTTGCCAATATGATGAATGAAAAAGCAAAAGCTTTAGGATGTAAAAATACTCATTTCGTAAATCCTAGTGGCGTACATAACGATGACCACTACTCAACTGCTTACGATATGGCCTTAATTGGTAAATATGCATATCAATTTGATGTTATACGAGAATTTGCTACAATCACTAAATATTCTCTACCAAATTCACCTAATGGCAAAGAGCGTAATTTTAAAGCTACGAATACTTTGATTACTCCAGGAAATAAATACTATTATGATCTTGCAACTGGATTAAAAACTGGATATACTGATAAAGCAAAATCTTGTATTGTAGCAACTGCAGAAAAAGATAATAAAAAATTATTATGCGTTGTTTTGGGTGGAGATAAAAATTCAGATGGAAAAGCTCAAAGAGAGCTAGATTGTATTAACTTATTTAATTACGGATTCGATAATTTCAACTATGTTGATTTATGCCAAAAATCTGCTACTTTAGACAAAACAAATATAGAAAATATACCTCAAAATTTGCAAAATGCTGATATAATTTATTCTGATTCTTTAAATTTATTAGCACCAAATGGTATTGAAATTCAGCCAACATATTCTTGGGCTGAAAATCAAGAGCTACCAATATATAAAGATACCGTAGTTGGAACAATAACTTACATCGTTAATAATTCAACATATACAATAAATTTATTAGCTAGCAACGATATACTTCCTAATAATTCAAAATCAATAAACTATTTATTTTATATTTTACTTGGGGTACTTGTCTTATTATTTTTTGTAACAAAGAAAAAAAAATCAAAAAAGAAACCCAAAAAAATTCAATATTTTAAACATTCTTTTTATTAGAATGTAACGGAATTAAGGAAAAACTTAATTCCGTTATTTTTTTATAATAACAAATAAAAACTAAGTAGAATTATATCAAATAATCTACTTAGTTTCAACTAATTAAAATATTAAATTTAACAATATATTATTATTATATAGGATTTTTCCTATTGTTGAAGATAATATTGCTTCTGACATTGAATAATTTCCAGTTAAAGGTGTTACTACTGTTATAATTGTTAATATTATTAATATAATAAGTAATCCTTCTAATATTCCGTAAATTATTCCACCTAGCTCATTACACTGCTTTATTAATGGTAATTTTGTAACTACATCTAAGAGCACTGTTATTATTTTTAAAATTATTTTTGCAATTATAAATATAATAATTATTCCTGCTATTTTTACAGTTAAAACTGCTGCTTTTCTTGATACTTCTGTAACAGCTTTTTCTCTACCTTCATTAATTGATCCTTGAATATTTGTATTTACATATTCTGCTACTGGCTTAGGGATTCCACTATCTTCACTTATAAGCTTTCCTTCTGAATCAGAATTGTTATTTACAATTTTTTCAAATGATAATTGAATATTATCATCAATTGTTGTACTATTTACAATAAAATCAACAAATGGTTTATACAATGCTATAGCTATTATTAATGCTAATATCGAAGTACATAATTTTAATAAACACTTTACTAAACCTCTTTTATATCCTAAAAATACACAAAGTGCCATAATTAGAATAATAACAATATCAACTATAATTCCCACTTTTTCCCCTCCTTTTATAATATTAAAATCTCTATTTTGTCTTTAAAAATTATTGCTGCTATTCTGCCTGAAACCTTAATATCTCTTATCTCTTGATTTGCTACATATTTTTTTATTAGAAAACCTTTTGAATTTAAAAAATAGGCTTCTGTACCTAAATTTATTGCTATATTATCTTCTGCGGAAACAGTTTCTTTAGCAATTCCTTCTATTTCATAATCATATTGTTTTTTTGTTCCAGAATTAATAAACGTAACTTTCGATTTCTGCTCATTTATTCCTTCTGAATTTATTTCTTCTACTCCATATACTGTATTTAAAAATTTTATTCCGGCAAATACATATTTTTTTTCGTCTTCAAACTTTAGTAAATCCTGAATATTTCCATCATTCAATATATATATTCCTGTATTGCTCATACATAATAGATTCTTGCTACCTTGATATTTAATATTAATTACTAAATTATTTACTGGTAATTCATATGTATTAACAATTGCACTTTCAGAAGCACTTTTTGTATCTTTTATTGATATTGTTTTAATTGTTGAACTTATTAATGTTTTACTTGTATCCACTTCTGCATAACTCATATATTTATTGTCACTTGATATAGCAACATCTATAACAGAATTTGTAGGGATATATGTTTTAAATAATTGCTCTCCTGTTTGATTAAATACAATTATTACTGATTTGTATGTTGTTCCCGAACATACTACGGAAACATAACCATTTTCATTAACAGAAATTCTTGATATAAATCCATCAATTTTATTTTCCCATACTTTTTTTGTTTCAGAAACTAAATATAATTTTTGCTTATCCTTCTCTGCTACTACTAAGTATTTTCCATTTGATGCAAACATTGGATTGTTAATATTCATATCTAATGATGTTACTAGATTACCTGATGAATTATACAAATTTAGTTTATTTACATTTAGTGATGCTATATATTTATCATACGCATATATTGATGTATTTTCATTTGCATCTATATCAATACTAGCCAAAGATCCTTCATTTACAGTTTTCATCAAAATGTGAATATCTGCCCAATTTCTAAATTTTTTGTTATACATATATAGTACTGATAATATTATTACTGTAATTATGATACATAATATTATAATTAAACCAGCAATTTTTTTCTTATTTAAAGTCCTATTTTCACTAAAATTATCATACTCTTTAAATTCAATTAACTTCATATTTTTCCTCTTCAGATTTATTACTTAATAAAAAATTTTACTATAAAATTTATATCATTTTTTGCATTTACTTGCAATATTTTTAAACTATTTATTATTTTAAAAATTAAAAAAGAATTAAATGTAATACATTTAATTCTTCTTTATTGTTAATCTATAATCTGCAACCCAGCAAATTTAGCCATTAATCTTTTATTTCCAGATTTATCAAAACTGATGTCTACTTTATAGTCATCACCCTCTGATTCTAATTTATTTATTGTTCCTTCACCAAACTTCTTATGGTATACTCTTTGACCTTCTTTATATTGAGATATGTCTACTTTTTCTTCTTTTTTATTTAAATTATTTAAAAAGCTTTCTGCCGTTCTAAATGCAAATCCTGTTGATGCTGTACTATTATTAGCTGAAGCTGTTGTTGGAATTTTGTATGTATCAATATTATATGTTTTAATCTTGCTACTTCCAAAACTATTATTACTTCCATACTCCCATTTGTACTCTTTATCTCCAAATGTTAGCTCTTTTTTGCTTTCCAAAGCATCCTCATATCCCTCAAGTATATCTTTTGGAATTTCTTTAACAAATCTTGAAATTTGATTATAACTTGTTGAACCAAATATTGTTCTTCTCTTTGCACAGGTTAAATGTAAAAATTCTTTTGCTCTTGTTATTCCCACATAAAATAATCTACGCTCTTCTTCAAGCTCTTTTTCTTCCCCAATTGATTTATATCCTGGGAATATTCCTTCTTCCATTCCAACTAAAAATACTACCGGAAATTCCAAACCTTTGGCACTATGTAATGTCATTAATGTTACGGAATCCTCAGATGTATCTGCATTATCAAGATCTGTTGTTAATGTAATTCCCTCTAAGAATTCTGCTAATCCATTTTCTGCAAATTCATCTTCAAATTCTATTGCTACAGTTAAAAACTCATCTAAGTTTTGAATTCTACTTTCGGATTCTATTGTATCTTCAAGCTCTAGTGCTTTCGTATATCCTGTTGTTTTTAGTGTTTCCTTAATTAAATCTGAAATTTTTATTTCATCTTTTTTTGCTTTTAAATTTTCTATTTGCTCTATAAATTCTCTTGTATTTGTATATACTCTATTTAATCCGTATTGTGCTGCATCTTTTATAACTTCATACATTGAAACACCGTTATTATCTGCAATTTCTTGTACTTGATCTAAACTTGTTTTTCCTACACCACGTTTTGGTTCATTTATAATTCTTTTTAAAGATAAATTATCTGCACTATTAAAAATTAATCTTAAATATGCAATTATGTCTTTAATTTCTTTTCTTTCATAGAACTTTAAACCGCCTATAATTTTATATGGTATGTTTTCTCTTCTAAAAATATCTTCTATTGCTCTTGATTGAGAGTTCATTCTATATAAAATAGAAAAATCTGAATATTTATAATATTCCTCAGTTTTTAAATGATTAATTTGTCTCACTATATATGAAGCTTCATCATATTCGTCATCACCAGAAAAAATATTAGGTTTTTTCCCTTCATCATTTTCAGTCCATAGCTTTTTATCGTATTTAACTGTATTATGCTTAATAACTGCATTAGCAGCTTTTAAAATATTGCCTGTACATCTATAATTTTGCTCTAATTTTATAATTTGTGTTCCTGGGAAATCCTTTTCAAAATTTAAAATATTTGTTATATCTGCTCCTCTAAATGAATAAATACCTTGATCATTATCTCCTACTACAGTAATATTCCCATAATTTGAAGCTAACAATGAAACTAAAGTAAATTGTGCTTTATTTGTATCTTGATACTCATCTACCAAAACATATTTAAATTTTTCAGCATACATATTTAATACATCATCATTTTGATTAAAGATTTTAATTGTAAAATTTATAATATCATCAAAATCGATAGCATTATTTTCTTTTAATTTTCTTTGATATAAATCATAAATTTTTGCAATTGTTTCTTTTCTAAATTCTCCAGCATATTTTACTGCATATTGAGCAGGCTCAAGCATTTCATTTTTTGCATTACTTATTTCATACAAAACTGATTTATCTGTGAAAAGTTTATCATCGATTTTAAGCTCTTTAAGGCATTCTTTTACAACAGTCTTTTGGTCTGATGTATCAAATATTATAAAAGAAGTATCAAATCCTATTCTATCTATAAACTTTCTTAATATTCTTACACATATTGAATGGAATGTGCCTATCCACATATCTTTAGCAGCTTCTCCTACTAACTTTTCAACTCTTTCTTTCATTTCATTAGCAGCTTTATTTGTAAAAGTAATAGCTAATATATTCCATGGTTTTACAAACTCTTCAGACATTAAATAAGCTATTTTATGTGTTAATACTTTCGTTTTACCACTTCCTGCACCTGCAATTACCAAACATGGCCCTTCCGTAGCTAAAACTGCTTCTTTTTGTTTGTCATTTAAACATTCTATTAAATCTTGCATTTTATTCTCCTTTTCTTTTAAATTGTAATTACACCTAATCATTAGTTAATTTTTTGATGATTTTATCTATACATAAGCTAACCTCTGCAGCACACATTCTAAATGTATTTAAATCATATCCCCATGGATCTTTTATATCCATATCTTTACCATCTTGGTCTAGCTCTGCAAATTCTTTCATTGTATATACTTTATCTTTTAACTCATTATATCTTGTTATTACTTCAATTTTGTGATTATTTGTTGCACACAAAATATAATCCATTTCTTTTATATTTGATTCATCTATTGAAGTAGCTGTATGAGTAACTATATCCACATCATATTCTTTCATTATTGCTATTGAATTAAAAGATGCATGTTCTCCTGTTAATGCATAAGTTCCTGATGAAAAAACTTCAATATCTAAATTTTTTTCTTTTATTAACTTTTTAGCTAGACCATCTGCCATCGCACTTCTACAGGTATTACCTGTGCATATAAACATTATTTTCATAAATTAATTCCTCCTAGCCAAAATCCTTTCATATTATAACAACATTTTTTCTTTTTTGAAACATTTTTTTATAAATCTTGTCAAAATTTTTCTTTTTTTTATTTTATTTTAAATTTTATCATTTTTTCTGAAAAATCATTGACAATGCATAAATGTTGTGGTATTATATTAATCGTGTTATGGGTCAGTAGCTCAGTTGGATAGAGCATCGGCCTTCTAAGCCGAGGGTCGGGAGTTCGAATCTCTCCTGGCTCACCATACAAAAAAAGAATAGCATAAGCTATTCTTTTTTTGTTATTAGAAAAGTTATTCAATTTCTATATTTTATTACATAAATTGATTCTATAAAACCTATTATTCCGAAAACTGGATAAAGAATCTCCACTAAATTTGAAAATCCAATTTTTAATGATATTGCAGAAAAAATAATTAATAATATCATCTTTTTATTATATATTCGCTCTTTATTTTCAAATTTTTGCAAATAACTATATCCTACAGATATCGCTGTTGTAGCAATTGCAATTCCTATTATCAAGCAATATAACATTTTATATTTTTTTCCATAACTAGATATTATCGCAACTGCAGGCATATCAAAATTTATATATTCATTATTTTTAGTAATTAATATACAAAATATTGCCAATGATAATATACAAATAAAAATAACTGTAACTATGCATGCAATTTTTATTTGTTTTTTATTTTTTAATGTATTTTTTATAGTAATAATTATTGGAATAATTGTTAATAAATTATAATTAGCATATAAAATACTACTTGTAAAAAAATTAAAATTAAATTCATTATTCATTTTAATTATACAATTAAATTTAGA
>JAZUKV010000006.1:0-32032 GCA_045643465.1 Clostridia bacterium | reverse complement strand
ATTTGTAAAACAAAAAGAATATGCAGCTGATAAATACCGTATAGGTATAGATGTAGGAAGTAATGGAAATGCAATAACAGTAACATGGAAAGATACACAACTTACAGGAAATTATCATATGAACATAGTAAAAAGAGATGCAGAAGATAATACTGCTGTTGGAGACAGCAATTATACTGAAGCATTAGGTAATGCAGAGTTCGAAGTAAAACAATGGTTAAATGCAGAAAATCTACCTGAGGATTATAGTGGTGGTAATGATTTAAGTTGTACAACAGTTGCTGGAAATCAAAAATGCTTTACTGGAGATGTTGAAATAACTGATAGCGAAAAATGGGATATATATAGAATTAGTGAAAAAAATGCTCCAGATGGATATCAGGGAAGTAATGGTACAGTAGAAATTAGAGTTCATAAAAAAGCAGCAGAAAGCGGATATGTAGTTGACTTTATCAAAGTATTTAGCGGTGTTGGAGACAACAGAGTTAATGTAGAGCTATATGCAGATGGTTTAGGTAATGGAACATCAACAAATAAAAGCAATGTAATACAATTTAATTTGCAAAGTCCTTTTGATAAGAAATTTGAAAAATCTTATAATTATGAGAATGATTCAAAATATAATTGTGCAATTGATATGAGCCAAAATTCAATAACAGTAACATGGAGAAACAAAAAAGAAAAAGAAGGTGCATATAAAGTACAATTAATCAAAGTAGACGAAAATGGTAACAATTTAAATGATAATACAGTAGCATTTAATGTAAATGGAGAAAACAAAACAACAGTTAATGGAGTTTTATCTATAGATAACAAAGAAATAAAAGAAGTTGGAGAAAAAGTATCATATGAAGTATATGAAACAAATGCTCCAAAAGGTTATACTGTATATGATGGAAAGATAAAAATTACAGGTGAAAGTTTAGAAACAAGTGACGGATTAGAGCTAGAAAATGTAAAAGTAACAGTAGATGGAGAAGAAATTGAGCAAAATGAATTTTCTGATGATGGATATGTTACTTGGACAAAAACAAATAATTTAATAACAATTAAAATCAAAAATACATATGCAGATTTAGCATTAAGAAAATATATAACAAAAGTAGATGACAAAGAGCTAACAGGAAGTGAATCAAGAGCTCCACAAGTGGATATTTCAAAATTAAAAGATGGAACATCAACAACAGCAACATATACACATACTAAAGAGCCTGTATTGGTAGCTAATGGTCAAATTGTAACATACACATTAGAAATATTTAATGAGGGATCTATGGATGTATGTGCATCTAAGATAATGGACGATATACCAGAAGGATTAGAATTTATACCATATGAAGAAGGCGATAATAGTATAAATGATGAATATGGTTGGGTAATGTATAAAGAATCTGCAGAAAATAGTGTAAGTGCAATTGAGTATGATGGAAAATATTATGTTCCAACAGAAAATACAAAAGAAGCAAAATTAATAGTTACAAGCAATTTAAAAGGAAATATAATAAAAGCATTTGACACATCTTCTGAAAAATTAGATTCAAGATTTGTACAAGTTCAATTTAAAGTAACTGAACCAAATACATCAGATAGAATAATAATAAATAAAGCTCAAATAACAGAAGAAACAGATAAAGATGGAAAAATAGTGTTAGATAGAGATTCAACACCAAATAAATGGTTAGGTGAAGATGATGAAGATATCGAAAAAGTAAGAGTATTATATTTTGATCTAGCATTACGTAAATGGGTAACAGAATCAATAGTTACAAAAGATGGAAAAACAATTAATACTTTAACAGGACATAAAGCAGAAGATGATCCAGAAGATACAGTAAAAGTTGATTTGAAGAAGAGCGATATCAATAAAGTAAATGTTAAATTTAAATATTCAATAAGAATAACAAATGAAGGTGAAATAGCAGGAGAAGCACAAGAAATTTCTGATTATATTCCAAGTGGATTAAAATTTGTAAAAGAAGATAATCCAGATTGGAAAGAGGTGGATGGAAAAGTTGTAACAGAAAAATTAAAAGGAAAAACATTGCAACCAGGAGAAAGCGCAGAGGTCGAAATAATATTAACATGGGTAAATAGTGACGCAAATATGGGAGTAATGGTAAATACAGCAGAGATAAGCAAAGATTATAATGAATATGGAACACCAGATATAGATTCAACACCAAATAATAAAGTAAAAGGTGAAGATGACATAGATGATGCACCGGTAATGTTAACTATCAAAACAGGTAAACAAGATATTACATATGCATTCTTAGGATTAGGAGTACTTGTAATATTAGGTTTAGGAGTAAGTGTAGTTAAAGATTTCGTAAATAAGAAGTAAATTTTAAAATGAACCCTTTATAAAAAAGGGTTCATTTTTTATGATTTAAAGTTTTTCCAAAAGCAAGAAAAACCGCAAAATCCACAAAAATAAAATATACTTAGCCTTAATAAAATAAATCCAAATTTAAATTCATAGAGATAATCAGTAATATAATAAAAAGAAAATGCAAATGCTGATAAAAGCCCTAAAATTAAGCAAAATATGTATCCAATATTTCTTACTTTTAAAATTTTTGAATCATTAATTTTAAGAAAATTTTTTAAATTTTTCATAAGGTACCTCCCAAATAATATATCTTAAATCTAGATTAACATAAAACAAACATCAAATCAATGTAAATAAAAGGGAAAATTGGCAGTTTAATCTTTTTAAATTTCTATTGAAATTGAAACTCATAAATGATATAATCCGACATAAAAGTAGAGGTGTTTATATGAAAGTAATTTTATTGGATAATATCAAAGGCGTAGGGAAAAAGGATGAAGTTGTTAATGCAAGTGATGGATATGCAAGAAATTTTTTATTTCCTAAAAAGCTAGCAGTTGAAGCTAATAGCGAAAATATGAGCAAATTAAAGGCTAAGAAACAATCAGAGCAATATAGAAAAGATGTTGATAAGGAAAATGCTCAAAAAATTGCAAAACAGTTAGATAGCATAACACTAGAAATTAAAGTGAAAGCTGGAGAAAATGGAAAAATATTTGGTGGAGTTACTTCTAAAGAAATTTCTGAAGAGCTAAAGAAACAATATAAAATAGATATTGATAAAAAGAAAATAGCTCTTAGCGAAAATATTAAAAATATTGGAAGTTTTAATGTAATAGCCAAACTGTATGAAGGTGTAACAGGAACTCTTAAGGTTAAAGTAATTTCAGAGTAAAAAAGCTAAAGATAAATGAAAAATATTGCAAAGAATTTAAAAAACATTTTAATTTTTTGCAATATTTATTTTATTGCAGGAAATGAATGGAAAGGGTGTCAATAATGGAATTAAATAAGGTACCACCACACGATGTTGAAGCTGAACAAGCAGTTTTAGGATGTATGATTACTGATTCTGATGCTGTTATTGCAGCTGTGGAAACATTGGCAGAAGAAGATTTTTATAGAGAAGATAATAAAGTAATATATAAAGCAATGTTAAATTTATATAATAAATCAGAGCCAATAGATCTATTGACTTTAAAAGCTGAGCTATCAGCAATAGGAAAATTTGATGCAGTTGGTGGTTTAGAGTATTTAGTAGAATTGCCTGAAAAAGTTCCTACGACATCAAATGTAGATAGATACATAAAAATTGTAGAAGAAAAATCAACGTTGAGAACTCTTATAAAAACAGCAAATGATATTATAACTTATGGTTATGATCCAACCCAAAAAGTAGAAGATATAATGGATAATGCAGAAAAGAAAATTTTCAATATAATGCAGAAAAAAAATCAGTCGGGATATGCTTCTATTAATGATATATTAGTTGATTCATTTACAGAACTAGAAGAATTATATAACAGAAAACAACATGTTACAGGTGTTCCGACAGGATTTAAAGATTTAGATGATAAAACTGCCGGTTTGCACAATTCAGATCTAATCTTGGTAGCAGCAAGACCTGCGATGGGAAAATCTGCTTTTGCTTTAAATATTGCAACAAATGCTGCAATGTTAGCAAATACAGGAGTTGCTATATTCAGTTTAGAGATGTCAAAAGAGCAAATGGCTAACAGAATTTTGGGTAGTGTTGCGATGGTTGATGGTAATAGTATAAGAACAGGTAGAATTGCAGATGATGATTGGATTAAATTAGCAACAGCTTCTGGAGAATTATCTCAAAAAGGAATTTATATAGATGATACGCCAGGTATATCTGTTATGGAAATTCGTGCAAAATGTAGAAAATTAAAAATGGAAAAGGATATTGGCTTAGTTGTAATAGATTATTTGCAGCTTGTACAAGGAAGCTCTAAGGCTGGAAGTCGTGAGCAGGAAATTGCGGAGATTAGTAGATCTTTAAAAATTTTAGCTAAGGAGATAAATGTACCAGTTATTGCATTGTCACAGTTATCCCGTGCTCCAGAGCAAAGACCAGATCATAGACCAATGCTATCAGATCTTCGTGAATCTGGATCAATAGAGCAGGATGCTGATATAGTTATCTTTTTGTATAGAGATGATTATTATAATCAAGATTCTGAAAAGAAAAATGTAGCAGAAGTTATTATAGCTAAACATAGAGCTGGGTCAACAGGAACAGTGGAACTTGCTTGGCTTGGAAATTATACAAAATTTGCCAATTTGGCGAAAGATTATTAAAAATATTATATTATGGAGGTGAATTTGGTGGAAGAAGAAGTGTTAAAAACAATTAAAAAATTTAATATGATTCAAGAAAATGATAAAATAGTTGTTGCAGTTTCTGGAGGACCAGATTCAATGACTCTATTAAATATACTTATTGGATTATCAAAGAAATTAAATTTTGAAGTAGTTGTAGCGCATGTAAATCATATGATTAGAGCAGTTGCAGATTTGGAAACTCAGTATGTAGAAGAATTCTGTAAAAGTAAAAATATTAAATGTTTTATAAAAAAAGTAAATGTTATAGAAATTGCTAAAAGTCAAAAAATAAGCACGGAAGAGGCTGGAAGAAATGTCAGATATGATTTTTTTGAAGAAGTGTATACAAAAGTAAATGCAACAAAAATAGCAGTAGCACACAATGCAAATGATAATGCAGAAACAGTTTTGATGAATATAATTAGAGGAACAGGAGTTTCTGGACTAAAAGGGATAGAGCCAGTTAGAATGCAAAAATTTATCAGGCCTTTAATTGAAATTCAGAGGACAGATATTGAGCAATATTGTATAGATATGAATTTAAATCCAAAGTTTGATGAGTCAAATAAAGAAAATATTTATACAAGAAATAAGATTAGAAATCTACTAATTCCATATTTACAAGAGAATTATAATCCTAATATTATAGAATCAATTAATAGACTTTCAGAATTGGCTGCACAAGAAAATGATTTTATAGAGCTTGTAGTGGAAAAAAGTTTTAATAATGTATGTGAAGAATTTGAAGAGGGTACAATAACTTTTAATTTAAAGAAATTCAATCAATTGGAGGAATTTTTAAAGTCAAAGACAATATTGTATGCTATTTTCAAGATTTTTAAAACTACTAAAGGAGTTGAGAAAAAGCATATAGAAGATATAATTAAACTTTGTGATAAGAATATTGGAAATAAATATTTAACTCCAAATAAAAGCTTAAAAATTTCCGTTAATAAAGGTAAAATTAAAATAGAGCAAATAAAAAAATAGTCCTTAGGACTATTTTTTTATTAATTTTGAAATCTCTTTAACATCTAATTCAGTAATCTTAGATATTAGGTCAAAATCAAAATTTTCTGCTATAAGTTTTTTTGCAATTTCTATTTTTTCGTTAAAGCTACCTTGAGATATTCCTTGCTGAATTCCCTGTTCAATGCCTTGTTCAATGCCTTGTTCAATACCTTGTTCAATACCTTGTTGTATGCCTTGTTGGATACCTTGTTGGATGCCTTGCTGGATGCCTTGTTCAGTGCCATTTTTAATACCTTTTTCGAATCCTTTTTCATATCCATATTGTTCGATTGCATGTTGATCTCGGATATATTTTTCTCTCATTTCAGCTAAATATCTTTCATGTTCATCATCACTAATTTGCTCTAGTAAAGATTTTGCTTTTTTAATAGCTTTTTTAGTTTCTTTTAATTCAGGATTTACTTCATTTTCTATTTCTTTATCAGACATACTTATCACCTCTGGATCTTTTATAAAATTTGACCATAAGTTTAAGCATTTTGAAGTAGTGATATTCTTGTATTTGCTAACTTTTGGTAATTCTAGTATATAAAATTCCAAGGCATCTGTCAATATAATTTTAGAGTAATCATGCTCTCGAATATTCCATTTTGTAATGTATTTTTTTATTGAAGATAATTTGTCTAATTCAAAATCTGCAATTAAAACGACAACAGTTTTTGATAAATCTTCATAATGCTGACCTGCAGAGATTCCTTTAGAAAAAAGCGTACTACCATAAAAAAGAATGCGTTCTTCTATATTTTTTTGATTAACGACTTGCATTTCTATATCTACTTGAGTATTGTTATTTATAATTGCTTTAATATCAAGAATTCCGACTTTATCGTCCATTAATTCTTTTTCAGTAATTGTTTTTTTATCCAAGTCGATTTCAGTAATATTTGTATTTAATATATTTTTTAATAAAATCTTAGTAATTTCCTCCTGACCGGTATTACCAAATGTTCGTTTAAAAACGTAATCATTTGTTAATTGTAGTAATTTACTCAATATATATAACCCTCCTTATGAAATAATTATATAGTCAAATATATTTGATAATAATTTGGAAAAAATTGGCAGAATCGCCAGATAAAAATTTGATATCAATACAAAATAGTATAAGCCATTTTTATATAATTTTCAATATAAATCGTAAGACAGTATTCGACATATTTGTACAAATGAAGTTATAAATAAAAAAACATTAAAAATTTTAAAAAAATTCAATAAGATGATTGACTTTATATATAATTATATAATATAATAGTTGGGTGAATTATAAGAAAATGACACAAATATACGTAAAATTGATTTATAAATATTAGAACTATTAACAATAAGATTCATATTTAATATATTCAGCGTAGGAATTGTGCCGATATTTATTAACAAAAGATTTAAAATAATTCAAACGCAAAAGGTAGTTGTCAAAAAAGACATCATACCTTTTTATTGCACCATTTACAACCTTGTTATGTCAAGTTAAAGCAAGAGGAATTATTCTACAAAAAGGAGATATTGATAAGCTTAAGAGCAGTGAGTTTTATCATATTGTCTGATTTGTAAAAATAAGAAGGACTTGCCTTAATTTTCATATATAATAGATATCTGTATATTCAAATGTGCAAATAATAATTTTAATAATGCAAACTTGAAATATTTCAGTTATCATTTTTTTATTCTGCTTAAATTTTTATAGGGGTGATTTGTTTTGTTAAAAGAAATAAAACATGAGAAAGCGGTAAGAAAATCGTTTTCAAAAATTGGCGATTCAATCGATATGCCAAATCTTATCCAAGTTCAAAAAGATTCTTATAATTGGTTTGTTGAAGAAGGTTTAGGAGAAGTATTAAGAGACATATCTCCAATAATCGATTATACAGGAAATTTAGTTCTTGAATTTTTCGACTATTACATGGAAAAAACAACTAAATATACTCAAGAAGAAGCAAAAGAAAGAGATGCTACATATTCTACAAGATTACATGTTAAGGTTAGATTAATTAACAGAGAAACAGGTGAAATCAAAGAGCAAGAAATCTATTTAGGAGATTTCCCATTAATGACAGAAAGTGGAACTTTCATCATAAATGGAGCTGAAAGAGTTGTAGTTAGCCAGTTAGTACGTTCACCAGGATGTTATTATGCTTCAGAATTTGATAAATCAGGAAAAAGAATTTTCACATCAACAGTTATGCCTATCCGTGGAGCATGGATTGAATATGAAACAGATTCAAACGACATAATAAATGTTAGAGTTGATAGAACTAGAAAATTACCAGTCACATCATTATTAAGAGCTATTGGTTTAGAAACAGATCAACAAATAATAGATTTATTTGGAGAAGATGATAAATTAATTGCTACAATAAACAAAGACACTGTAAAGACTCAAGATGAAGCTCTAATCGAGATTTATAAAAAATTAAGACCAGGAGAACTTCCAACAGTTGATGCAGCAAGAAACTTATTTAATGGTTTATTCTTTGATCATAGAAGATATGATTTATCTAAAGTAGGAAGATTTAAATTCAACCAAAAATTAAGTTTAGCAACTAGAATTACAGGAAGAATTTCATATAATGATATTATAGATCCAACAACAGGTGAACTTTTAGTTGAGAAAGATACTGAAATTTCAGAAGAAATTGCACAAGCAATTCAAAATTCTGGAATCAATATAGTAGACTTAAAAGTTAATGATAAAAAAGTTAGAGTTATTGGTAACGGAACAGTTAATATTTACAAATATTTAGCTGATACAGATTTAAGCGATTTACATTTTAAGGAAGAAGTAAATTATGAAGTATTAAAATCAATAGTTGAAACTACAGAGCCAGAAAAATTAGTAAATGCACTAAGAGAAAGAGAAGAAGAGCTAATACCTAAACATGTAACAACAGAAGATATGATTGCTTCAGTAAGTTACTTATTAGGATTAGAATATGGATTAGGTGAAATCGATGATATAGATCATTTAGGAAATAGACGTATTAGATGTGTTGGAGAATTATTACAAAACCAATTTAGAATTGGTCTAACAAGATTAGAGAGAGCAGTTCGTGAAAGAATGACAACTCAAGATTTAGATGTTGTAACACCTCAAACATTAATTAATACAAAACCTATAACATCATCAATAAGAGAATTCTTTGGAAGTTCTCAATTATCACAATTCATGGATCAAACAAATCCATTATCTGAGTTAACACATAAAAGAAGAATTTCAGCTTTAGGACCTGGTGGTCTTACAAGAGAAAGAGCTGGATTCGAAGTTAGAGATATACACCATACTCATTATGGTAGATTATGTCCTGTTGAATCTCCAGAAGGACCAAACATTGGACTTATTTCAGCACTTTCATGTTTTGCAATGATAAACGAATATGGATTTGTTGAAACACCATATAAAAAGGTTGATAAAGAAACAGGAAAAGTAACAGATATTATAGAATATATGTCTGCAGATATTGAAGATAAATATATAATTGCTCAAGCAACAGAGCCATTAGATGAAGAGGGAAGATTTAAAAATAACAGAATAAGAGCAAGATTCAAAGAAGAAATTCTTGAAGTTGATAAATCACAAGTTGATTACATAGATATTTCACCAAAACAACTTGTTTCTGTAGCTGCTGCAATGATTCCTTTCTTAGAGCATGACGACGTTAAGAGATCATTAATGGGATCAAACATGCAACGTCAAGCTGTACCACTATTAATAACAGAAGCTCCTATAGTAGGAACTGGTATAGAGTATAGAGCCGCTAAGGATTCAGGAATAACAGTTGTTGCTGAAAATGAAGGTATAGTAGAAAAAGTTAGTGGAGACGAGATTGTCGTAAGAAATAAAAATAATGTTCTTGACAAATATAAATTACGCAAATTCAAGAGAACAAATGGTGGAACATGTATTAATCAAAGACCAATAGTAGCTAGAGGAGAAAAAGTAAAAGTTGGAGATATATTAGCTGATGGACCTT
Source organism: Clostridia bacterium (assembly GCA_045643465.1). Taxonomy (GTDB): domain Bacteria; phylum Bacillota; class Clostridia; order TANB77; family CAG-508; genus CAG-492. The sequence continues at coordinate 22,351 of JAZUKV010000006.1, read as the reverse complement.
CAACACAAAATGGTGAGATGGCTCTTGGTAAAAACGTAATTATAGCATTCATGACATGGGAAGGATATAACTACGAGGATGCTATCTTATTAAGTGAAAGATTAGTAAAAGAAGATGTATATACATCTATTCATATTGAAGAATATGATTGTGAATGTCGTGATACAAAATTAGGACCAGAAGAAATTACAAGAGACATTCCAAATGTTGGTGAAGATGGATTAAAAGATCTAGACGAAGATGGTATCATAAGAATTGGTGCTGAAGTAAGACCAGGAGATATATTAGTTGGTAAAGTTACTCCTAAGGGAGAAACAGAGCTAACAGCTGAAGAAAGATTACTTCGTGCTATATTTGGTGAAAAAGCCAGAGAAGTTAGAGATACATCACTTCGTGTACCACATGGAGAAGCTGGAACAATAGTTGATGTTAAAATATTCACTAGAGAAAATTCTGATGAATTAGGACCTGGTGTTAACCAAGTTATTAGATGTTATATTGCAACAAAAAGAAAAATTTCTGTTGGTGATAAAATGTCTGGACGTCACGGTAACAAAGGTGTTATTTCAAGAATTTTACCAGAAGAAGATATGCCATTTATGGAAGATGGTACACCAGTAGATATAGTACTTAACCCTCAAGGTATTCCATCTCGTATGAACTTAGGACAGGTTCTAGAAGTTCATTTAGGTATGGCTGCAAAAGCTTTAGGTTTCAAAGTTGAAACACCAGTATTCGATGGTGCTAAATCTGAAGAAATTGAAGATTTATTAGAAGAAGCAGGCCTATCTAGAGATGGTAAGAGATGGTTACGTGATGGTAGAACAGGTGAATTATTTGATAACCCAATTACAGTAGGTGTTATGTATATGTTAAAACTTCACCACTTAGTTGATGATAAGATTCATGCTCGTTCAACAGGACCATACTCATTAGTAACACAACAACCTCTAGGAGGTAAAGCTCAATTTGGTGGACAACGTTTTGGAGAGATGGAAGTTTGGGCACTTGAAGCATATGGTGCTGCATATACTCTACAAGAAATGTTAACAGTTAAATCTGATGATGTTGTAGGAAGAGTAAAAACTTATGAAGCAATTGTTAAAGGTGAAAATATTCCTCAACCAGGAGTTCCAGAGAGCTTTAAAGTTCTTGTAAAAGAGCTTCAATCTTTAGGATTAGACATTCGTCTATATACTAAAGATGATGTAGAGCTAGAATTGAAAGAAAATATTGAAGACGGAATAGACTTTAATATAGAAGATAAAAAGGCAGTAGAGGATACAGTTGTAGATGAATCTGAAATAAAAGATGGATATATTGAAGCTGATGAATCTTCAGAAATTGATGATAATGATGAAGATTTTGAGATGTCAGAAGATGATGAATTTGAATCTGATATGTCAGATGAATCTTTTGATGATGAAAGTGATTTCGATGACTTTTTAGATGAAGATATGGAAATGGACGATGATTTCGGAGAAGATGAATAATTCGTCAGATAATATGTACGATTGGCAATTTTAAATTGCCAACGTGCAATAATTTAATTGAATAATATATTTGAAGTAATAAGTTTTAAACAGCTATGAATTGTGCAGCAGTGTGAATTAAAAATTATGAATGAATATATACAATATGAATGCTAACTAATGATAGCTAAAGTTTATTTAATAAAGAAGAGCAAAACAGAGAAACTGTTTTGAAAGGAGGCCCCTACCTAATGGAGGAATTAGAGAATTTTGATAAAATTAAAATTGGATTAGCATCTGATGAGTTAATTAGAGAATGGTCAAAAGGCGAAGTAAAAAAGCCAGAGACAATAAATTATAGAACATTAAAACCAGAAAAAGATGGTCTTTTCTGTGAAAGAATATTTGGACCAACAAAAGACTGGGAATGTCACTGTGGTAAGTATAAAAGAGTTAGATATAAAGGAATAGTTTGTGACAGATGTGGTGTTGAAGTTACAAAATCAAAAGTAAGAAGAGAAAGAATGGGACATATAGAGCTTGCTGCACCAGTAGCTCATATTTGGTATTTCAAAGGAATTCCAAGTAGAATTGCTTTAATGTTAGATATTTCTCCAAGAAACTTAGAAAAAGTAGTTTATTTTGCATCATACATAGTTACAGATAAAGGAAATACTGGCTTAATGAAAGCACAAGTATTAACTGAAAAAGAATACCATGAAGCTGTAGAAAAATACGGAAAAGGATCTTTCAAAGCAGAAATGGGAGCAGAAGCTTTATATAAATTATTAGAAGAAGTAGATTTAGAGAAATTAGCAGAGAAATTAAAGAAAGAGCTATTAAAGGCTAGTGAGCAAAAGAAAGCTAAATTAATAAAAAGATTGGATACAGTAGAAGCATTCAGATTATCAAATAACAGACCTGAATGGATGATAATGCATGTTATTCCAGTTATTCCACCAGAATTAAGACCTATGGTTCAATTAGATGGTGGAAGATTTGCTACATCAGATTTAAATGATTTATATAGAAGAGTTATTAACAGAAATAACAGATTAAAAAGATTATTAGAGCTTGGAGCACCAGAAATTATTGTAAGAAATGAGAAAAGAATGTTACAAGAATCTGTAGATGCTTTAATAGATAATGGAAGACGTGGAAGACCTGTAACAGGTGCTGGTAACAGAGCATTAAAATCTTTATCAGATATGTTAAAAGGAAAACAAGGTCGTTTCCGTCAAAACTTATTAGGAAAACGTGTTGATTATTCTGGACGTTCAGTTATCGTTGTTGGACCTGAACTTAAGATATATCAATGTGGTGTTCCAAAGGAAATGGCAGTTGAATTGTTCAAACCATTTGTTATGAAAGAATTAGTTGGAAGAGGAATTGCACATAATATCAAAAATGCAAAGAGAATGGTTGAAAGATTACATCCAGAAGTTTGGGGAATATTGGAAGATGTTATTAAAGATCACCCTGTAATGTTAAACCGTGCCCCAACACTACATAGACTAGGAATACAAGCTTTCGAGCCAGTTCTTGTTGAAGGTAGAGCTATTAAATTACACCCATTAGTTTGTACAGCATTCAATGCTGACTTCGATGGAGACCAGATGGCTATTCACTTACCTTTATCACCAGAAGCTCAAGCAGAAGCAAGATATTTAATGCTTTCAACAAACAACTTATTAAAACCACAAGATGGTAAACCAGTAACAGTTCCTACACAGGATATGATTCTTGGTGCTTACTATTTAACAATGGAAGTACCTGGAGAAAAAGGTGAAGGAAATTACTTTAGTTCACCTGAAGAAGCAGTAATAGCTCATGAAAATCATGAATTAGGAATGCATGCCGATATATTTGTAAAGATGAGAAAAGTTGATGAGCAAGGAAATGAAAGATTTGGTAAAGTTAGAACAACAGTTGGAAGAATAATATATAATAAAGGAATTCCACAAGATTTAGGATTTGTAGATAGATCAAATCCAGAAACAGAATTTGATCCTGAAATTAACTTTGTAGTAACAAAGAAAAATTTAGGAAAAATTATCGCAAATTCAATTAATGTACATGGATTAAGTGATACAGCTGAGTTATTAGACTATATTAAATCAACAGGTTATAAATATTCTACAGTTGGAGCTATAACAGTTTCAGTTAGTGATGTTAAAGTACCTGAAGCAAAGAAAACAATTATTGAAGATGCATACAAACAAGTTGATAATATAACAAAACAATATAAACGTGGTTTAATAACAAACGATGAACGTTATAATGCAGTAATTAAAATCTGGAGTAAAGCAACAGATGATGTTAAAATTGCAATGAAAGAAAACTTTGAAAAATTAAATCCTGTTTACATGATGAGTGAATCTGGAGCCAGAGGTAACTTAGACCAGTTAAAACAAATTGCTGGTATGCGTGGACTTATGGCTAGTACAACAGGTAAAACAGTTGAAATTCCAATCACATCATGCTTTAGGGAAGGTTTAAGCCCAATCGAATACTTTATTGCTGCTCATGGTGCTCGTAAAGGTCTTTCTGATACAGCCTTAAGAACAGCCGATTCTGGATATTTAACAAGAAGATTAGTTGATGTATCACAAAATATTATTGTTAGAGATCATGATTGTGGAACTCACGATGGACTTGAAATTGAAGCTATTAAAGATGGAAATCAAATAGTTGAAAAATTAGAAGAAAGATTAGTAGGTAGATATCCATTAGATAATATCGTTAATCCAGAAACTAATGAAGTAATTGTTGACACAGAAACAATGATTACAGATAAAATAGCATCTCAAATAGTTGCTGCCGGATATGAAAAAGTAATGGTTCGTTCAGTAATAGGATGTAGAACAAAACATGGTGTTTGTGCTAAATGTTATGGAATGGGACTTGCAACTCGTGATAAAGTAAGTATTGGTGAAGCTGTTGGTATAATAGCTGCTCAATCTATAGGTGAACCTGGTACACAGCTTACGATGAGAACTATTCACTCTGGTGGTGTTGCCGGTGTTGCAGATATTACACAAGGTCTTCCTAGAGTCGAGGAATTATTCGAAGCTAGAAAACCAAAGGGATTAGCTATAATGACAGAAATTTCTGGTACTGTAAAAGTTTCAGAAGAAAAGAATAAAAAAGAAGTTGTTGTTGCTAATAAAGAAGATATTAGAACATATACAATACCATTTGGATCTAAGATTAAAGTTAGAAGCGATGATGAGGTTAAAGCAGGAGATCCATTAACAGAAGGTTCTATGAACCCTGGAGAAATATTAGCAATTAAAGGTCCTGATGGAGTATTTAATTACTTAATAACAGAAGTTCAAAAAGTTTATAGAAACCAAGGTGTTGATATCAATGATAAACATATTGAATTAATTGCAAGACAAATGCTTAAGAAAGTAAGAGTTGAAGAGAACGGAGATACTAACTTATATGCAGGATCACTTGTTGATATGTATGATTTCGAAGATGAAAATAATAGAGTAATCGCAGAAGGAAAGACACCAGCAACAGGTAAGAGAGTATTACTTGGTATTACAAAAGCTTCTTTAGCTACAGAAAGTTTCTTATCAGCAGCATCTTTCCAAGAGACAACTAAAGTATTAACTGAAGCTGCTATAAAAGGAAAGACAGATGAATTAATTGGATTAAAAGAAAATGTTATTATCGGTAAACTAATTCCAGCAGGAACAGGTATGAAAATATACCAAGATACTGAAATTACAACAGAGCAAGAAGAGCAAAATGTTGAAGTTAGCGAAGACGAAACTGAAACAATGGAATAAAATAAAAAACGTTGAAACAAAAGTTTCAACGTTTTTTTTATTTAGCATCACTTATAATTAATTTATTTACTAAGCCAGTCTCATATTCACACTCATATGAAAAATTATATTTTTTTTCAGAAGAAAATGAATCTTTAATAGATTTTATTTCTGTAGCAGTTTTATATTCTTTATCATTATATACTACAGTAACAAGATATTTTCCTTCTTCATTAGCAGCTATAGCTGAATTTATAGAAGTTTTAACGAAAAAGCCAGATGCAGGGCTTAATTTAGCAGTAGACGTGTAGTCAGAGTTAAATTCAAAAACCTCATAATCGCTTATTTTGCTTTTATCATAAGCTGTATTTGAAATATTAGATAAGTCGTTTGTAGAGATACTAGATACTGTATTTTCTACAGTTTTTGTATTATTAAACATGCGGAATATAAAGAGAATTATAAATAGAAAAGTTAAAACAAAAAATACAATAAACCATATTAGATATCCTTTTACTAATATTTTAGCTTGACGGTTTTCTTTTGAATAAGTACTTTGATTAGTGCTGTTTTGTGTTTTATTTGAGTTGGGAACATATTGTTCATCAATACCGACAAAATCAGCATCAATTCTTGTTTTATTATTTTTAGATTCATTATTAAATTCTTCACCGATATAATCTGTTTTCTTTGCCATACCAAGACCTCCTTTATTTAAATTTATTCAATTACAACAGCTGTTCCAGATGCGACTACTAATAGCATAGAATTAATAGTTTCGTAGTCAATATGCAATCCTATGACAGCATTAGCACCTACTTTTTCTGCTCTAGCCATTAATTCATTTAAAGCATCAGCTCTAGAATTAATTAGCTCTTCTTCATATTCTTTTGATCTTCCTCCTGCAAAATTTGTAAAAGATGCAGCAAAATCTTTTGTGTAACTAATACCGTTAATAACTTCGCCAAATACTACTCCTCTATATTCTTTGATAGCTCTATTTTCTATTGTTGATGTGGTTGATAGTAACATTTACGTACCTCCTTAAATATTATTTAATTTAATTATATAAAAAGATATCTAAAAAATCAATGTTGTGTATTTTATATTGACTTGAAAGGTATGTATTCCGTAAGAATAAGCAAAATTAAAGATAATATTCAAAAATGAAATAAAAATGTAATATTACTATAAAAACGATAAAGAGGCGTATTCCGTAGTAAATTTAAATTAAATAGTATTTGCGTTTTTTTATATAATAAAGTAAATTATTAATCAGTTATTGACATTCTAAAATGACTATAATTAAAAATTGTTGAAAAACATAGAAAAATAGCGATTATCTATTATGAAACTTTTGTGTAAGCACTTGAATTACAGTAGAAAGTATGCTATATAATATATGTTATAAAATAGGTTGCATATACACTTGTGTATGCACATGGAGGAGGATAAAATTTGAAAAACGGTATAAAAACATTAGCAATATGGTTGATAATAGGTGTTATCTTAATTGTTGGAATTAGTGCAATATATGATAATGCAGATAGAAAATTTACATATTCAGAATTAGTATCTAAAGTTGAAAAGCAGCAGGTGGCATCAATTGATATAAATTCAAACGGTAATGCTGCTATAGTAAAGTTCAATGATGGGACATCAGAAAAAGAAGTTAATATTCCAGACATTCAAACATTAATGAATGATATTAATCAACAAATGAAGGAAGAAAAAATATCAGTTAATCAAGAATCAGAATCAATATGGGTAACAATTTTTTCTTTGTTATTACCAATAGGTTTGCTGTTAATATTCTTTATATTTATGTTTGTAGCAATTGGTGGAAAGCAATCTGGAAACAAAACAATGTCATTTGGAAAAAGCAAAGCAAGAGTTGTTTCACAATCTGATAAAAATAAAGTAACATTTAATGATGTAGCGGGTGTTGATGAAGAAAAACAAGAGCTACAAGAAATTGTTGAATTTTTAAAGAACCCAAAGAAATTCACAGATATGGGAGCAAGAATACCAAAAGGAGTTTTACTTGTAGGACATCCTGGAACTGGTAAAACATTACTTGCAAAGGCTGTAGCAGGAGAAGCAGGAGTGCCATTCTTTATAATAAGTGGTTCAGACTTTGTTGAAATGTTTGTTGGTGTTGGAGCTTCAAGAGTAAGAGATTTATTTGAGCAAGCAAAGAAAAATGCGCCATGCATAATTTTCATAGATGAAATTGATGCTGTTGGTAGACAAAGAGGTGCAGGTTTAGGTGGAGGACATGACGAAAGAGAGCAAACATTAAATCAATTATTAGTTGAAATGGATGGATTTGCATTAAATGAAGGTGTAATAGTTATGGCAGCTACAAATAGACCTGATGTACTTGATAAAGCCTTATTAAGACCTGGAAGATTTGATAGACAAATAGTTGTATCACAACCAGATGTAAAAGCTAGAGAGCAAATATTAGAAGTTCATGCAAGAAAGAAAAAATTAGCAAGTGATGTTGATTTAGGAATAATAGCTAAAAATACATCAGGATTTTCTGGAGCAGATTTAGAGAATGTATTAAATGAAGCTGCATTGTTAGCAGCTAGAAATAATCAAACAGAAGTTAATATGAAAAATGTTGAAGATGCTATGGTTAAAGTTACAATGGGACCAGAAAAGAAGAGCAGAGTTAGAAGTGAAAAAGAAAATCGCTTAGTTGCATATCATGAAGCTGGACATGCAGTAGTTAGTAAGTTTTTACCAACACAAGATGATGTTCATCAGATATCAATTGTTCCAAGAGGAATGGCAGGTGGATATACAATGTATAGACCAACTGAAGATAAATCATTTATGTCAAAATCAGAGATGCAAGAAAATATAATATCACTTTTAGGTGGTAGAGTAGCTGAAAAGTTGATTTTAGATGATATTTCAACAGGAGCAAGTAATGATATCGAAAGAGCAACAAAAATAGCTAGAGCTATGGTTACAAAATATGGTATGAGTGATAGAATAGGACCAATGACATTAGGTTCAGGACAAGAAGAAGTGTTCTTAGGAAGAGATTTTGCTCAATCTAAAGAATATTCAGAAGAAACAGCAGGATTAATAGACGAAGAAGTTAAAACTATAATTGATACAGCATACAAAAATGCAGAAGAAATATTAAAAATGAATATAGATAAACTTCATGCTGTAGCAGGAGTATTATTAGAAAAAGAAAAAATAGATGGCGAAGAGTTTGAGTCATTCTTTAATAATTAAAAAATAAAAAATAGACAGTTCAATTCATAAAGAATTTGTAACTGTCTATTTTTATTACGGAAATAGGCACTATAAGTTTGTAACATAAATGTAATACCTCTATATAATAATTAACATATAATTGTAATATAAAAATAATATAACGTGAATCATATAAATCCTTAAGAAAAATATAAATTTTAATTTTTCTTAAGGATTTATTTATATGTTAATATCTGATTATAAAAAATTGATAATGCTTTCAAATTTATGTGGAGAGATACTGAAAGGAGTCATTAAAATGAATGGAAGAGGAAAGAGCAAAATTATAACTGGAATAATTGCAACACTTGCTATATTTGTATTGGCAATAATAGCATATGTTAATAACAACATAAGCAAAAATCAAACAGTACAATCAATAGCAGATCCAGAAATATTAAGATCTCTAAATTATGAACAAGTAAGTGAAGAGGAAGAAAAAGGCGAAAATGAATATGTAAAATTTTTGGCCTTCTTCACACGTGATTTAGATGGTGACGGATATGCAGAAAAATTGAAGGGAACATGTAAGAATATTAATTCAACAGATGAATTATTTATTGAGTTAAATGTACTTACAGATGGATACTTTAAAAATGGTCAAATAAGATTGGATGCAGGAAACTTTACATGGGAGACTGCTATAATATCAGATAGCATAGTAGCAGGAAACTATATGGGAAAAACAAAATCAATAAATTTATGTAACAACATACCTGCAGGATCTCAAAAAATAATGTGGGGTACTGTAAAGTCTGATATAGGTAATAATATATATAATTATAGCAAAGAAACAACAATTACATTAACAGGAATTCATGTATCAGCAGATGGAAAAACTGAAACACCGATTACTAAAACTGCAAAAGTAGTTGTAGATTGGTATGGTGATATTGGTGCTAAAATTAAAGGAAAAGCAATAAATAAAAAAATGGAGGAAATAAAACTTGAAGATAATGGGATTTCTTTCCAGGTAGATATAGATACAAATGAAACAAGAGAGGAATTATTATTAAAAGAGACAAGCACATTTGCAGAAATTCCGCAACTTAATGGATACAATCCAATTAAAGTCGTAACAACTGGTAATTATACTTACGATGAAGATTCTAGAGTTTTAACAATAAAAAGAGAATCCATTGTAGATGATAACGGTAATATTACAACAGCACTTTCTAAAAATAATGTGTATACTGTTGAAATACAATATCCATATGAAGCATATAACGAATTAGATGAAAATATAAGATTAGAGATACCAGTTAGTACATATTATGAAGGATATAATAATAGTAATAAAGAATTTTCAAATCCAAAAAAATCAAATATTGCTAGTGCTTTAATAGTACTAAATTATTCAAAATATGTAGTAACACCAGGTGAAAAATATAATGAATTTGATGTTTCTGTTGTCGAAAAGAGTGGAAATGGATATTATGTTTTAAAAACTAAGCCGTTAGAAATATATAATAATGAGGTAAAAGAAACAGAAGAAGATTATTATTGGGTTGATTGGAGTTTTAGAACAAATAATACAGATAATATTACATCTATACTAATGAAAGAAACAACAGAAAAATATACAGATAAATTTTTAAATAAAGAAAATCAATATTCTAGTATGCTAGAATATATACAAAATGTAGGAATATATTTTTCAAATCCAGATAATGCATTAGGTGAAAATGGATATATAAATGTATATAATGATGAAACTAATGAATTAATCCATAAGTTTACAAAAGATGATTGGAATTTATATTCACGCACACAAATGTATAAATATGTAACTCCAGTAAAACATATAAGAATTGAGACAAGCAATATTCAAAAAGATCAAGTATTTACAGCTCATAATTTAAAAGAAATAGATGATGAATTATTAGTTGAAAAAATAAGTAAAGAGGATTTTGATAAACTTGAATATATTTATAGTTATTTATATGGAAGTGTTCAAGTAGATAATCAAGAATATAAAAATCAAAATGATGTAGGATATGCAAGATATACAGGAATAGAATCTTTGGCTAGAATAAGTACTACAGATCTTAATACATTAAATACACAAGAGACAAGAAAGAATTTTTGTATTTATATTAATCCTACTGTTGGGGATAGGAGCAGTGCAAGATGGAAAAATGGACAATTTATAGTTAAATTACCTAAAGAAATAATTGCGGTTAATATAAATAATATTACTATAAGTAATCCAGAAGTAAAAATATTGGGTTATGAATTATATGAAGAAGGCGAAAATTATTTAATAAAAATAATAACAGAAAATGATAATCCAATTAATGATTATGATATAACAATAAATTGTGACGTAACACCAGACCCATCTGTTAAAACATCAACAAAAGATATTATATTATATGCATATAACGAAGAAGGAGATGGATATAGATATCCTATAGAAGATCAATATGATATAGATGATAATAAGAATACAGAAGAAAATGTAGGATGGCATTCAACTAAAATAAATTTTGCAGCACCAAATAGCATGATAACTAGCCAATATATATCAGATTATAATGAAAAGGGAAGTGTAAAAATAGCACCAAATGTTGTAGATATAGAAGAAACACAAAAAGATGCTAATATTAATTTATTTGTATTAAATAATTATACTGTAAATGCAGATAAACTTAAAATTGTTGGTGTTATTCCATCAAAAGAAAATATTTATCCAATAAATAGAAGTAAATTGGGTTCAGAATTTGATGTAAAAATGAAATCAACAGGTATAGTAATACCAGAGAGTTTGAAGAATATTGTCACTGTGTATTATTCTGAGAAATTAGATGTAACTAATGAATTAAATAATAGTGATAATGCATGGACAAAAGAGCCAGAAGATTGGAGTAAAGTAAAAACATATTTAATAGATTTTGGTGATTATATTATTTCAGCAGGAGCGTCATATACATTCACATATGGAATAGAATTCCCAGAAAACGCAGAATACAATACTATATCATATAGTGAACATGCAATTAATTTTGAATTGCATACAGCTGGTGGAAAATTAGCAATAAGTACAGAGCCTAATAAGTTGGGAATGAAGTTAGTTAGGTATTATGATTTTGATTTGCTAAAATTAAAGAAGGGAACAAATAGAGCAGTTCCTGGAGCTACATATCAAATAAGTGGTTATGGAGTTAATAAATTATTAAAAACTGGTGAAAACGGAATTTGCAGTACAGGAAAATTATATGTAGGAATGGATTATGAAGTTAAGGAAATTAAATCTCCTGATAAGTATTATTTAAATGATGAAGTATTGAATTTTAAAGTTTTTGAAGGTGAAGATGGAAATTTACAACTTGAAAATCCAATTGATAATAAGATAACATTTAATTCAGAATCAGATAAAGTAGAAATAAGGACTGAGGATGAACCTAAATATAGTGTAATTTTGACTAAAAAGAATCTGACAACTGGTGAGAATTTGCAGAATGTTGTATTTAGCATGAATAATAAACTATATTATACAGATGAAAATGGAAAAATTGTAATAGAAAATTTGGAGCCAAATAACGAGTATACAATACAAGAAATAGAAAATAAAGGATATTATGAGCTAGAAGATATAAATTTTAAATTTTTAAAAAATCCTGATGGAAGCTTTAGTATAGAAAGCAATAATTCTAATTTTGAAAATTGTAGAATAGAAAATACAGATGATTCAGATTATATTAATGTTTATGTAGATTTGGAAAATGAAAAGATACCAACATATAATTTAAAGATACTAAAAGTTGAAGATACTAATGATACAAATGTAGATAATTATAAAAAATTGGAAGGTGCTAAATTTCAGTTTGAAGCTGAAGAATTGGGAGAAACACATTCTCTAGCTACAGATGAAAATGGAGAAATTAATATTGAAGATATGTATGTATATGTAGAAGGAAAAGATATATCAGGAAAATATACATTACAAGAATTAGAGGCACCTAGTGGATATTGTAGTAATATTGAAGAAATAACATTTAATGTTAGTAAAAATGAAGATGGAAATTTAAAAGTAGATATTGAAAATAAAGAAAACTTAACTTCTGTAAAAGACGTAAAAATCGACGGAAATAATGTAACTATTATTATAAAAGATGTTCCATTATTTAAATTAATTAAAACAGATAAAGATACAGGTATACCTTTAGCTAATGTAGGATTTGCAATATATGAAATAAATTCTGATGGAATTACAATTGGATTTGCTAAAGATACACAAGGAAATTATGTTGGAGAAAAAAATGATAAAGATGAATATATTGTAACAACAGATGAAAATGGAAGTATAGTATTACCTCTAAAAAAAGGAAAATATAAAGCAGTTGAAGTAGTATTCCCAGAAAATTATGAAGATGAATATACTGCTGAATTTTTTGAAATTGGAGGTAAAGAGGATGAATTTAATCAAGATGATAATATTGTGGAAATAAACTATATAGAGGATTTAATAGATGTACGTTTAAATACAAGTAACTACAGAGGAAAAACATTAAAGTTGATGAGATCGTTATCATTCCATTCATCTAGTTCATATCGTAATTCTAGCTCTACTCAGTATGGTGATTATAATGATAATGGCACTGTACAAGGAATTATGTCTGAAGTTACTTCTGGTCAAGGTTGGATGCCAATAAACAATTTCCAAGGAGTTTTTGATGGAAATGGCTATTCAATAAGTGGTTTAAATTCAGATGGATCTAGTTTAAATACAAGTACTACTGTATATGCTATAAGAAATGCAGGATTATTTGGAACTGTTAATAGTGGAACAACAATAAAGAATCTAACCGTAAACGGAAGTGTTAAAGGATATGGTGCTGGAATAATTGCTGCATATGCTACAAATACAAATTTTGAAAATTGTTATGTATCAGGGTCAGTAACTAGTCTCTCAAGGGGTGGTTATTCAAGTGCAGGTGGAATTGTAGGAAATATTCAGGGTGGATGTATAGATAATTGTAGGACTGAATATTTGTCATTAAATGCTCAAGCTGTTGGAAGTATAGTAGGAATAGTAAGTGGTGAAACAACAATAAAAAATTGTTATAATACTAATTCTATACAATCAATGAATACTTATAGCTCATATGGGTTAGGAGGTATTGTTGGAGTAGCTGAGGGGACATGCAATATTATTAATTGTTATAATACAGGAAATCTTATGGGATTAGCTACTAATGGAAATCCTTCAGGAGAGTATACCATGAATGGGCCTGTAGGAGGTATAGTAGGAAAAGGTGCTACGAATATTGTGAATTGCTATAATACAGGAAATCTTTCAGGAGGAAGTGTAGGAGGTATAATAGGAGAAGGTTCTCCTACTATAACAGATTGTTATAATGCAGGTGATATATCTTGTTCTAGTAAGTCTGGAGGAATTGTAGGAGATTGGAATTCATCTGCAGTTGCATCAGATAAAATAGTTAACTGTTATAATATTGGTAATGTAGAAAATGGGTCTTGTGGACCTATAATAGGATATACTTATATGAGTTCAGATAATGTTCCAAATTTAATTAAAAATACATATTATGCAGATAGTGTAACTCTATCAGGAACTACAGTTAATAGATATGGAACAGCTATAAATCTTTCAGAAATGGAAAGTGAAATGTTTTATGATACATTAAATGTAAATAATGTGTGGACATATAGAAAGAATTCATGTCCAAAATTATATACAATGGTACCAATAATTAGTGAAAAGACTAATATAAATATAAATAATACGATTAAGAAATATAATATTACTACAGAAATTGGATATAATGAAGAAAGTAGATCAGGTGGAACTATTACTGGTAGCAATTATGATGGTTATATAAAAATTGTCGAAAAAGTAAAAATAGGTAACGATAGTGTTATTCCTATAGAAATAAAGCCAGATGAGGGGTATTCTATTTTTAAAATTACAATAAATGGAGAGGAAATACAATTTGTTCCAGATGAGAATGGGAATGTTGAATTACCAATATTCGAAAATGTACTTGAAGATAAACATATTGTTGTTACTTTTGTTAAAAGTAATCATTTGTTAATTATTCAAAAACAAAATGAAAACGGTGAGCCTTTAGCAGGTGCTAATTTTGATATACTTGCAATTAATCCAGCACCATGTGTAGGAGAAATATCTAAAAACCAAGGAAAGTATACATTTTCAAAAAATGGGGATGTATATGTCCCAAACAACGTTGGAGTAAATTCAAGTACAGCATATGCATATTTTCCTATTGATTTAAGCAATTATCAAGGAACATTTAAGGTTGTAGTAAGTGCTAAAATTTCAAGTGAATCAGGGTATGATTATGGTTATGCCACTGTAAACGGAAGCCCTAATGATGTTGAGTATAATAATAGTAATGGAAGGTTTATGTATATTTCGGGCTCGAATTCAATTTATAATAATTATACTTCACAACAGCTTGAAGGAGGAATGATATATTATTTACATATTGGATATAGAAAAGATGTTTCAGGAGCAAACGGCAGCGATAGGTTATTTATTAATAATATAACCATAGAGCCAATCGGAGAGTATAGTGTTACGCCAGGTTTTGATTCTGGTATTAAATATAATGCTACATCTGATAAAAATGGTATTTGTAGAGTTCCAGTTGATGAAACATGTACATACAAAATTGTAGAGACCAAAGCACCAAAAGGATATGCGTTATCAGCTGAGGAAGTCGAAGTCGAGTTAAAATCAACTGATAAAGATAAAACAGTTACAATAATTAATAAACCAACTAATTTTAAATTAGTTAAAAAAGATTCTATTACAGGTGAGCTATTAGCAGGGGCTGAATTCAAATTAGTATCTGAATCAATGGAAGAATATAACCTAGTAACAGATACAAATGGTTATGCTGAAATTCAAGTGCCAAGTGGAGAGTATAAACTAGTAGAAACCAAAGCACCAACAGGATATGTACTTAATAGTGAGGAAAAAACAATTAATATCAGCGAAGAGCCTATTAATCTTGTAATAGAAAATGATAAAGATTTACAAGTAAAAATCACAACAAAGGTTGAGAAATTACCAACACAAAAAGAAGATGGTGGTACAATATCAGGAAAAGATGAACAACCATATGAGAATGTTGGGTATAATAAAACAAGCCAAAAAGATATTATAATTACACCTGATTCAGGTTATAAGATTATAAGTATAACAGTAAATGGTAAAGAGCTAGACTTTACAACAGATAATGAAGGAAAAGTAATATTAGATAAATTTGTAAATATGAATGAAGATAAGGAAGTTGTTGTAAGATTTGTTCCAATAGCTGAGCCAAACTTCATACTTACAAAAAAAGATGAATATACAGAAGAGCCAATGAAGGGAGTACAATTTGCGATATACTATTTATCAACAGGTGGTGATTTTGCAAAAGACTTAGATGGAGTATATATTGGTGAAAAGAATGAAGATGGAGTATATGTTGTTACAACAGATGAAAACGGTGAGGTTCCATTAGCATTGCCAACAGGATATTATAAAGCAATAGAGCTAAAAAGCCAAGATGGATATGTATTACCAGATTCAGAAGAAGAAAGAACAAGATACTTTAAAATTGTTCCAAATGCAGATATAGAAATTGACAGTATAGATGATTTAGTTAAATTTGCTAATAGAGTAACAAGTGGAAATACATTTGAAGGAAAAACGATTGTATTAACTAAAGATTTAGATTTTGATGATGTTAATAGCTATGAAGGAAATGATGGCGAAAAAACAATTCAAGAATTAAAAGAAGAATGGGGAATGTTAGCAAATGGATTTAATACAATAGGTGGAGTAAGTACAGATAATATTTTCAAGGGAATATTTGAAGGTAATGGATATAAAATTAAAAACTTCTATAGTAATACAAGTTATGGATCATTATTTGGTTATGTTGAAGATGCTGAAATACGTAATTTAACATTAACAAATGTATATTCTACAAATGTTTCATGTGGTGCTGCAATAGTTAGAGGCTTAAAAAATTCAAAATTAACTAATTGTCATGTTGAAGGAGGAATAGTACAGGGAAAATCAAGTACGGGAGGAACTGTACCTACTGGTGGCTTAGTATATGACAGTACAAATAGTGAGATAAGATATTGTAGTAACACAGCATTAGTTGATGGTGTATGTACAGGTGGTATAACATCAACATTAACTAATAGTATATTAGATAATTGTTATAATACTGGTGAAATAAGGGCAATGGGACCAACAGGTGGTTTAGCATATACAGTAAATAATAGCACAATAAGTAATTGTTATAATACAGGAAATGTTTCAGGAACAGGTTGTTCAGGAGGAATTGCTCAAGCTATTACAAATAGTACGATTAAAAATTGTTATAATACAGGTAATGTAACAGATCAAAATGCACCAGTAGGAGGATTAGCATATAGTTTAACAAATTGTACAGTGGATAATTTCTATAATACGGGAAAAATAACTTCAAAAGGCTCAAATGCTGGAGGAATAACACAAAGCACATCAAATTGTAATATATCAAATTGTTATAATTCAGGTAACGTAGAAGGCAGTTATGGTGCTGGAGGATTAATAACATATACTTCAGGTGGTACATTAACAAAATGTGGTAATACAGGAAATGTATATTCTGCAAATAGTAATGCAGGAGGAATAACAACATCGCTATATAATGTAACTGCAAAGGAGCTATATAATACAGGAAATGTAGAGTCAAAAGCTAGTAGTTCAGGTATAAGTTATTATGTAGCAGGAATAGCAGGTACAATAACTGATAGTTCATTAGAAAAATGTTATAACACAGGAAATACAATGCAAACACAATCAAATGGATATGCAGGTGGTATATCTTGTAATATAAGCGGAAGCCAATTAGTAGATTGTTATAATGAAGGAAATGCTATTTGTGCACAACCAACAGGTGGTATAGGATATATCATAAGTAATTGTACTCTTAATAGATGCTATAACACAGGTGACATAACTTCTACTAATTCATTAGCAGGTGGAATTGGATCTATGATAAATGGATCAACAGTTAAAAATTGTTATAATACAGGAACTGTAAAAAGTGGAGATACTCCTGTTGGAGGTATAGCAGAAAGTATTTCAGGTACAACATTAGAGAATTGTTATAATACAGGTAAAGTTAGTGGAAAATATGGTGTAACAGGAATTGTATATTATGTTTCCTCAAATTCCGTAATAAACAATTGTTATAATGCAGGAACTTTAATAGATGAAAATAATACAGATAATATAGCAGGAATTGCATATTCTTTAAGTAGTAGTGATCTTTTAAATACATATTATTTGGCTACAAAATCAACAAAAGGAATGAATGGTGAACCAGAAGGTGGAAATCCTGGAGTTGTTATGCCAAAATCTGATTCAGAAATGAAGTCTAGTTCATTTGTAAATGAACTAAATAATAACAAGAGCGATATAGTATCTGCAAATGATTGGGTTTATAATAAAAATATGTACCCAACACTAGATTATGAAATTGAAAATATAACTATTGAAAATAATATAGATTCATATACAAAACCAGAAATTCCTGAAGAGGAATATAAAGATATTGATTATGAATTAATAGTTACAAATTCAAAAGAGGCAAAAGTTATTGTACATCATTACTTAGAAGGAACAGGACCAGAATATAAAAATGAAGCAGTAGAACTTGCTGAAGATGAAACAATAATAGGAAAAGAAAACTATGAATATACAACAGCACCAAAGATAGATATAGACGGATATCGTTTAATAAAAAATGAAGATGGTGAATTTGTAATTCCTGAAAATGCATCAGGTAAATTTACAGAAGAAGAGCAACATGTATACTATTATTACAATAAAAAGCCATTGGAATTAACAGTACATCATTATTTAGAGGGAACAGAAGATGAACTTAAAGAAGATGAACAAGGTTACTATGAAGAAAATGAGCATTACAAGACAAATGTTTCAGAAGATTTATTAGAAGCTTACGAATTAGTTAAAGTAGTAGGTGATGAAGAAAAAGATATAACACAAAATGAAGAAGTAACATATTATTATAAGCGTAAGCAATTAAAAATAACAACTAGAGTGGAGATACCAGAAGAAGAGCTTAATGAAGGAAGAACAGAAAAAGGTGGAACTATTTTAGGAGAAGACCAAGAAACATATGAAACTGTAAAATATGGTGAAAATAGTGTAAATGATATTATAGCGGAGCCTGGAAATGGGTATAAGCTAGAATCAATAACTGTAAATGGAGAAGTTGTACCATTCGAAATAAGAGATGGAAAAATTTATATAGATAAATTTGAAAATATGACTGAAAATAAGGAAGTAGTCGTAAGATATGTACCATATGAAGGAAAAGTCATAACACATCATTATTTGGAAGGAACAACACAAAAATTACATGAAGATATAATAAATATAGATAGTGTTGGTTCAACAGTAACAACAAGTTCTGTAGAGATAAATGGATATAAATTAGTTGGTAGTGAAGGAAATAAAGACGAAGCAGGAAATGTAGTTATACAAAAGGAAATTGCAGACGGTGTAGAAGAAGTAATTTATTACTATCAAGAAGCATTTATTATCACAACAGATGTAATAGTACATAACGAAAGTAGCAAAGATGGAAGTGTAAAAGAAAATGTTAAAGGTGGAAATATTACAAATGAAGATATAGTAGTACATGAGCAAGTTGTTAAAGATAGAGCTAATGAAAAGATTATAGAAATCAAGCCAGATGAAGGTTATGAGATTTCTGAAATTAGAATTAATGGTTCAGTTATAACAGATTTCGAAGAAGATGAGAATGGAAATGTAACTATACCAGAGGGATATTTCAATAATGTACAACAAAACATTCATGTTGAAGTAAAATTAAGAAAGAAATCAAAAGTTATCGTAAAATATATGGAAGAAGGAACTGAAATAGATTTATCAGATAACACAGAGATTTTAGGATATGAAGGAAAAGAATATGAAACAACAGGAAAAGTAATATCAGGATATGTACGTGTTCAAAAACCTGTTTCAGAAGGAAGTACAGAGCTAAAAGATAAAGTTACAGATGAAAATAAAGAAGATACAACACCAGATGGAACAATGTTTAGTGACGTAGTTACAGTAATTTACTGGTATGAAAAAGTTGATACAGGAGTTATTGAAAGACACATAGAAACAAATGAAAAAGGCGAAGAGATAGAATTAGATGCAATACTTCATGAAGCTGAAGTAGGTGAAAATGTAACAACTCAAAGAAAAGATTATTCAAAATATGTTGCTACAGATGCACCTAATGCTACAAAACAATTAGTAGAAAAAGAATATCAAAATATATCTTTAGTTGAGAAAACAAATAATAAAGTTACAGTATCAGCAAGTGAAGATTCTGTAAAAGAAGTTTGGTATTATTATATTAAACAATACAACATTACAACAGAAGTTAAAAAACATAATGAAACTATTGATGGTACTCAAGTAGAAAAAGAAGGTGGTTCAATTTCTAAAGAGTATGAAACAGACAAAGATGGTAAAAAAGTAGAAGTTACATATGAAATTGTTAACAGCCGAGGCGATAATAGTAAAGAAATAAAGATGATACCTGATAATGGTTATAGAATAAAATCAGTAACTATAAATGGAGAAGAATTATTTATTGATAATATTATTGCAGAAGATGGAAGCTTAACATTGCCAGTAGCATATTTTGAAGATATACAACAAGATTACCATGTTGTTGTTGAGTATGAAAGAATACCAGCAAAAGTTATAGTTAAGTACTTAGATGTTTATACAAGAGAAAGTATTATAGAGGATAAACTAGTAGAAGGCTTTGTAAATGATACATATAGTGAATTAAGCGTGGATATTGATAACTATGGAGTAGTTGAGCCATTGCCAGATAACTATGAAGGAAGTATGACTGAAGAAGCTATTACAGTTATATACTACTATGATATACAATTCAAAATTACAACAGATGTAATAGAGCATCTAGAAGAAAAAGAAAGAAATACTATTGATGTTAAAATTGATTCAACAGATACAGAAGATGGAAATGATGAAGAGAAAGAAAAAGTACTTGTAAAAGGCGGAAGCATACAAGGTGAAGATGAAGAGCCATACGAAGCTGTAACTAGAGGATATGATAACACAAAAGAAATTCTAATTAAACCAGATTATGGTTATAAAATTAAGTCAGTAAAAGTAATTGATGGAGAAAAAGAATATATACTATCAATAGAAGACTTTTTAACAGAAGATAAAACAATAGTATTACCAGTAGCATACTTTAAAGATATGCAAGCTGATAAACATATTGAAGTAGAGTTTGAAAAATTGCCAGCTACAGTAACAGTAAATTATCTAGATAAGAATTCTGGAGAAAAAGCTGCAAAACAAGAGCAAGGCGAAGGATTGGTTGGAGACAAGTATATTACACATGAAAAAGAAATTCCATATTATGAATTAATTAAAGATGAATTACCAGAAAATGCGGAAGGCATATTAGTTGAAGGGGATACAATAGTTAACTATTGGTATAGAAAATTCTTATTCAACATGAAGATAGAAAAAGAATTCACAAGTATTCAAGTAAATGGAAAAGAAAAATTGAAAGGTGATAATAAATTTGCAAAAATTGATATATCAAAGAAAGATATAAATAATACAACAATTCAAGTAAGATATAATATTAAAGTAACAAATACAGAAGAAATTGCTGGTATAGCAAAAATAGTTGAAGAAATTCCAAATGGCTTTAAGTTTACAAATCAAGATGAAGATATGTGGAATTTAGTAGATGGTAAGTATGAATTGATGACAAAAGAATTAAAACCAGGAGAAACAGTAGAATATCAAATAGTACTTGACTGGGATACTGAGACAAAATGTCTTGGAAACTTAAATAATGTAGCTAGAATAACAGAAACAGATAATATACCACAATTTAGTGAAACAACTCTTGATGATAATGAAGATTCTTGTGAATTGATATTATCAATTAAAACAGGAGAAGATATTACAATAATATTAATAATTAGTGCAGTTATAGTTATTACAGCAGGTGCATATATATCAGGATGGACTTTAAAAAAGTTTATATCTAAATAGTTAGAAAAAGACAATTCTATGAAATAAAGGTTTGATAATATTTCATAGATTGTCTTTTTTCAATACTTTTAAAAATATTTATGGTTAACTACTTGCCAAAGTAGGATATTTATGGTAGAATAGCTGTTGTTAATACTATGAGAGCAAGAGGAGGTGCAATAAATGCCAAATATTAAATCAGCAAAAAAGAGAGTATCAGTTATTGAAAAGAAAACTGCTAGAAATAATATGATTAAATCAGGATATAAATCAGCTGTTAAAAAATTCGAACAATCTTTAGAAAACGGAAGTGCAGAAGAATCAAAAGTTTTATTATCTGACGCAACTAAAAAAATAGATCAAGCTTGTACAAAAGGTGTTTTAACAAAAAACACAGCAGCTAGAAAAAAATCAAATTTATCAAAAAAATTAAATGCAGCTAATGCATAATAAGTTAAAAAATTGTGCACAGTTTTTTAACATTCAAGAGCAAGTAATTGCTCTTTTTTTTGTGTGTCATAATCATGTGTTAAAATGTGGTTATGACTAGGGAAATAATCATTTTGATGGTGCTGTCGAATTTTGTAAAATAATATACACAAATTTGTAATATAAAATTAATAATGTAATATAAAAAAATACATATAGATTTCCCTAAGAGATAATTTAAAATATGTAATTTTATTTAATTTGATAATAAAAATATTTAA
>JAZUKV010000005.1:0-2624 GCA_045643465.1 Clostridia bacterium | reverse complement strand
CAGCATTATATCTTTTTGTGTTTTCATAATTATCCTTTATATCAAATACTACATTGTAAAAACTTTCATCTAAATTTCTAATATCTAAACAAATTGATTCTTTATACTTATTACTTTTATCATATTCCATAATATAACTTTGGGCAGTTTTTAATTTTTCTTCAGAAATTTCTTCTTCTGAAAAATTAGGAGAAGATTTTTCAAAAATATAGTATTTTATTTCATAATTATCATTTTTATTTGTATATAATTTAGGTGGTTGTGTACCACTATTAGGCTTATAACCTTCTACTGTATCAGTAGGTAATAAACTATATGGTCCTTGTTGTCCATAAAGAAAATAGACATCTTTTCTTAACACAATCTCACTTGGATAAGAAATAAAAACATTTTTTTCAGTTTTATTATTTTTTTCAAAAGCTTCAATAATTGGAGAATTTAAATCCTCTATTCCTAAAATATTATAAACCTCATTAGTAGTAGTACCTGGCATTAATATTTTTTTAGTAAAAGTATTACCATTAGCATTATTAAATGCGCAAAGTATTAAAAAATTTGCATATTGACTTTTAATAAAAACTTTGTTATCTGGATAATATAAAAAGTCTGGATAATTTTCAGGATCATCAATATCTACATATTCTTCAAGATTTAAATAAATTACTTTTACGGTGTAATTATATCCTTCTGTTTTATTAAATCCCTCAGGATATTTTATTTTTAAATATTTTCCACCACTACCTTTTTGTATATTTTCATATTCAACTTCAAAAGAATCTGGAAAATTTGGTTGTGTTGTATTTGTGCTATCAATATCATATGTTACGGGATTAGAAATAACGCCAGGGTAAATTACATCAGTACCCTTAAAATCTTTTTCATAATAAAATGTTGGTAAAATATAAAAATTATAATATTGTCCGTCATTTAACTGTACTAATGAAGTCAAATCAATTTTAGCATCTGCATCAAATTCAGAATAATAATAAAATATTTCTTTTTCACTATTTTTTGTTTTAATTGAATAAATTACATAATATTTTACATCTCCAGAAATGTTTTCTTTAACATTTCGATTCAACTCTGTTATTCCTGGAATTAATAAATTAATCTCATTATCTGTTTTCGAATAACAGTTTATATCTATTTTTTTAGGTAAAATACTTACAATGCTATTAGAGTTACCAACATCATCATAACCTATTATTTTTATATAGCAATCGTTGTTTATATCTCTTTCTATTTCAAAATTTACAGAGTTATTACTTTTATCATTAACCATAACTTCTTTCGTAATAGCATTTATTTCATAACCATAAAACACTTTATAATTTATAAGAGTTCCGTAACGCTCATCAATAATCTGGTTTTGATACGTATAATTATAAAATTTATCATAAAACTTACCTTCTTCAGATTCTCCTGCTAATGAAAGTTTAGATATAACTTTATTATTTTGACTCATATTTTCTTTTAATAACTCTAAACCTGATATATTTGATCCATATAAAGTATATTTTTTATCATTAATCGGGGCATTTTGATTTGAGTCTTTTAAGATTCTTATACAACTATTAAATGATTGCAATACATTTTTATCAACAACAGTATCTTTAATTACATAATAAGTAATTATTTTTTCATTGTTATAAAAATCTTTAAAAGAAAAAACTAATTTGACTATACCATCATATTCTGATTGTAATGTATACGAAACTTTTTCATTATGGTTATAATTTCCACTAAGCACATAATTAACGACATAATCTTTTTGTTCATAAGGATAATTTACTTCTGTTGTATTTTTAAGTCTTATTAAAGTTTCTTTTACACTTACACTTTTAAAACCAGTTGTTAAATCTATTAATCCATAAGTAAAATATATTTTCTTTCCAACATGATTTAATTTATATAATTGAATATTATCATCTATTGTATTGCTGTTTCCATCATTGTATGAATCCCAATTTTCGAAAGCTATATTTGAAAGTTCTGTATATTCACCAGTTTCTTCATCAAAATTATACACAGGTTTATACAATTTCATAGTTGCATTTATACTTGTATTTACATTGGTACCATTTATTCTGTATGAATATTCACTTTCGGCAAGGTTTAAACCTACTCCATCTGTATCTGTTATTCCTTCATTGAATTTAATTAAAAAATCAAATTTATCGCTTGGATTAGGAACTAAATCTTTTAATATTTTTACTTCTCCATTTTCTAATAATACTTTTGGGATTAAAGTTAATTCCGTATTATTATTTGTCCATTTCATATCGAAATAATTTTCATAATGTTCTACGGAATTTCCAGCTTTTGTTATGGAGATTTGATTTTTTGTATTGTTATCACTAAAGTTTACAGAATCTGTTCGAATTGGTTTATTAAATTTAATATTTATTTGCGTGTTACAAACATAACCATCATTATTCCATAAATTCTGTTCGCCAACTTTTAAAGATAAAGTAGGAATTAATGCATCTTTTGCAATTACCTGAACTTTTTCTGTTTCTCCTAATGCTTTTTTAAGTGTAATTTGTGCATTTGTATTGTTACTATCTGTAATTTTCAATTCAAAATATACTTTGTTTTCTTTTTTAATCTGGATTGTTCCATTT
>JAZUKV010000004.1:0-50858 GCA_045643465.1 Clostridia bacterium | reverse complement strand
GTGCGGCAGAAACGCAGTCAGATTTTTCGTCAGATTGTACAGAAATTTTGTAGGCATACTGCCGTATGTCAAGAAATTTCTGTGCAAGATGACGGAAAAGATGCAAGTTTATGACGTACAAAGTCGTCAGACGTGCTTTGTGCGGTGTTGCCCTAAGTACAAAAAGACACAGTCTGTCACAAATTCAGCGCAGACCGTGCCGTATATTACATTTATTCAATAAATTTTGCCATATTATTACTATAACAACTGCCGTCAGTGGCACTTTCCATTTCAGCTTACACCTCCAAGAAAAAATATACTTATAAACATTATATCGTATTATATGTATTTTGTCAAGCAAAAAACTACTGTTTTTTCAGGGTGTTTTTCATGCATATCATGTAAATTTTAGTACGCAAAGGACATACTATACATTAGCTGACTTTAAAGAAAGGAAAAACAAATATGAAAACTGCTTTTTTTGATACAAAACCATATGATATCCCGCCGTTTGAGAATTTTGGCAGTCTCAGCAATGTGGAATTTATTTACTATGAAACAAAACTTAATGAAAATACCGTTAGCCTTGCAAAAGGCTGCGATGCAGTCTGCGTATTCGTAAATGATACTGTAAATTCCACTGTAATTGACACACTCGGTGACCTTGGTGTGCGGACAATTGCTCTTAGATGTGCAGGCTACAACAATGTCGATATTGCCCATGCAAACGGCAAAATAAAAGTTGTGCGTGTACCTGCATATTCTCCGTATGCAGTAGCAGAACACGCTATGGCAATGCTTCTCACATCAGTTCGCCGTATCCACAAAGCTTTTATCCGTACTCGTGATTTCAATTTTTCACTGAATGAGCTGACAGGTTTTGACCTTCACGGGCGGACAGTCGGCATAATCGGTACAGGTAAAATCGGCAAGGTTTTCTGTGATATCTGCCGTGGATTCGGTATGAAAATAATCGCCTATGACAAGTTTCCTGACAAAAACAGCGGAATTGAATACGTTTCGCTTGACACGCTTTTTGAACAAAGCGATATTATCTCGTTTCACTGTCCGCTGACTGATGAAACGTACCATATGCTCAACGCCGAAACTGTGCAGAAACTTCGTAAAGGCGCAGTAATTATCAACACCTCACGTGGAGCTCTTATCGATGCCGAGGCTCTCCTTGACGGCATAAAATCACGCAGAATAGGCGCAGCCTGCCTTGATGTCTATGAGGAGGAGGCTGACTTTTTCTTCAAGGACTTCTCTGGTCATATCATTGATGACGACGTTCTTGCAAGACTAATTTCAATGCCGAATGTTATCGTAACCTCTCATCAGGCTTTTCTCACAGTGGAGGCTCTGAACAACATTGCCGAAACTACAGTGGACAATATAGTGAAACTCTACAACGGAGAGAAATGCCTCAACGAAATCACATCAAATATTTAAGGCAACACCGCACAAAGATTGTGCGGCAGAAACACAGTTAGGGCAACACCGCACAAAGATTGTGCGGCAGAAACGCAGTCAGATTTTTCGTCAGATTGTACAGAAATTTTGTAGGCATACTGCCGTATGTCAAGAAATTTCTGTGCAAGATGACGGAAAATATACAAGTTTATGACGTATAAAGTCGTCAGACGTGCTTTGTGCGGTGTTGCCTTAAAATATATTACCGAAAGGAGCAGATTATGCCATCTGTAAGACTTGACAAATTCATATCCGAAAGAACAGAGTATTCACGAAGTCAGATAAAACAACTTGCCGCCAAAGGCTCTGTATCTGTAAACAACGAAATCGTGAAAAAATCCGATACAAAAATCAATACCGAAAGCGACAGGGTATCCGTATGCGGAAGGGAACTTTCTGAAAACCGATTTAGGTATTTCCTCGTGAACAAGCCCGAAGGCTTTGTCTGCTCTACCGATGAAAAGGACGGCAGAATCGTACTTGAACTTATTCCGCCTGAACTAAGGTCAAAAGGTCTTTTCCCGGCAGGCAGACTTGACAAGGATTCAACAGGTGCTCTCCTTATCACAGATGACGGAGAACTGGCACACAGAATGCTTTCTCCTAAGCGGCATATCAGCAAAATCTATATTGTGAAACTTGACAGACCATTTGAAAGTAAATATATTAACGAATTTGAAAAAGGCATGATTCTCTCAAACGGAGAGTCCTGCAAGCCTGCCAAAGTATGTCAGTCGCCAGACTGCGAAACATTGGCTTTTGTTGAACTTACCGAAGGAAAATACCATCAGGTAAGACGTATGTTTGCCGCCGTTGGAAATCATGTACAGTTTTTAATGCGCATTTCACTCGGCAGTCTCATACTTCCCGAAAAACTGAGCTCAGGTATGTACATGGAATTATTGCACAAAGATGTTGAAAACTTATTCACGCCCCTGAATTTTGACTTTTTTCTTAAAGAAAAAGCTTCTTTTTTTTCGGCAAACTTAATAAACAAGTAAATATAACTTTGTCAATTTAACCACTTGAAATATGTACGGAAATTTGGTAGAATATTATTATAGCTGATACTGTATTAAAGTAATTCTCTGCTAATAAAGCTCAGCGAATGGTAAAAGACACATTGGTACTCATAAACAACAGTTCGGGTATGTTCCCGTTTACCCCTTCAGTCAGTTCGTGATTCCTCTTTTGTGGCAGGCTTTTTCAATTGATTTGTTGGCGGATTCATAGATATCGGCGTTATTATTTTGAACTGGAGGACTGGATTAAATGGCAGGTTTAACACTTAAAGGCATTTATAAAAAATATCCGGGCGGAGTTACAGCTGTAACAGACGTAAATTTAGAGATTAAAGATAAGGAGTTCATCGTTCTCGTTGGCCCATCAGGCTGCGGTAAATCAACTACTCTCCGTATGATAGCAGGTCTTGAGGAAATCTCAGAAGGCGAACTTTACATCGGTGACCGTCTGGTTAATGATATTGCTCCAAAGGACAGAGATATCGCAATGGTATTCCAGAACTATGCGCTCTATCCACATATGACTGTTTTCGATAATATGGCTTTCGGACTCAAGCTCCGTAAAGTTCCTAAGGAAGAAATCGAAAGAAAGGTTAACGAGGCTGCTAAGATTCTCGACCTTTCACACCTTCTCGACAGAAAACCTAAGGCTATGTCCGGTGGTCAGCGTCAGAGAGTTGCTCTCGGCCGTGCTATCGTTCGTTCACCTAAGGTATTCCTCCTCGATGAGCCTCTCTCAAACCTCGATGCAAAGCTTCGTGCTCAGATGAGAACCGAAATCGCTAAGATTCACAAGAAGCTCGGTACTACTTTCATTTACGTAACCCATGACCAGACTGAAGCTATGACAATGGGCGACAGAATCGTTTGTATGAAAGACGGTTTCGTTCAGCAGGTCGATACTCCTCAGAACCTCTATGAGAACCCTGTAAACAAGTTCGTTGCAGGCTTCCTTGGTTCACCTCAGATGAACTTCATCGACGCTGTTCTCAGAGAAGAATATGGTCAGTATGTTGTTGAATTTGGTTCAAACAGAGGAAACATCTACCAGATTATCGTTCCTGAGTCAAAGGTAAACGAGAATCTTTCAAGATATGTTGACAAGGATATCATCCTCGGTGTTCGTCCTGAAGATATTTATGACGATTCTTCATATCTCGCTTCTGCTTCAACAGGTATCATCGATGCTAACGTTGAAATCACTGAAATGATGGGTGCAGAGACTTATCTCTATCTCCTCTGCGAAGGTATCTCACTTACTGCAAGAGTAAATCCATCTTCAACTGCTCAGCCTGGCGACGATATCAAGGTTGCTATCAATCCTAACAAGATTCATATCTTTGATAAGGAAACTGAGAAGGCTATTGTTAACTGATTAATTCTTTTCATATTTATCCTTTCTTTCTTAGTGCGGCTGACTACCGCACGAAATGACCGCAGTACTCCTGCGGTCATTTGCTTTATACAGGTACAAAAATAAAGCCATACAAAACCAGAAATGTTATTCGTTACTAAACAAAGTTTATTAACAAATAGCATTTTTTTTATTAATTTATATAAATGAAAAGACTTAATATGAATATTTAGCAAAAAGCTCTTGACATATAAATGAAAATATTATATAATTTGATGCATAAGGCTTATTAATTGTCTTAAGGCAACACCGCACAAAGCACGTCTGATGACTTTGTACGGTGTTGCCTTAAATAAAATGTAAAAGGATGTAATAACAATGAAAAATTTAATCAAAAGAATTTCGGCAGCAGCAATGACTCTTACCCTTCTTGGTACAGGAACAGCTATTTCTAAGTCAATTGCTCCTGAGACAAACACTACTATTACAGCAAGTGCAGCAACTCCAAATAAGGCATTAGGTGCGACAATATATCTCACAAGACTTTATAGTGTTATTAATAGAATACCTACTTCTTTGGAAATAACAAAATTAGCATTGGACCAAACATCTGCATATATAGAAGCTCAGAAAATATTTTTAACTAATTTTCAAATTAAGAATTTAAGCAACAAAGAATTTGTTAAAGCTCTTTACAAAGGACTTTTGAACAGAACAGCATCTGACTTTGATATAAATGAATGGACTCATAAATTAAATACCGGCACTAGTCGTAGTACAGTTCTCTTAAGTTTTATAAACTCTACGGAATTTGACATTACTTGCAAATTACTTGGTATTAAACGTATATAACAGCAAGGTTTATGCAATATCACATTAAACAATATCTTGAAGAACACAGGCAGGAAATGATTGATTTTCTTGGCGAGCTTGTCGCTGTGAAAAGCGTTCAGGGCAATGCTGAGGATGGTTTCCCTTTTGGCAGAGAGCCTGCAAGAGCACTCGAAATCATGCTGGATAAATGCCGTGAGAATGGCTTTGCTGTAGAGAATGTTGAAAACTATGCAGGTTCAGCCGATTTGAATGAGCTTGAACCACAGCTTGCAATTCTTTCGCACCTTGATGTAGTTCCCGAAGGCACAGGCTGGACAAGTGACCCCTATACGCTGAAAATTGACGGTGGAAAACTCATCGGACGTGGTACTATCGACGACAAAGGACCTTCTGTTGCGGCTCTTTATGCGATGAAAGCTGTCAAAGAACTCGGTATACCGCTGAAAAAGGGCGTTCGCCTTATATTCGGCACTAATGAAGAAAACGGCTCGGCTGACCTTGCATACTATCGAAAAAAACGCAGTCTGCCGCCTATGGTATTCACTCCCGACGGCGAATATCCCGTTATTAACGGTGAAAAAGGCATGATAAGAGTGTACTTCTCCGCTCCTTTTGAGGACGGCGAAATTCACGGCGGTCAGGTCATCAACGCTGTACCGAATACCTGTACTTTCAGCTTTAATGAAAATCTGCCTGACGGAGTGAAAGCAAATTCCGGCACAGTTGAGGGTACATCTGCCCACGCTTCTACTCCTCAGAAAGCCGATAATGCCATAACAAAATTCCTGCGTGACTACAATTTCAACAAGCCATTGTTGAAAAGCCTGTTGAAACTTTTCCCGCATGGTGAAATTGACGGCAAATCCTGCGGCATTTGCTTTGAGGACGAAATATCGGAAAAAACTACGTGTGTGCTGTCAATGCTGAACACCGAAAACGGTCGTTTGCACGGTGGAATTGACATACGTTTTCCTCTGAACTGCAAGCTTTTCAACATCAAAAGCATCATATGTGGAAAACTTTCCGACTGTGGTTTCGACATTGATTCCTGCGAAGGAACTGAACCGCATTACACCGACGGCAACAGCGATTTTGTCCAGTCATTGCTCAAAGTCTATGAAAAAGTCACGGGCAAAAAGGGGCTGTGTATTTCCATCGGAGGCGGTACGTATGTCCACGATATCGACGGTGGTGTCGCTTTCGGTGCGGAATTTCCTGACGAGGACGGCAATATGCATGGTGCTGATGAATTTATTACCGCAGATAACCTGCTGAAAAACGCAGAAATTATGGCAGAAGCCATAATCGATATCTGTAAATAATTTCTCCATCTGCTCCTTTTTCGTCCGTCGTATAAAAATGGGACTTTATGTCCCATTTTTTTATACACATATCACTCCTGACGGCTTTGCACGTTTTAGACTTGCAGTTTTCAACATATATTGCAACTGTGTTGAAAACTACATTGGCTGACGAGCTTTGTGTGGTGCCGCCTTAATGATTTTTAAGGGACAGTTTGAATGCTGTCCCTTTTTGTATTTGGATATATATTGACATTATACCGCATTTATGATATAATATTCAAAATATTGTATAATTTCAGGCAACACCGCACAAAGATTGTGCGGCACAGGGTTTAGTTGGGGAAGCAATAATATTATATCATGCCAATGTGACATTAATATGTCATTCAAATAACATTTTTGTCACATTATTTCATTATAAATTGGCGTTTTTGCACTTTTGTTGCGTTGGGGCACAATATATTTTATGCAATTCGACTTTTTTGTAACAAGCTATTGACAAGTGCAAATTATTATGATATAATATTTTTTGTTGAAACGCCATGCGGGTGTAGTTCAATGGTAGAATTCCAGCCTTCCAAGCTGGCTATGCGGGTTCGATTCCCGCTACCTGCTCCAATATTTTTCAACCAGTAACAAACTGGTTGATTTTTTTTGCCATCCTTTGGAAAGGATGATGTTAAAATGAAAACAATTAAAGATGAATTTTATGTTAGAACTAGAACTTGACAATTTTATGTAAATATAATATAATGGCATGTGGCGAAACGTTGTTATTCCGCTACATCATAAGCATTCACATCATATGAAAAGGCTATTGCCTAAGGAGGGAAATTATGGCAGAAGAAAGAATTACAGCTAACATGAGCATTCAGGATATGGTTGTGGCTATGTCCGAAGGAAACCCTGGAGCAGTTACTTGTATGGTAAATATGCTCAACTCTAATCCTAATGCACTTCTTGACATATTGTTCTTTGACTTTATGGAAATCTACGGTTCGAAGATTTATATGTTATGGAACGACTGCTGCGGAAGAGACATGGATAAGTTCAATAAGACAATCCAGTATATCAGGGAAGGAAATGTTTCCAAGGAAGAAGTTCACGAAAATCTTAATCGTGTTCGTGCAGAGCCATTCTTCTAAAAAGCCTAAAAACCTAAAAGGTTCTCCAGTAATCTGGAGTTTTTTTATTTTGTAAAATTATTGTGTTTAATTATATTTTTAGCAAGTAATTTAATTAAAAGCATTTAGCAGAATATAATTCAATAAAGTTAAATTAATAAATACTGGAAAAAGTTGTTGAACTTTATCCAGTATTTTTGTTATAATTATTGTAGAAAAAAGGAAAATGTATGGTAGATATTAAATAATATGGAGGCAATATGAAAAATATAAAAATGATATTAAAAATAATTGGTTTGTTTCTTTTAATTATAATTTTTATTATAGTGATACCAATAATTATTTCATATGTAATAACAACCAATTCATCAGATGAAGAGGGATATTTAATAGTAGGGGCTTCATTTTTTAATTATTGGGGATTTTTATTAATAGCGACTACTTTATGTTTTAGTTTAAAACAGATTTTAAAATTCAGGAAAACAAAAAATTTAAAACCAAATAAATCTGAAGTAGTGTTAACAGTAGTATTCATAGCAATTTCAGTCATAATATCAAGTATATTATTCTATAGGGGCCATTTATATATTAAAGATATTGAGGAAGGACCACAAGAATGCATAATGACTGATGCAATTATAAAAAGGGAGCATACTGTAAAAAATAGTCACAAATACAAAATAAATGGATATATTGATGGAAAAAAAGTTAAAATAAAATTAACTCAACATACAAAAAATGATTATCAAAAAGAGCGTAATAAGGAATATTCAAAATTAAAGATAGTTTATTATAAAAATATAAATGAAGTTTATAAATATGAAAAATATAAATAAAAAGAGCACATAAGTGCTCTTTTTATTTATGCGCAAAATTTTATTCAAATTCAAAACTTTTTTTATATAGCTCGTATTTTTTTGTGAAATCTTTTTCCAATTTTGTAGTAGGAAAATTAAAAATGTTTGTAGTGATACCATAATGCTCTGCAATGACCGAGAGAGCTGCAAAAGCAGAAACATTTGAAATAGTTAATCTTTCATAAATGCATATAAATTCTGCAAAACACATATCTGAAAAATAGGTAATGCAAGTATTTTGATCAATACTATTTCCATGATATAGAAGATTGGTAAAAATTCTTTTCATATATCTGGGACATGCTTTATAGCTTACGTGATTTAATGCATTACAAAGAGTGATATCACTGGAAGTTGAATTAGGTTGCTGAAGTGTTTCTGGGGAACACGCTACAAGATTTCCTTTAAGAGCATCAATTTCATCTTTTAATATAGAAATCTCATTTTGAAGATTTTCTTGATTTTCCGATAAAACTCCAACAATATTAAGAAGGTATTCAACTGTGCTTTCAAGGTGTTTTACCTTTTTTTAAATTTTTTCTGCCATAAATGTACCTTTCTACTTCCAAATAAGGAAGATTTGTCTTGGTGTGGATAGCGAATGATGTAGAAAGATTTCGAAGTTAGAGAAATTTCTACTATTAAAGCAGTATATCATATTATGTAAATAAAGTCAACAAATATAATATGTATTTACGACATTTTTCAATAAAAGTTAATAATAAATTTTATGTATTAAATGAGTTATATAAAGTATACCAAACTAAAAGAGCTATATTTAAAAATAAATTGCAATTCAAATTGATTATGATATAATGTAGAAAATAATTTTTAAGAGAAGTTATATGAAGGATTTAATGAAAACTAATGTTTTTGATGCAGAAGAAAATATAATAATTATAGGAAGTTGTCTACCAAATATGCAACCAAAAGCATATGAAGAACTTATTAAAATTTCAAATCATATATATGAATTATGTTTAGAAGAAACACATATTAATATGGCTATAACAAAGATTGCAGGGATTTTAAGTAGGATAAATGTAAAGAAAATAATTTTTGCAACAGTTGATAAATCACCACATTGTATCCAAGTGCACTATATTAGTAATGAAATTAATAAAATGATGAATTTAAAAGAAACAGAAATAATACATTATGTAGCAGTTAATGATAAATTAATAGAAATTTCTGAAGAAAAAATCAAAAAGTCAAAATGTCTAAGTGAGTTATAAATATAAAGAAATAATTAAAAATTAGTAAGGAGTGTAAAATATGAAATTATTATTAACTTCTGGTGGAATAAGTAATAATTCAATTGAAAACGAGCTAAAAAAACTTTTAGATAGATCTAATTTTTATGGAGTAAAATTATTATTTTGTACAACAGCTTCAAACTTTGAAGGATTTAATATGAGCGATTGGTTGGTTGAAGATTTAATATATTTAAAAAATCAAGGATTTGAAATTGATGTATGCGATATCAATGGTATTTCAATTGATAAATTACTACCTAGATTTGCATGGGCTGATGTTTTCTTTTTTGAAGGAGGCAATACTCAGTGGTTGAAAAAGGGAATTGAAACATCTGGATTAGAAAAAGAATTATTAAATTTATTAAAAAGCAAAATATGGATTGGAGTAAGTGCAGGAAGTTGTGTAGTATGTCCTACAGTTAGTGATCCAGTCAATGACTTATATGACGAAGATATTCAAGGTTATGCAAAAGAAGGATTAAACTTAGTAGATTTTCAAATTATGCCACATTTAAATAATGTTAATTTTCCTAATATTACTATAGATAATATAAAAAATGCAAACAAAAAAATAGATCCAGCAAACCGCAAAAAAATATTTGCAATAGATGATAATAGTGCGGTTGTAGTAAATGATAATGAAGTAAAAGTAGTAAGTGAAGGAATTTGGTATGAGATTTAATGACTATGATATCATAGGCCATAGTTTAGAAAGAAGGAAAAGATGGATTTATTAAATTTAAATGAAAATCAGATAATTACTATAGAAAAAGAAAATTATGAAGTACTAAATAAAGTAAAGTTTATCGAAAAAGGTGGATATTGGATAGAATATAAAATAAAGAATCAGGTTGGTGAAATATTTTATTTAAATGTTGAAACAAATTTAAAATGCTCTTTATATAAAGTATTAGATATACATTCATTTGAAATAAAGATGAATGTGATATTCAACAACAATCAATATGAATTATTTGAAAAAGGAAATGGCAAAGTAGAAACATACTATGGAATCACAGATATAGGACTAAAAGATGAAGTTGAATATTATGAATATTTGAATACAAAAGATTCTAATGAAATATTATCTATTGAAAAATGGAAAAATGAATTAGAAGTAAGTTTAGGTCATATTGTTAATAAAAGAAATATTAAATAATAAAGGAAGAATATTATGGAAAAATTAAAATTAGGACAAATTATTTATATTGATAATAAGAAGTATTCTATTATTAATATGATAGAATTTGAAGAATCCGGTTGGAAGTGGCAAGAATATGAAGTAGTTTCATCAGATAATAAGCATAGTTGGTTATCAATTGAATTATCCGATGATAATACTATTGAATATTGGTTATATGATATATATGTTGGACCACCAATTCAAACAGATGCAATGGATTTTTCAGTAAATGGAATAAACTATAAAATGTATGAAAAAGGTGAAGCAAAAGTTTTTAACTATTTTGGAAATGCAGATGTGGATATATTAGAAAAATGTAATTTTATTGATTATATTTCAGAGGATAAAAAATCTATTATTTCTATTGAAAAATGGGAAGGCGAAGTCGAAAAAAGTATTGGTAAAAAAATTGAAAATTCATATATAAAAATTTCAGAAGAAATAGATGAAACAGTTAAAAGTATTCAAGGAAAAAGTAATCCAATAGCTAATTTTTTTAGTTGTACATTTTGGATTTTAATAGCTTTTTTCATTATATTTGCAATAGTTAATGGTTCAGGAAATAAAAAAATGCAAAAGTATTTAGATAAAGAAACAGGTAAATATGAATATGTAACATCTGTAACAAACAATATTAATAATACAAAATCAAAAGTATATAAATGTACACAATATACTACAGTAAATGAAACTGTAAGAGATATTATAAACGGAACTCCAGAAGGGATAGTAGATATAAAAACATTGAATGATGATGGAAGTACTAAATCTTCATTAAGTACAGCATCAATTTCTACAAGTTCTACATATTCTAATGAAGCAGAAGAAAATGGTGTTGGAATTACGACAAAAAATGAATACGCATATGTATATAAAGAAGGTGGAATAGTCTATATTCAAATATCAAAATTTAAATATTTAGATGGTGGAACAACATATCATAGTTCAAGATCACATTATTATACAAGAATTTACAGAAGTGGTGTAAAATCAAATGGATATACAAGTTATTCATCATCAGCAAGACAAGAAAGTATAAATAGTAGAAAATCATCTGGTGGAGGAACAAGTTCAGGAAAATAAAATATAAAGGAGCGAAAATATGAATATTAATTGGATGGAAGTTTTAAATAGTGTAATATATGGAGGAATAGGGCTAGTATTTATGTTAGTCGGAGTATGGTTATTTGATTTGCTAGTTCCATATAATTTTAATAAAGAATTAAAAGAAAAAAATGTGTCAGCAGGGTACATAATGGCAGGAATTTTTATAGCAATAGCAATAATTATAAGAACGATAATTAAATAAAGGGGGAAAAAGAAGATGGAAGTTTTATCAAATGTAATAGAAATGGTTATATATGTTTTAATAGGATTAGTATTTTGTTTTATAGGATATAAGTTTACAGAAATACTATATAAAAAGCATTTTAAAGTTACAGAGGAAATTGACAATAACAATAAAGCAGTAGGAATAATGGTTGCAGGAATGTTTATATCAGTAGCAATAATAATGAGTGGAGTGTTATAGAATGAATTTAAAAAAAGAGAACAATATAAAAGATATGACAGTAACTAATAAGAATTTTAATGGTAAATTGTTATTAGTTACAACATTACTTATATCAATATGCTCTATGATTTACGAATTAATTATAAGTAGTATAAGTTCATATTTACAAGGCGATAGTATAACACAATTTTCAATTACGATAGGTTTATATATGAGTGCAATGGGAATAGGCTCATATTTATCAAAACATATAAAAAATAAATTATTTAATAAATTTGTATTTATAGAAATGAGTGTTGGAATTTTAGGTGGACTTTCAAGTTTAATATTATTTACAGCTAATATTTATACAAATATATATGATTTAATAATGTATATTTTAATTATATTAATTGGAACATTTGTAGGTCTAGAAATACCAATATTAACAAGAATAATAGAAGAGCAAAAAAGTGATGTAAGAAAAAATTTAGCTAATATTTTTACATTTGACTACATAGGTGGACTTATAGGTTCAATTGCATTTCCATTAATATTATTTCCAAAATTAGGATTTATAAGTACGACATTATTGATAGGTTCAATAAATATAAGTGTTGCAGTATTAATAATATTTCAATATAAAAAATATATTGAAAATTATAAAGTCATAAAAAACGTGTCAATAGCTATTTTAGTAGGAATATTAGTATTATTATTAACAGGAAGTAAAATTACAAAAGGAATCGAAAGCAATTTATATCGAGATGATATAATTTTATCAGAGCAAACTGCATATCAAAAAATAGTAATAACAAAGCATAAGGATGATTTGAGATTATTTTTAGATGGAAATTTACAGTTCAGTTCAACAGATGAATATAGATATCATGAGGCACTAGTACATATTCCAATGATGTATGCAAATTCACATAAAAGAGTTTTAATATTAGGTGGAGGAGATCGGATTAGCTGCACGTGAAGTATTAAAGTATCCTGATGTTAATGAAGTAGTTTTAGTAGATATAGATAAAGAAATGACTGATTTATGTAAGGAAAATAAACAATTAACACAGTTAAATAATAATTCATTAAAAAGTGAAAAATTAAAATTAATTAACGAAGATGCTTATATTTATATACAAGAAAATAGTAATCCTTTTGATGTAATAATTATTGATTTCCCAGATCCAAATAACGAAACATTAAATAAATTATATACAAATGTGTTTTACAACTATGTAAAAGCTAATTTAACGCCAGATGGAGTAATGGTATGTCAATCAACAAGCCCATATTATGCAAAAAAATCATATTGGTGTATAAACAAAACAATAAAAACTCAGTTTAATACAGTAATTCCATATCATATACAAGTTCCAACATTTGGAGAATGGGGATTCAATTTAGCATTTAATGGAGAAAATAAATTAAAAGAATTAAAAGTAGATACTAAATATTTACAGCCAGAGAATATCGATTCATTATTTATATTTGGCAAGGATGAACAAGTTAATTTAGACGAAATAGAAGCAAACAATATGTTTAAACCATCCTTGGTTATATATTATAATGAAGAAGTTCAAAATTGGTAAGGAAGTGGAATAAGAAATGAAAGCTGTAATGTATAACTATAATACATGGATTAAATATCAAAAAGAAGAAATATTGATAGATTACTTTGAAAAATTATTAAAAAAAAGCGGATTTACAATTATAAATAAAGTTGAACATTATTTTGAAGTTCAAGGATATACAGGACTATGGTTACTTGCTGAAAGCCATTTGGCAATACATACTTTCCCAGAGGAAGATAGAGCATATATAGAAATATCAAGTTGTGTAAAGGAATATTTTGATGAATTTATTAAAACCATAAAAGAAGATATATTGCATTAGAGAATAATAAAAAAACGGAATACTCAATTAAGAGCATTCCGTTTTTTGAAGTTTGTTTAAAGCTTTATGATAATATTGCCATTGAAAACAAGTACATTATTAAGGTTTGAGCAATAAATATTTTGGCGTCTGTCTGGTTGAATTATTAACAGTTTTCTAGATATTTTCCAAAAGCGAGGCTTGTAGTAATTCAAGTTCTTCATTTTTTTAATCTTTTTCATTATATTCGCAGAGATATATTTTGAAGGGATTTCTTTGACATGTTTAACATAAAATACATTATCAAAAATTAAATGAAGATTTGAATAACTTAATGCAAGATAGTTACAAAATGCCTCAAAGCTTTTGTTTACGGCATTTGAAAAATAAAAATTTTTGATTACAACAGCTAAATCAACAGGTATTGTCAGAATGTGAAGTTCAGTTTGGGTTTCACCATGGCATAAAGTGCCTGTAGGTGGGTATTCACCGTCATTACACATCATATATTCAACAGGATCACTATAACCAATTTGAGTGGTGATTGACTGTTCTTGTGCTGTGTAATGAATAATTGCTTCAATACTTGGATCATCGTAATCTGTAAACAAAGAATTAATACGACCTACAAAGTTGTGGTTTAAAGTAAGTTTAGGCATATTCATGTCCTCCTTAAAAATAGCTTTTTTGTTTGGTTTTTGTTTATGAATGAAAACATAGGAGTATTGCGAGTTTTCATTTCATAATTATATAATATTATGTAAATAAAGTCAAGCTTATATAGAATGATATGGCTGTTATACATTGACAGTGAAAGAAAAACTTGACATTTCGATAAATAGATGATAGAATTCCCCATTGAGGAAAATTTTTAAGGAGGATTTTATGAAAAAAATTACTTTAACATCATTGATTATACTAATGATTACTTTAATAGGAGTAGTATTAGCAAGCCCTGTAAAAGCAGCAGAAACAGATAAAGTTACTATTCCAGATGAAGGCCTTAGACAAGTATTAGCAGATACATTAAATTCAATGAATTCACATAACAAAGCATGGGTAACAAAAGATAAAACATCAGACTTCACAAAAGCTGAATTAGAAACAATAACATCTATTGATTTTGATAGATCTACAGCTGTGAAAGATTTAACTGGTTTAGAATATTGTACAAATGTTGAATATATAGATTTAGAATTATGCAAAAATGTTTCAAATTTAACACCTTTAAAAAACTTAAAGAAAATTAAAAGCTTAGATATTGAGCAAATAAATTGGGACAAAGAAAACAAAGCTACAAACTTAACAGTATTATCAGGATTAACAAATATGGAAACAATTAGAATAAATCATTCAAATTTATCAGATGCAGATGTATGGATATTTGATAATATGAATAAGTTAAAAATGCTTGAAACAGGAATGAATAATATTTCTGATACAAAATTCTTATTAAAACACAAAAATACTTTAGAAACTGTTAATTTAACAGGTACAGAAATAAGTAAAATAGATGATTTATTACAATTATCTAATGTAAAAATATTGTGTATATCAGATACACATATCTCAGATTTTAGCTTTATTAGTAAATTACCAAAATTAACTAATACATCAACACGTTGGGCTCAATGGGGAGAGGCAGATTTTAGCACAACAAATTATAATGATAGATATGAAGTATTTGGTAATGGGGAAACAGTTTCAATAAAAAATACAGCTAAAGATAGTAATGGAAATTTATGGGCACCAGAAACAAGTAATTGTACTTATAATGCTTCAACAGGTATGATTACAATAAATAAAAATAATTTAGAAGGTGGAAGAATAAAAATTAAATATAATGCAAATTGGAATAAAAATGGTTCAACATATAGTGTAGAATACACAGAAACAATATATTTTGAAGATTTATATTTTTCTAAAGAGCCAATCGATGCAACTGTAAACGAAAATGAAAAAATAACATTAGATTCATATGCAAGATGTATGAATGAATACAGCGATAATAAAATAAATTATCAATGGTACAAAGATGGAAATGTTATTGAAGGTGCTACATCAAAAACATATTCTGTAACAGCAGCTAGCTTAAAAGATGCAGGTAAATATTATGTAGTAGCTTTAAATGGATATTCAAGAATTCAATCAAAAGAAATAACAGTAGTAGTTAATGTTAATGAGCCAGAAAAACCAGCTGATGAGCCAGAAAAACCAGCTGATGAGCCAGTTGAGGAACCAGAAGCTCCAGCTGATGAGCCAGAAGTTCCAGCAGAGGAACCAGAAGAGCCAACTGAAGAGCCAGAAGTTCCAGCTAAGGAACCAGAAGAAATAGTTATAAGTGAAGAAGTAAAAATTAATGAAAATCCAAAAACAGGAGATAGCATAATTTTTTCAATTGGTTTATTAGTTATTGCATATATAGCTATAATAGCTATTTCAATAAAAAGAAAATAAAAATTAATAAAAAGAAATCATATTAATTATATGATTTCTTTTTTATATGAATAATTGACAGGAAATTTAATATATGTTAGAATAGATATATTGCTGGAACAACAGCAAGGCAAATAAAGTGTCATATTTAAAATAAAGGCACAACTTTATTGAAAATG
This sequence comes from Clostridia bacterium, assembly GCA_045643465.1. Lineage (GTDB taxonomy): Bacteria > Bacillota > Clostridia > TANB77 > CAG-508 > CAG-492. The sequence continues at coordinate 34,484 of JAZUKV010000004.1, read as the reverse complement.
TGTTCACAAGGAGGAATGTCTATGATTTAATTAGGATCCTCCAAAATATCTACAAGTATTTTTCTTGTATGATATGGTCAGTTTGGAGTGTATTAATCTAGAAAAAACTAGGGAGAGTAAAACAGTCCAATGGCAAATGATCAAGCGTCATTAAAATTCAGCGACAAGATAAAAACAGATCTTGCATATAAGATTGTATCTGAAAATGCGGCTGTAGTTTCTTATCCAGTCAAAATGATGGAACGTCTTCACATTGAAGATTCCAGAAGAAACTGGAAACAGATAAGGTCTATCGCTGATCTGGAGAAGCAAGATAATTGCTATCAAAGGTCAATAATGATGCTGCAGGAACTGCTGATAGATGATCAGAAATACTTTTTCCAAACCGGCGTAATAAATCGTGAGTATTGTAATATGTTTAGTGGCTTAGAAATAACGGATACATACCGAATATCAAAAGTCATTGAGTGTGTTAAAACAGCACGAAAAAAAGCAGAAATCGGGAGTAATCTCGAATTAAGGAAGAATTTTTTGGATTATTTAAGGCGAAACTATCCGAAGAAGGTATTCATATCCGGTAACGACCTTAACGATATAATCGGTCTGGCAAGATTAAGGCCAAAAGCTTTAATTATGATGGCTAAAAATGCCAGAATAGGAATTCTGGGCAGAAATTATATCCTGAGGTGTGAAGATCTCATGAATATTTCTTCTTTATCGGAGAAAACTGATCCGTTCGTAATAGTGACGGTGTAAGTAACAAAGACAGAGCAGGCAAGCCTGCTCTGTTTTTGTATTGACAAATCATACATAAAATGTTATAATAATGATAATCTATTCAGAGGAGGTCTGAAAGAATGAAGAAAATAGATGCCAAGAGACGGGAACCAGAGTACAAATGTGCTTTAGATTGTACATTTTCTGATTTCTGGAAGATGAGCGGCAAGAAGCCACTGAAATTTACAAAGTGGCTTGCCGAATCAATTATAATTGTTTTGGCAACAAGAACAGGTGAGTAATCACCTGTTTTTTGTATATATTATTAAAATAAATTGACATAAAAAAATATACATGTTATAATTGTTCTGTTGGAAACGTAGTTTTCCACGAAACTACGAAAAGGTTAATCAACCTGCCTATTCGCAAAATTTGTGGGTGGTCAGATTATGGAAAATGACATATCACGTTGTTTCTTCATGATCCATTAAATTTTGTGGGGTCAGATTAGGAAAAAATCCAACAAAATCAAGAAAGGATTTTATTCCAATGTCACGGTTAACTTTTGTAGAAAAATGGCTTACTCTAAAACGAATGGGTCCAATTCCATACAGCAATCGATATGCCTACGAACTTGCAAAAATGCTGGAATCACCTGCAAACATGCTAAAGGGCTTGTCTATACGGGAAAAAAAGATTTCTATCGGCGGCATAGAAAAGTTATCGGAGGAGCAGTTACAGAAAGCGTTTGATCAAGCTGTAGCCTATCGCAGAGAAACTTATGTTTCGTTAATGCGTTGGTTAAAGCAAATACAGCAGAGGTTTTTTAAAACCGGCGAAATTGACATGGCTCTGAGATACCGTTTCAAAGGTGTAGATATTAACGATCAGGACTTAATCAAGTCTTTGATTGCCAAATCGAACCTTGAAATCGAAGCGGCAGGGTCCCCAGCGGACTCAGAATACGATGAACATGTATTGTTTGACTTTTTATACGATGCCAATCGTATAGATAGTAAGACATTCTGTTTTATCGGACCGCTCTCTGCGATTTACGACATTCTGAATGTGGGTGGTAACACCCGTAAATACTGGGATGATTATTGCAAAACAACGAGAAAACTCAATGTTGAGCATGATGAAAGTCCAGTAATCATCAGTAAGGTGTCAGAATTCATGGACCTGTATCCGCAGGTTCAGCCCGGCGACTCAATCGTTTGTATCTAAGGGTAGCCAATCTCTGATCGAGGGGGTGGACGTTTTATACGTCTGCCCTTTTCGTATGCTAAGAAAAGTTTCTCAAACATCCGGAACAAAATGATTATGTTGACAAAAACTCCAAAAAGAATTATAATAAGTATGTATTAATTATTGAGGAGGGTTGTTCCTTGTTTAGAAATTACAAAAGTGTCAAGGGAAATAATTTTCGACACTACACAGAACTGACTCTGTTGGATTGGATCAGAGTCCTTGGAGTAACAGGGGTATTTAAAGCCCTGCTATTTCCGAGACCGGTCGAGAGACCAAGCAGCAAATAATTTATGTGAAACCCATCAGTTAACTGATGGGTTTCATTATTTTTTTGAATATAATTTTAAATTTAGTAAATAATATTATTACGAAAATATTACAAAAATATTACAAATAAAATACATTTTAATTTTTATATTGAACAATATTATTGTGTAAGATAAAATAATATAAATTAAAATAAAAGGAGAAAAACATATGAAAAAGATTATTAAAACAATGAGTATAATTATTTTTGCATTTAGCATGCTATTTATTTCAAAACCAATGATAGCAGCAACTAATGCTGAGATTACAAATACGAATGATCCTCATGCATTAACAATAACAAGAAATGTAAAGGATGTTACTAACCCTGTAACAAATACATTTGGTTATACAATCACAGCAGATACAAATAATCCTGGAACTGTAACAGGATATCCAACAACTGCAAGTATAGCATTTAATGCAGTAGAACCTAATTCAACATCACATATAGCTACACAAACAACACCATTAGATTTTTCAGGTGCAACATTTTCAGAATTAGGAGATTATAAATTTGTAGTAAGAGAAGTAAGTTCAACAGATTCAACAACTTATCCAGCATCAACAGATTATTATACAGTGCTTGTATCTGTACGTAATGAGTTAGATGCAAATAATAAGCCTACAGGAAATTTAGTAGCTACATTAGTTTCACAAGCATTAGTAAATGATACTACTGAAAAAGCTGATATTGTATTTCCTGCAGATTCTAAGTTCTCAAAAATGAGTGTATCAAAAAGTGTAACAGGTGATTTAGCAGATACTGAAGAATATTTTAAATTTAAAGTTAATATTAATGGAACAACTGGTGATAAATATGTAATTTCTGGTCAAGATGCTACTGTAACTTATGGAGGTGCATCTGTAAGTACAAGTACAACATATACAGTAGGACAAGATAATTATATATATTTAAAAGATGGGCAAACTGCAACAATAGGATATATTGAAAATGGAGAGCTATGTCAAATACCAATAGGTACAACATATTCTATAGTTGAGCAAGGTGCTACAGATTATAAAACTTATGTAGATGGTTCAACAACAAATAGTAAATCATCAGCTTCAAAAACAATTAAGCAAAGTGCATTAGAAAATGGAACAAGTATTGTAAATAATAAAGAAACAGAGCCATTAACAGGTGTATTGTTTAGCATTGCACCATATGCAATAATAGTAGTACTTGCATTAGCATTAATAGTAATATTTAGAAAGATATCAAAAAAATAATTAATAAATATAGTAAAAATCATCAAAAAGAAACAAGTCTTATAGGCTTGTTTCTTTTTAATAAAATATTACACACATATTACAATTATATTACATTTTTACACAAATATTGAAATAAAATATATTGTAACGTAAAATTAATTAACAAATATGTATATTTTTAAATGAAAGTATGAATATGAAAAAAGAAAAAAAGTATAATAAAAAAGATGAAGTTAACAAATTTAATAGAAAAATAGATAAAAAGAAGGTTATAAGGAATTTAATAACTGTATTAGAAAAAATTGCTTTAATTACAGTTTTTATAATTATAATATCAACATTTGTTTTTGGATTTTATAGAGTAAAAGACAATTCAATGTCTCCTACTATTTCAGAAGGAAGCCTAAGTATTTTTTATCGAATGGAAGGAAAATATCAAATCAAGGATGTTGTTATATATAAGATAAATAACAAAAAATATGTTTCAAGGATAATTGCAACAGAAGGACAAGTTGTGGATATAGATAAAAACGGAAATGTTTTTGTAGATGGACATGAAGAAACGTATAGGCCTATATATAATACAATTATACCTGATGGTTCAAAAATTAAATTTCCATATACGGTTAAACCAGGAAGCTATTTTGTTTTACAAGACTATAGGGATGAGTCACAGGATTCTAGAATTTTTGGAGCAATTGAAAAAAATAAAATTTTAGGAAAAGTAATTAGTATTTTAAAAGTTAGAAACATATAGAAAGGAATTGCATTATGATGAAAAGTTATAAATTAAGTTATAAATTTTTTATCTGCATATCTTTTGCTTTTTTTGGTTTTCTTTTGGGAGTTGGACAAAAATCTTCATTATGTTTTGAAAATAATATTGTACCAATAAATATTAAAGTAAATGAAGTTCAAAATTCAATTAATAATGTATATACATGCAATGTTCAGCCTGATAGTAATAATCCTGAAGAAAAACAAGAGCCATTTAATGTAGATGTAATATTTAATAATGTAAAAAGCAATTCTAATGACATAGCAGAAGCTACAGCATATATAGATTTTAATAAGATTGCATATAACAAAGCAGGACTATACAAATATTTTATAACGCAAATAGCTTCTGAAAATCCTATGGCATTACCAATAAGCGATGAAAAATTTGAAATTTATGTTCAGGTTTTTCAAAAAGATGAAAAATTTGAACCATATGTACTAAACCAAGTTGGCAATATAAATAATGAGACAAAAGATGATCAAGTAAATTTTAATAATATTGTAAAAACAACATATTTATCAATAAAAAATTACAATCGAGGGAAAATACCTAATAAAGATGAGTATTTCAAATACAAAATCTGGCTAGATGGCAATATCGGAGATTCATTTAATATTTATGGTCAAGACGAATATGTATATTATGATGGACAAACAATAAAAACGGTTAATAGATATGAAATTACTGAAGATTCAAGCTATGTATATATTTACTTAAAAGATGAGCAAGTTGCAACAATAGGAATTTCATCAGAAGGAGAAGACGGAACTAGCCAAATATTGTTAGGAACTAAATATAGAATAACTCAGTTAAATTCAAGAAAAGTAAAGACTACTATGAATGATGAAATTTGCAAAGAATATGAAGGAATTGCAAATGAAGATAATGTATATATAGAGATAATAAATGAAAAAAACTTTGATGTCGCAATAACAGGTATATTTGTTAATATATATCCGTTTATACTATTGATAGTAGTAGTAGGAATTTTAATTTATGTGATAAAGGCAAAAAGATTAGAAATATGAAAATTCTAGATATAATAATTAAATTTATAGATAAATTAATAAATTTATTAGTTGTGCTAATATTAATAATAGCTTTAGCTTTTGGAGGTTATGCAATATATGATGCATATTGTGTATATGATGATGCTAATTTGCCAAATAGTATTAGTAAGTATAAACCAACTGATAATGGAAATTTTTCGTTAGAAAAATTAAAAGAGCAAAATGAAGATATTTGTGGTTGGATAAAAATTGATGATACAAATATAGATTATGTTGTGGTACAAGGAAAAGATAATTCAGAATATATAGATAAAAATTGTTTAAAAGAGTACTCTACAGCGGGAAGTATATTTTTAGATTATAGAAATAGCGATTTGTTTGATGATGACTATTCAGTTATATATGGTCATAATATGAAGTCTAATCAAATGTTTGCAGATGTTAAAAGATTTGCAGATTATGATTTTTTTAAATCACATAATACAGGTAGATTATATACTTCAGATAGTGTATATGAATTAAATGTTTTATGTTATTTAAAAGTAAGTGCTTTTGAAGATTCCGTGTATAATTTATCATTTTCTAATAATAATTATAATAAAGAATTATTAGAATATTATTTAAATAATGCTATTTTGAAAAATGATATTGATATTAATGAAAAAAAAATTTTAATGTTATCAACATGCGATGTATCAGATATCAATGTTAGATCTGTTCTAGTTACTACAATGACAAAAGTTCAAGAGAATAATGTTATTACTAAAAATATTGATAATAAGTTAAATGAACATAAAGATAATAAATCTAAAATTAAAGATGATGGTCGAAATAATGAAAAGGTTATTATAAATGTAAAATTAACAATGCTTATAATAATTATTATATTGATTATTATATTAATAATATTATTAATTTCAATAGAAAGAAAAAATAGAAAGATACAGGATAAAATTAGACCAAGTAAGCATTAAAAATTTGAGAAAGGAGGAAAATGATGAAAAAAATAATACTTAAATTTATTATAATAGCTATAATAGTTTTTCTGGGAATGATTGCATTTTCCTCAAGTTCAAAAGCATATGCTGAATTTAGTAATGTAAGCAATATTACAAATAGTTCAAATTATCAGTTTAGAATTGGAAACTATTATTTTGAAAGTTTTGCTGAAGTAGAGAATTTACAATATTTGTATGGGAATGTAACAAATCCTGTTTTGGAAGTTTTACAACCAGAAGTTGTTGTAAATGCATTGGGATGGAATGATTTTTATATAACAAGTTTAACTATTACAACAGCTATATCTAGGGGAGATGCAGATCCATATAAGTCTTTAAGTGGAACTAAAGCTGTTATGAAAAGAGGAGCCGGAATAGCAGATAAAAATTTATTTAAATTTCAAGGACAACAAGGAGATTATAGATTTGAAAATATTATTTTAGATGGTGGTTGGGAAGAAAATCATACAGGAATAGAAGCAACTCAAGCTATAATAAAAATGGAAGGAGCTAATACTTTACGAGTTGAGTTAGGAAATGGTTGCATCATACAAAATAATTGTTCAACTAGTACAGATACAGAAAATTCAGGAGGAGGAATATCTTGTAAGACTGGTACATTAGTTTGTGAACCAGGATCAGTTATAAGAAATTGTTGTGCAGCAAGTGGAGGAGCAATCTATGTAAACAATGGAGCAATAGAATCTGATGGATTAACCATAGACCAATGTTATTCAACAGGTACTCAACCAGGTAAACAAGGTGTTGTAGGTAATTCACCAGCAATAGAATTTTGTGGTTATGCCGGAAATTTTACATGCAAAGGAATTACAATAACTAATTGTATAGCGTTAAATGCAGAAGAAGGTGGAGGAGCAATTAATATGCAAAAAGGTGTATTAGACTTTTTACCTTCAGAAAATGGATCTACAATAAATATATCTAATAATTATTCAACAGGAACTGCTGCAGGAATATTACAATATACAGAAAATGTATATAGTAGTAATATATCGAATATTAACATAGGTACAGATTTAACAATAAATAATAACTATGCAGGATGTACTGTTTCAGGCTATACTGTTACAAGTACAGGAAAACAGGCGAATTTATGCTTAGATAAACATTCAACAGTATATATTACAGATGATGTAACTAGTGCTACAAATGTAGGAGTAACAGCTATAAATCAGCACATAATTGATCAAACAGGTGAAAGACTGGAACCAACGGATCATACAAAAACAGTTATATTTGCTAACGCAGATAATGATATAGCAGGTTTACAATATTTCCATTCAGATGTTACAGGAGCAGTAGGGCAATCAGATGGAAATGGACATGCAATATTTGGAGAAGGGTCAATTCCACCAACACCATCTGGAGATGAATATTCAACAATAACAATTAAGCATGAAGATAAAGGAAATCTTGTAGATAATGCGATAGTACATAGTTATAGAATTAGCTATGTAAAAGATGGAGAATCAATGACTGAAGATTTTGAATTAACAGATGGAAGTGATAAATCTTTTGAAATAGATAAAGATTCAGAATATACAATAATTAATATGGATTCTTTGTCAGGAGGAAGTTGGACAATTAATTATAGCATGCCTGAAGGAAACACAACGAATCCTACTATTAATATTGCTAATAAATCTGCAAGTGGTACAATTGATGTAAAAGATGCAGAAGGTATAATTACGTATACTTATACAAAAGAGTCTGCACCTGAGACAGGAATAAATTCAAATGTAGGAGTTATATTGATATTTATAGGTATGGTATTAATTATGGTTATAGCAGTAAATAAGTTAAACAAAAAAATATAAAAAAACACTATATGCTTTTGGGATAAAGAGCATATAGTGTTTTTATTTTAAATTATAATTTTTTTAAACCATTTTTTCATATTATAGGATAATTCATCTAAAGTGTAATCACTTTGATTTCTAAAGTATTTTAATAATTCTGATAGAATGCCATCCATAAAAAATGAAATGTCTAGCTCTAAATATGAGTTAGTTTTAATAACTTTTTTCAATGAAAAAGTTAATTTTTGATAAGCTTTTTTTTGAAGCTTTTGCAAAAAATAAAAAGTTTCATTTGCTGAAAGTAGCATTTTATAAGTTTCTTCATTTTCTTTTAAATAACGAATAATGTCATCAAAATAATTTTCTATTTCTTCAATGGAATTTAAGTCATCATCATTAAAATGTAGTAATTCAATAGCTTGATCTTCATATTCTTGTGCAACTTCATAAATGCTTTCATAATGAGTATAAAATGTGCTTCTTGTAATTTCTGCTCTTTTTACAAGCTCTGTAACAGATATTTTATTTAACTCCTTTTTTTCATTTAATAATTCTAGAAAAGTGTTTTGAATTAATTTTTTAGTTTTTCTAGATGAAGAATTTAAACCTTGAACTTTCATAATATTTCTCCTTTTTTATTACAATAACTAAATTTTACTATATTTTATTTAACAAATCAATAAAAAGTGTCTAAATTTAGACATAAAAATAAAGAATATTCTTCCCAAAAGAGAAAAATGTGATATAATTAAAGTCTGTGATATTAAGAAAGGAAGGTATTATTTTGAAAAAAATTACAAGTTTTATAATAGATAAAAGATATTTCATATTAGCCATATTTATTGTGTTTTCAATTATTTGTGCAATAAACATTAATAAAGTTAATATTAATTATGAGATTTCTAAATATTTGCCAAGCGATTCTGAAACAAGAATTGGTTTAGATATAATGGAACAAAAGTTTCAAGAGCTTAAAAGTAGTAATTTAAATGTTATGTTTAAAGATTTAGAAGCTGAACAAAAAAATAAAATTTTTGAAGAGCTTAAAAATATTGAAGGAGTAGCTTCTGTAGATTATGATGCATCAGAAAATTATAATAAAGATGAATATACATTATATGTAATTAATATTGATGATGTAAATGATTCAAAATTAGCAGCAGATTTATATAATCAAGTAGTAGAAAAATATAAAGATTATACAATTTATACAAGTGGTAATATTTCAACGAGAAATGCTCCAGTTCTACCATTTTATGTAATAGCAATTGCTGTTTTATCAGCATTAGTAATTTTAATAATAATGTGTGAATCATATACAGAGCCGTTCTTATTTTTAGTAGCAATATTAATAGGTGTTTTATTAAATAAAGGAACAAATATAATATTTAGTAGTGTATCAAATATTACTGATTCTATTGCTGCAATTTTACAAATGGCCCTTTCTATGGATTATTCAATAATGCTGATGAATAGGTATAGACAAGAGCATGAAAAAGAGCCTAATAAGACTGAAGCGATGAAACAGGCATTATACAAAGCTTTTTCATCAATATCAAGTAGTTCAGTAACTACAATTGTAGGATTAATTGTATTAGTATTTATGAGTTTTACAATTGGAAAAGATTTGGGATTTGTTTTAGCAAAAGGTGTATTATTTAGTTTAATTTCTATATTCTTTGTATTGCCAACTTTAATATTATGGTTTGATAAGTTAATAGAAAAAACTAAAAAGAAAACACCTGTATTTAAATTAAATAAAGCAGGTTCAATAAGTTATAAGTGCAGATATATAGCAGTTCCGATATTTTTATTAGTTTTTGTAGGAAGTTATTTTGCACAAGGAACCTTGAAAATAGCTTATTCTAATAGCGATGATAATGAAGTTGCAAAAATATTTGAAGAGCAAAATAAAATGGCTATAGTATATAAAAGCGAAGATGAGGAAAAAATAGCAAAATATTTAAAAGAAATTGAAAATAATCAAAAAGTAGATGAAGTATTAGGTTATAGCAATACAATAAATCAGAAGTTGAAATATAATGAAATGAATTCTAAATTTAAAGATTTTGATTCTGATGTAGAGATTGAAGATTATTTATTAAAATTAATTTATTATAAATATTATAATAATGCAGAAAACAATGAGATGACATTTTCTGAATTTGTTTCATTTATCAAAAATGATGTTTATAAGAATAAAAAGTTAAATGGAAAGTTAGATGATAAAATAAAATCTGATATTGATAGATTAGAATATTTTGTTACAACAGAATCAATTGACAAAAAAAGAAGCACATCTGAAATTGCACAAATTTTAGATATTGATAAATCAAAAGTGGATGATTTAATGATTTATTATAATTCTAAAAATAATAGTACAACGATTAGCATATTGGATTTCTTAAATTTTATGAATAAAGATGTGTTAACAAATGAGAAATTTTCAGGAAGTATTGATAAAAATTCTAAGGAAAGTTTAAATGAGCTTTCTAAGTTTGCATCAAAATCTACGATACAGAAGAAAATTTCTAGTAAAGAAATGGCTAATTTATTTGGAATTGATGAAGAAACAATAAAAGATTTATATGTATATTATACAAAAGTAAATAGTGTAGATACAAAATTAACATTAAATCAATTTGTTGAATTTGTTTTAAATGATGTTGCATCAAATAGTAAATATTCAGATAGTATTGATGAAAATAATATGGAAAGTTTAAAAATGCTTAAAGTATTTAGTAATAAATCAATAATAGAAAGTGAAATGAATTCAAGTCAATTAGCTAGTTTGTTTGGATTAAATGAAGATAATGTTAAACAAATATTGTTAGTAAAAGAAATGAGTAAAAATTCGACTTCTAAATATACACTTTTAGATTTTGCAACAAGAACAATCGAAATTAAAAATAATACACATTATTTAGATGATGTAGATATAAGCAATTTAAAGCAATTAGCTCAAATGTTAGCAAGTAACGGTTCTTCTGAAGATATAAAATATTCACCATCAGAGCTATCGAGTATTACTGGTGTACCAGCTGAACAAATAAATAAGATATATACATTAATTGATTTTTATACAGGGAACACATCAAATTGGAAATGTAGTCCTAATAATTTTGTAGATTTTATATTAAATACTGATTCAATAAAAGCTAGTTTAAGTAATGATGTAATTACAAAATTAACATTGGTTTCAAATATAATGAAATCAGCATTAAATGAAGTCAAATATTCTTATATAGAAATGTCTAATTTTATAGGCATAGATGCAGATACAACAAAAAGTATTTTTTCATTATATGTAGCAAATAATACTAATATAAAAATTACACCAATTGAATTTGTAAATTTTATATTGAAACATCAAAATGATTCTATACTTTCAGGAAAAATTTCAAATCAATTGATAGATAAGTTAAAAGTTCTTCAAGCAGTAATGAATGGTGTTGTTAATAATAAAAAATATACTTCGCAAGAGCTTTCAAACTTGTTAGGAATAAGCAAAGATAAGTTAGACTTATTATATGGATTATATATTACAAAATATGTAGATAATAATTCTACGATTTCTTTAAGTAAGTTCATAGATTTTGTATTAGAAGATGTTGCAACTAATCCAGAGTATTCTAGCAATTTTGATAATGAATCGTTATCAAAATTAAACATCGGAAAAGGAATTATGAATGGAACTAGAAATAATACAAAATATTCGAAAGATGAGCTTTTTGCAATATTAAGTGGTTTGGCAAATTCTGTAGAAAAAAATACAATAGATGTAATGTATGTATATTATGGAAGTCAAAATGCATATGATGAAAATTGGACAATTACAATAGAAGAATTTGTTAATTATATCAATGACAATATATTACAAGATAAAAGATTTTCAGATTTTATAGATGATGATATGAAATCAAAAGTAAAAGAAAGTAAGACAACAATTAATGATGCAAAAGAGCTTTTGATAGGTGATGGATATTCAAGAATTATTATTAACACAAAGTATGATTTAGAATCAGATGAAACTTCTGAATTTATAAAAGGATTAAAAGATTTGTTAGGTTCAGATATGGATAATTTTTATATAGTTGGAGATTCAGCTATGGCTTATGAAATGAATCAGTCATTTGATAAAGAGCTTAAATTTATAACAATATTAACTATGATTGCAATATTTATAGTTGTTGCTGTAACATTTAAATCAATAATAATACCATTAATTTTAGTGTTAATAATTCAATGTGCAGTTTATTTAACAATGGGATTTTTATCATTATCCGGAGAAAATGTATATTTTATAGCTTTATTAATAGTTCAAAGCATTTTAATGGGAGCGACAATAGATTATGCAATTTTATATACATCGTATTATTTGGAGCATAGAAATACTATGGGAATAAAAGAATCTATTATAAATGCATATAATAATTCAATGCATACGATAATGACTTCAGCTTCAATATTAATAATTGTAACTTTAATTGTAGGTAGTTTTGCATCAGCAGTTTCTGCAAAAATATGTAAAACAATATCAAAAGGAACTTTATGTTCAACAATATTGATATTAGTATTATTACCAGCAATATTAGCAGCATTTGATAAAATAATAGTAAAAAAGAAAAAAGATAAAAGACATGTTAATTAACATGTCTTTTGTTATATATATATTATTGACAAACCCTGAAAACGTATATATAATGTCGCTATTGTATGTATTAAAACATGCAAAATATGCAAAGGCTCCATAAAAATTTTTTTCAAGGAGGGTTCGAAATGAACGAAAATGCAAAACCTAGCGGAGAAACAGTATTATTTATGACGGGAGGCGAAATAACTCCGTTGACCACAAGATTTTTATTTGAATTAATGAAATCTGTGGAAATGCGGAAAACGTTTAAGGAGATTAAGATAGGTTTCAATTCATTCAAATGTTTATTAATGCCACAAAAGTGGATTAAGACATTAACTGATGAAGAATGGCATATGGGCTATATGGCTAAATCTAGCTATATTGGTACATCAGAAACTATCGATTTTTTAGACAATCCAGAAAAGATAGAAACGGCAATTAAAAATTGTCAAGCTCTAGACATAAAATGGATTTTCATTGCAGGAGATGATGAGTGTGCTCGTAATATGAGTGAAATCTGTGGCAAATTCTACGAGAAAGGAATTAGCTTAGCATTTGTAATGCCATTAGCAATAACCGGAATTACTGGTGGAGATTCTTTTGGTCTTAGACCAGCAGTTAACGCAATTGTTTCAAAAATTGAAAACATTGTATCAAATGTAAACAAAAAAGATAGACCTTGCTTAGCTGTAGAAATACCAGGAAAGAGCAGTGATTATTTATTAATAAATACGCTTATGAAGTTAGACAACCGCAAAATTATAGGGGATATTTCAATGGATGATATTAACATTCTGGCAATCCCGGCAACATTCGAGTGGAGTTTAGAAAAACTAAAAAAACGAATTAGTACTAGCTCTGAAATTCAGAATGATAAAGCAATCACTTTAATTATTATGAGTGAAGGTTCAACAACTTTGAATATCGAAAGAAAGCGTATAAAGTTCACAAAAAATGATATAAAAAAGATTGCAAATGTACAGACAGAAGTATATTCATTACAGCAAAGTTGTTGTGCAGATGAAATCTGCCAGGTTAAGGATTTTGAAGAAGTATATAGAGTGGCCAATAGAATGGCGGATGCTATAGCAAAAGCTGTTTCAAATGAGACAAAAAATTTTTATAAAGATCAGCCTTTTACTATAGTAACGAACAGCTTATATAAAGAAGAGCTAAGCCTGATTGTGAAGGGACCACATTACTTTGCAGAGCGCAATCCGAGATTTAAAGGCATTGTATCCGCAAATAAGAAAAAAAGGGGAGAAGATATATTATTAAAATATCTCCCTTGATGGGTTTTGTAAGTAAAAAGAAAATGCGGTATTTTGAAATTTTTTATTTCTTAATACTGCATTTTTTTTATATTTATGATAAAGTAATATTAAAAATAATTAATATGGAGGTTTAGATATGGACGAAATAGTTTTTGTAACACACAACAAAGGGAAAATAGCTTCAGCACAAAAATCGTTAAAGGATGTGAATTTTAAAATTTTTGAGTATGACTTAGAAGAGCCAAGAAGTGATGATGTAAAGTATATTTCAAAATATAAAGTCTTACAGGCATATAAACTTGTAAATACACCATGTATATCAATGGATAGCGGATTTTGGATTGATGAACTAAATGGTTTTCCAAAAGCTTTTGTAAATTTTTCTCTAGAAACAGTAGGAGTAGATGGAATATTAAAATTGATGGAAGATAAAGAAAATAGAGCTTGTAGATTTGTTGAATGTTTGTCATATTATGATGGCAAAAACTTATATCAATTTATGGGAAAACATGAAGGAAAGTTAAGCAGAGAAAAATTAGGAGCTGATACAGATAAAAAATGGTCTGATTTGTGGTATATATATATTCCATCAGGATATACAAAAACATTTGCCCAAATGACAGATGAAGAGCGAGAAAATAGAATAAGATATGATTCAGTAAGCTCTTTAAATGAGTTTGCAAATTGGTATAAAGAAAATAAAAATTAGTAACTAAAATAATGCAATTGAATAAGTTATAAGAAAAAAATTTAGGAGATGCATTTATGAAGGAAGTTTTTTTTGATAGAGCAGAATCTATAAAATATGCTAAAGAATGGTCATACAAAAGAAATCCTAAATATTATAATTATGATTTGATAGGTGGAGATTGTACAAATTTTGTATCTCAATGCTTATATAATGGTTGTAAAACGATGAATTATAATAGAAATAATGGTTGGTATTATATAAATGCAAATCAAAAATCTCCATCTTGGACTGGAGTTGAATTTTTGTATAAATTTTTAATAAACAATAAATCAGAAGGTCCATATGGAATCGAAATAAATCAAAGTTTAATAGAAGAAGGGGATATTGTACAATTTTCTTTTGATGGACATCAATTTACGCATTCATTATTAATAGTAAGGATAATAAATAAAATGAGTTTTGATGGAATTTTTGTAGCATCTCATACATTTGATTCTTTTGATAGAAAAATTTCAAGTTATAATTTTAAGAGAATTAGATTTATACATATGCAAGGTGCAAGGAAATGATGAAAATTTAAGTAAAAGATACTTTTATTTTGTAAAATATTATATAGAAAAAGTCGAATTATGTGAATAAGTATTGATAAAATGAAAAAGTTATGCTAAATTATTGGTGGGAGGGGAAATTATGTTTTGTACAAATTGTGGAAAAGAAATTCCAGACAATAGCAATTTTTGTAAATTTTGTGGAAATAAGCCAAGCAAAAAAACGGTTAAAGTAACATTTCATAGAGTTAAAAAATATGTAGGTTGCTTATTATCAATGAATGTTTATATTGATAAAAAAGTTGTCGGAACAATTAAAAATGATGAAAAACTAGAGATTGATGTTCCTTGTGGAGAACATTCCGTTATTGTTGAACTGAGTGGAAGTACTGCAGATGAGAAAATAATTAATTTTTCAGAAGAATATAGTAAGACATATATTGATGTAGAATTAAAAATGGGATTTTGGACGAATAGTATAAAATTTGCGTCTATAAGAAATGAAAAATAGGAGGAAAAGATTATGAGTAAAGTATGTAAATATTGTGGAGGACAAATTGGAGATGAAGATAAGTTTTGCCAAACATGTGGAGTTAGCACTGAAGAGGCTGTAGAATCAACAGCTACAGTTAATACAGTAGAAACAGCACAAGAGCAAGTAAATAATGTTGTAAACGATAGTACACAATTACCATCAAAAACAAGTGGAACTGCTATAGCAGGGTTTGTATGTGCATTAGTAGGATTATTCATACTTCCACTTATTCTAGGAATATTAGGAATATCTTTAGGAGCTACTGCTCTTAAGCATATGAAAGTATTTACAAATGAAAAAGGAAAAGGATTAGCAATAGCAGGTTTGGTTGTAGGAATTGTAGATGTTGTATGGTATTTTATAGCATTATTTATAAAAATATCATTATTGTAGAAATCATATAGTAAAAGAGGCTTAAATGAAGTGAGTTTTATTTAATTCACAACAATAAAGCTTCTTTTTTTATTATAAACGTATCTATAGTGTGCATTTTACAAAAAATATGATATAATGCTAGCAATAAATTGGTATTATAAAGAAATGTATTATGATATAAAGGAAGGAGAATATGATAAATAATCATACAAATAAGAAATGAGAAATATAAGATTAACTATAGAATATGATGGAAAAGATTTTAATGGATGGCAGAAACAACCTAATAAATTAAATATACAAGGAGAAATCGAAAGGGCAATACAAGAGCTAACAGGTGAAGAAAAGATTGATTTAATAGCATCAGGAAGAACAGATGCTGGGGTACATGCATTAGGGCAAGTAGCAAACTTTAAGACAAATAACGAAAGTATTCCTATAGAGAAGTTTGCACTAGCATTAAATACAAAATTAAAGCGCTCAGTTAGAATAAAGAAGGCAGAAGAAGTTGATGAAAGATTTCACAGCAGGTATACATGCAAACGAAAGACATATAGATATATAATTAATAATAATGAATGTGAAAGTGCAATATATAGAAATTTTGAATATCATTATCCTTTAGAATTGAATGTAGGAGCTATGAAAAAAGCGGTAAAATATTTTGAAGGTGAGCATGATTTTAAAGGATTTAAAGCCAGTGGAACAAGTAGTAAAAGTAGCATACGTACAATATATTTAGCAGAAGTAAAAGAATCAGAGCAAGGGAGAATATATATAGAGCTTACAGGAAATGGATTCTTATATAATATGGTTAGAATTATAGCAGGAACATTAATAGATGTAGGAACTGGGAAAATATTACCAGATCAAATTCCATCAATAATCGAATCAGGGGAAAGGGCAAAAGCAGGCAAGACACTTCCTCCAAGTGGGTTATTTTTAATGAAGGTAGAATACTAAAAGGCGGCGTGGAAACCGGGACGGTTCTAAATTCCACTTTTGTGGAATTTAGAACCGTCCCGGTTTCCACGTTTCCAATAAAATTGAATAAAATACAATTTTTGGTACATACTAATTCTAAATAGATTTAGGAGGTATATGTATGGAAAAAGATAATAATGTAAATGTTTTAGATGAGGTCAATAAGGGTGCAACTATGGGAATGGATGCTATCATGTTTGTTTATGATAAAGTTGGAGATCAAACATTTAAAGAAGTTCTTGATGGAGAGTATAAAAAATATAAAAATATTTCTCAAAGAGTGTCTGATGAATATGAAAAATATTCGATTAAAGAGCCTCATGCAACAAATGCTATGAACAAAGCTATGACTTGGTATGGGATTCAAATGAAAACAATGACAGATCAAAGTAATGAAAAAATATCTGAATTGTTAGTTCAAGGAACAAATATGGGAATAATTGAAGGTGTTAGATTAAGAAATCAAAACCAAAATACTAAATTAAGTGAAAATGTTAGACAAATTTTAGAAGATTTTGTTGTAATGCAAGAAGATAGCGTAGAAACTCTAAAAAAATATTTATAAAAAACTAAAAATAAGAAGAGCTGTTTATATATTTTTAATGGCTCTTTTAATATTAATTAAAAGCTATTAAAATGGTATAGACAAAAAATTTTTATAGATGTATAATACAGAATATTAATACAAAACGGAGGAATAGATGATGAAAATTGGAGTAGCTTTTGCCGGTGGAGGATTAAAGGGTGTTTCATATATAGGTGCAATAAAAGCTTTAGAAGAATTAGGTGTAAAATTTGATTTTGTTTCAGGAACAAGTTCAGGAAGTATGGCAGCTGTACTGCATGCTATTGGATGTGATTGTAATGAAATGAGAGATATAATATTAGAATCATATAAACATTTAACTAAAATTCCGAAGAAACCAATTATTTCTTCATTAGGAACTTATTTAACAAAAAAAGAGCTAAATATTGATGGATTAATACCAGGAGAAAGAGTAGAAAATTTAATTCAAACTACTGCAGAAAGCAAAGGATATTCAAACATTTCAGAATTTAAAATACCTTTTGCAATAACAACAGTTGATACAATAAGTACAAAAGAATGCATTTTTATGTCAAGAGATTTAGGAATAAAAAATGATGATATTGATTATATATATGATATTTCAATTGGAAAAGCTGTTAGATCTAGTATGGCATTCCCAGGAATTTTTGCACCAAATAGATTTGAAAAATACAATTTCATAGATGGTGGAACAAAAGATAATCTACCAGTAAAAGTTTTAAAAGACATGGGAGCTGATATAACAATAGGATTAAGCTTTAAGCTAGATGATTATGATGTTGAAAAACAAAATGTAATTAGCATTTTATTAAGAACTGTAGATATATTTGCTTTAAAAGATGTAACTCAGGCTCAAAAACAAGCAGACATTGCTATTGAAATTGATGCTAAAGGTACAAGTTTAATGGAAATAGAAGATATAGATAAATGTATAGAAGTTGGATATAATGCTATAATGGATAACAAAGAGCAAATATTAAATATAATAAACAATAAATAAAAGGCGAACACAATGTTTCGTCTTTTATTTTGTTTTAATAGTGATATTATTTTTTACTAAATAATCAATTAGATTATTAATATTTGTTGTAAAATCAGAAGCTGGTAAAGATTTTAAATCTTTTAAAATATTATTTATATATTTACTTGTGGTTTTATCAGGGAAAACTTTTCCTTGATTTTTAAAGTTTTCTAATTGATATGATAAAGATTTAGTTGTTTTTATTGAAGAAAGCAAATTTATTGATGCAATAAGCAAAAGCTCCTTCATTGATTTATTTATTTTTAATTTATTAATTTCAGTAATTAAACAATTTATATAATCTTTTGAAAGTATACCTGTTGCGGTATTTAAAATAATTATTTCTTTGTTCATAATTATCATCCCCTTTAGTTTACATATTATAGCATATAAATTTTCGTAAGTAAAGAATTAATTATTAAAAGTAAGATTATAACAAGTAAGGAAGACTTTTTCATAGGTATAAGGAAAAAAATTGGAAATAACTTGAAAAAATCAATAAAAGAATATATAATGAAGTTACAGCAATTACAAAACAAAAGATACTAGGAAGGAGTGGTTTTTATGAACATAAAAATAACAGGAAAAGATTTAAAAGCAACAGAAGCAATTAAAGAGTATGTTGAGAAAAAATGTGAAAGACTACAAAAATACACAGAGGAAGAAATAGAAGTAAAAGCAACAATTAGAACAGAAGGAAAAAATCAAGTTGCTGAACTTTCTGCTAATATAAATGGAAATGTTTATAGAGCTGTAACAGAAAAAAATGATTTATATGCTTCTATAGATAAAGATATTGATATTATTGAAGGTCAAATTAGAAAAACAAAGGCTAAAAAAGAGAAACAAATGAATTCAGGTTCAATAAAAGAGCAAGAAGTTATTAGTTTCAATAAAGAAAGTCGTCAAGTAGAAAAAGAAGTTTTAAAAACAACATATTATGAAGTAAGACCAATGAGCGTAGAAGACGCAAAGATGAAATTACAAGATTCAAATAATATGTTCTTAACATTTGTAAATGCTGATACAGAAAAAGTTAATGTAATTTTTAAATTAAAAGATGGAGTTAACTTTGGTTTAGTAGAGCCAGAATAAAATATAATTTTAATGTAAATTAATCCGCTTGAAATATTAATTTTAAGCGGATATTTTTATTTAATATGGTATAAATTTTCTATTGATAAATTTTTTCTTTTAGAGTATAATTGATTATAGTTTATATGGGGGTGTAACGGTTTCGACAGTATTTTAGAAATATAAATAGCGAGTAGTGGATGGTTGCTTTGGCCACTTAAAAAAAGCAAAATAAATTTAAACGCTGATAATTACGAATTAGCATACGCTGCTTAATGTGGCGACGTCTTATCTTTAATGCCTACGTTTTAGAATAAGGCGACGAATTAGTAGGAAACGAAGCTATTTCTTGCTAGCGAAATAGGGGGTATTATATAGCTACTTTATAAATGGATTTGTTTGTTAATCTACTTATAAGGGAATTTTAATAACAAACTGCACTCGGAGAAGTTTATATGGAAAAGATATTGGACAGGAGTTCGATTCTCCTCACCTCCACCAAATATATTCCTTGTATGGAAAAATAAAAAACGGCTTAAATCAGCCGTTTTTTTGTATTAAACATTAATTTTCAATTTTAATTGGTGGAACTTCATATTTTATCTCAAAATCTTTAAAATCATCTAGCTTATTATCTTCAAGACAGGCTAGATAATTAGCAAGTTGTTTTTCTGTTTTGCATGCAGCAATGATAACAGGATTTAAATTACCTTTTTTAGCCATAGCAAAAGCAAATTTTGTAGATTTTATAATAGATTTTGATTCTTTGTCTCTCATTAAAGAATAAGCTTCTCTGAATCTTGCTAAAGAAAGATTTTTTTGATAATGATGTAAAGGTGTTACAAATTCTTTTTCAATAACATCGTCAAAATCATTATATAAATGAGGATATTGTCTTAAGTATTCATTAATTTCTTCTACAAAATAAGGAAAATAAACTTTATCGTCTTTTTCAGAAATAATAAGAAGATTATTATCTTTTGGCAAATCATTTAAATTTTCATCAACAGATGTAGAATTGTCCAATTCTGAAGAATTTGTATCATCATTTATTTGTAAATTATTAAAGATATTAGTAATTTCATTAATATTGTTATTTAATAAAATAATTAAATCATTAAATAAAAGAGTATCATTAGTAATTTTTTGCTTTAAATTTGAAATTTCTTCGACAATTTTTTTATTATTTTCAATATCGCAAGAATCAATTTGAGAGCTTATATTTTGAATAAGATTATGTGTAAATGATAGTTCTTTTTGAAGATAATCAAATAATCTAGTGTTTTGTTCAAACAAATTAAGAATGACTTGAAAAGTTGTATTTGATTGCTTTTGAGGAACTTTTTCAAGTACTGAATTATAAACTAAATGTAATGAATTTTCCATAACATAAACTCCTTTTCTTTTGTAAATTTCTAAAAAAATTATAGCATTATAAATATAATATTACAACAATATATTGCGTAAATTGTATAAAAAATAAAAAAATAATATAAACGAAACAAAAATGTAACAATTTTGTAATAAAAATGACAAATAAAAACAATTGATTATAAGAAAAGTGTCTGCTATAATCAAATTAATAAAAATAATGAGGAGGAGTTACAAATGAAAAAATCAAGAAAGAAATTTGTAGTAATTATTTTAATAATATTATTATTGGCATTAGCAATAGGTTATTCAGCTTTTTCAGCCACATTAACAATTAATGGTACTGTATCATCAACAGTTGAATGGGATGTTATATTTACAGCAACAAGTGTTACTGAATCAACAAAAGGAACTTCAGTGATAAGCTCAGATGCTAAATCTATAACAACAACTATTAACAATTTAGGATTTCCAGGAGATGGATGTACAGTATTAGCAACAGTTACTAACAATGGAACAATACCAGCAAAATTAACAAGCTTTGATGTTAGTACTTCAGGAGCAGATTTTACAAGTGGAGATTTAATTTTAGATACTCCAACAGTTCCATCAGAAACATTACAACCAAATGAAACATGTACAATTGAGTTTGTTGTTAAGTGGGCTGCAAATTCTGAAAAAACAGAATTGTCAGGAGATTCATTTACAATAACATATAATTATGTACAAGATACAACAGAATTTACAGGAACAACAAGCCATAATCACTAAAATTAAGTGCATAATATAAATAATAAAAAAGCATAATATATTCTGTATTATGCTTTTTTTAATAAAGTTTAAAAATATTATTTAATTAGAAAATGAGGCAAGAATGAATAAAACAAAAGTTAAAACAATTATAGTGTGCATAACAATATTTGTCTATGCAGTTTTATCAGAATTGTTATTCAAGAATAAAATAAATAATCTATATTTATATGTAATTAATCCAATTTTTTGGGCTTTAATGGCAATTGCTTTAAAAATTATGTTTGGGGATAAATATATAAATAAAAGAAAAGAAAAAAGAATATCGCTTATTGCATTTTTGGGGGTTGCAATATACATAATAATATATGTAATATCAGGAATAGTTTTAACATTTGGTAATAATCCATACAGTACAACTTTAAGAGGAATTTGTATTAATCTATGGATTTTTGGTGTTCCTCTTATTATGATGGAATATGTTAGATATTTAGTAATTAATAGTGTTAATTTTTCAAAAAACAAGAAATTAGTAGCTATTGCAATATCAATAATATATGTTTTTATAGATTTCGAAATTATAGTAGTATTAAGAAATAATATAACAGCATTTTATATAGTTAAAAGATTTGCTCAAATATTATTGCCATCTATAGTTAGAAATATTTTATATTCATATATATGCATTAAGTTTGGATACAAACCAAATTTAATATATCAATTAGGAATAAATCTATATATTTGGGTCAGCCCTGTTCTTCCAAATCTAGAATGGGTTATGATATCAATTATAAATATATTTGTCCCATTGGTATTATTATTATATGTAAGATATGAAAATTTTAAAAGTTCATTTAGAAAATCAAAAGCTGATATTAAAAATTCGAACCCAAGTGGAACAATTCCATTTATTGCAGTTGTAATTTTAGCTGTTTGGTTTGCAATCGGTGTATTCCCAATAAAACCGGTATCAATTGCAACGCCTAGTATGGAAAAAGAACTTTATGTTGGTGATGTTGCGATTATAAAAAAATGTAATCCAAATGATGTTAAAGTTGGTGATATAATTGAGTATCAAATGAAAGGCTATACGGTTATTCATAGAATTGTTCAAAAAAATCAAAGAAATGGAGAATTTTATTTTATTACAAAAGGTGACAATAATAAAGATCCTGATGCATTTGAAGTTACTGAAGATCAGTTAATAGGAAAGGTAATTTTTAAAATAAGATATATAGGTTATCCAGCAATCTGGTTCCACAAATGGCAAGAAAAACAGCAAATACAAGTAGAAACAGGAAATTAGGCAGATAAAGAATTTAATTAAGGAAGGAATAAATATATGAAAGTAAATGCAAAAAAGAAGATTCGTAAATCAACAAGGCGAGTATATGCAATTCTTGGTGCTTTAATATTAGTAATTTCAATTTTTGTTATTATAGCAAATTTATCACATAAAATTGAAATTAGCATTAAAGAAAAAATATATTCTTATTCAAGTAACTTGAATTATGATTATAAAGTTAATTTAAAGCCAAATGAATATATAAATGATAAAACATTAGGTATGGACTATCCAGCATATGTTACAGATTTAATTGATAATATATCTTTAAATTTAGATTATAATTACAATTCAGATAAACAAACAAATATTGCATATGAATATGATATACTAGGAAAAATGCAAGTTGTATATACTCGTGATGGTGAAGAGCAAAAAATAATTGAGAATGACGAAGTAATAAAGGATAATAAAACAGGATCTTCAGAAACAAATAAAATTGATATTA
Organism: Clostridia bacterium; assembly: GCA_045643465.1. Lineage (GTDB taxonomy): Bacteria > Bacillota > Clostridia > TANB77 > CAG-508 > CAG-492. Next base: position 10,766 of record JAZUKV010000004.1, on the reverse strand, counting down.
AAGAAAACTTACTATTAGATTTAAAACAAGAAAACAGCATGTTAAAAAAATTTGAACAAGAAATGGGAATGTCAATTTCTGCAAAGTATAAGGTGATTTTAAATGTTAGAATAAAGACAAACGTAGAAAATGAAAATGTAGATTTTGAAGATAAAAAAATAATCGAAATTGATTTAGGTGCAAAAACAACAAAAATCGAATCACCAGACAATAAATCTTTATCAAATTCAATATCTAAAGATGAAAAGACTACTATAGATAATAATAATAAAGTAGCAATAGTTATAGCTGCAATATTTGCTCTTGTTGGAATTAGAATGTTAATTTATGTAATTCAAACAAGAGATGCAAATTATATTAGAAATGAAAGCAAAGAAGAAGTTAATTATATATTAAAGACATGTAACGAAAAAATTGTAGAAATTGATAATATGCCACAAGAAGCAGATATATCAGTTGTTAATGTAAAAGAATTTGACGAATTAATAAAACTTTCTGAAGAATTATTTAAGCCAATACTTTATTGGGAAAATAAGGAAAAGGAAGAATATTATTTTATGGTTATAAGTAATCAAATTAGATATGAGTATGTTATAAAAAGAGGATAATGAATGAAAAAATTCAGTTATAAGTTAAAAAGAAAAAAAACAAAACCAATTAAAGGTATAATCATTATAATGATAATTATAATTTTAATTATCGGAATTAGCTATTCGTTATTAAATGAACAATTGAATATTGTAGGAACAGTTGATGGAAGCCTTAATGGAAGTTTTGGAAATGCTGTTACAAGTGGAGAATCTTCATGGACTGTTACGGACTCAGGCTGGTATGCAATACAAGCCTGGGGAGGTAATGGTGGTGCAAGTGGAGCATGCCAATTAGAAGTAACAGGAAGTTTAATGGGATTAGAATCACATACAGCTAAAGTAGATGCAGTATATCCAAATAATGGAGGTTATATATCAGGATATGTGTATTTAAATCAAAATCAAGTAATATCATATTCAATAGGAACTGCTGGTGTAGATGGTGAAAGTACATCAAGAGACGGAAAAACTCTAGGAACCATGTATTATGTAGGGACAGCTGGAAAAGCTGGAAATCCAACTAATATAAAAATCGATGGCACAACAGTAATGATTGCTGGAGGTGGCCGGAGGAGTTGGTGGAACAGAGCTGCATACTTCTCGTAGAGCAAGTGGAGAAGGAAATAATAAATCTACAATTAATAATACACATAATTTAGCTACATCATTAAATAATGTTACCAATGCTGCTGATGGAACACCTGCGAATGCTTCAAATGCAACAACAAGTAAACAGAATCCAGGAACTTCAGGTGCATGTGGTAGTAATTATATTTCAAGTGAAATGAATGTAGGTAGTATTCCTTCAATATCTTTATCTAAATATAATGCTTTAAGCAATAATAAAGGAGATACAAAAAGTGGACAAGTTCTAGTGACATATTTAGGAAATAATGAAGTTAAGTTAGAGCCTAGCCATACGCACAATTAGGGAAAAAATAAATGCTGGAAAAATAGTATTTAAGTAGATTTAAAATAGTTTTCATTAGAAAACTATTTTTTTATTATAAAAAAGCTTGACAATATACGAACAAGTGTTTATAATTAAAACGAAAAGATGTTCGAATATTGGAGGCAAAAATTATGAAAGTAAAAGTAGTAAATCACAAAAAATTTAGAAGAAGAATTATTATATTATTTGTAATAGTAATAGGAATAATATTAAGTATTACAAATAAAGCACTATCAAAAGAAAAAGTTGATTATAAGATTATAACTGTATGCGAAGGCGATACATTATGGAGTATTGCTCAAAATGAACAAGATATAAATGATTATTATGAAAATGATGATATCAGAGAGATAGTTTCAAGTATTAAAAAGGTGAATAATCTAAATACAAGTAATTTGGAAATAAAACAAACTTTAAAAATACCTATAAAAATATTATAACATTTCAAAAAATTTTTTTATTATATATATTAATATATCCAAAATAGTAGCATCAGGGCATAAATCTTTGAAAAAAGAATATGGCTCTGATACTAAGTTTTTTTCAATAGATTTATTTATAATTACAGACTTATTAGAATCTAAAATATTAAGTCCAGAATCAGTTAGTTTTAAAGAATTATAATGATGAAAATCAATAATAATATACTTTTTAGATATTAAAAAATATATTATTGATAAAATTGTTTTTTTTGAATAATCTTTTAATATTCCATAAGTTGCTAATTTATAACAATTAAGTTTTTTTAATTTGGGCGAAGAAGCCCCTAAAAGTATGTCGCAAATAATATTTAAATTAAAATGCTCTTTAGTTTCAATAATGCAAGAAAATATATGATTACTTTCTATAGTAATATCAGTAAAGCTATATGATGTTAAACAATTACTGCAATTATTGCAAGTTTGTAAACCAGAAGTTTCTCCGAAATAATTTAAAATAAAATTTCTCAAACAGTTTGTAGTAGAGCTATATTCAATTATAGAGCTTAATTTATTATATTGAACATTTTTTATAGTTTGATTGGATGTTTTTGAAATTAGATATTTATTAATATGTATATCTTTACTCGAAAAAAGCAGAATACATTCTGAGCTATTTTGGTCTCTACCAGCTCTACCAGCTTCTTGGTAATAACTTTCTAAATCTTTAGGAAGATTATAATGCAAAATATAGCGTATATCCGGCTTGTCAATTCCCATACCAAATGCATTTGTTGCAATCATGATTTTTGTAAACCCCTTAATGAAGTTATTTTGATTAAAAGTTCTATCTAGTTCATTCATACCACCATGATATTTTGAAAGTTTATAGCCATAATTGAAAAGATAAGTATAGAGGAATTCGACATTTTTTCTAGTAGAACAATATATGATTCCATTTTCTAAATTATGAGAATTTAAATAATTTAAGATATAATTGAGTTTATTTTGCGTATTTTCAATTTTTTCTACAATAAATTTTAAATTAGACCTATTAAAGCTAGAAGTTAAAATAAAAGGATTTTTTAAATTAAGCAATTCTATAATGTCATTTTTTACAATACTAGTAGCTGTAGCAGTGAAGGCTGCAATGGTAGGACGAATTTTAAATTTTGAAATAATTGGAGAGATTATTTGATAACTAGGTCTAAAGTCATGTCCCCATTGTGAAACACAATGAGCTTCATCAATTGCAAATAAAGATATATTTAGGGAATTTAAAATAGATAAAAATTGTTTAGAGTATAATCGCTCTGGCGCAATGTATATGATTTTAAAAATGTTTGATTTTATTTGCGTTAAAATAGAATTAAATTCAGCTGTGGATAAAGAGCTATTTAAATAAGTAGAAGGAATTCCTTTTTTATTTAAGTTATCTACTTGGTCTTTCATTAGTGCTATCAAAGGAGAAATTACAATAGTTATACCAGGAAAAATAATTGCAGGAATTTGATAACATATTGATTTCCCAGCACTAGTTGGCATAATAGCCAAGACATCTTTTTTCAACAAGATGGAAGAAATAATTTTTTCTTGACCAGGCCTAAAAGATTCATATCCGAAGAATTGTTTTAGAGCAAGTAAAATTTGATTCATTGAGTACCTCTTATAAAAAATATAAAGTGTAAGTAGTATATCAGGAATATTCTAAAAGTGCAACAGATAAGTTTACGTAATTGATTAGTTAATATACATAAAATAAGAATTTTTATTAAAAATATATTGACTAATTAACTAAAAGATTTTATAATGTCAACAATATGTTATCGAGAGTGGACGAGAGAATCGGCTTTAAGACTCCACAGCAACCTGCCAAAAGCAAGGTGCTAATACCGACAAAGCTAATGCTTTGGCTGATGATTCTATAACTAGATAGTTAACCTTTAGCATTGCGCTAAAGGTTTTTTTGATAACATAAAAAGTGGAAAAGAGAACCGTCCCCGTTTCCAATTCCACAAAATAGGAAGGAGTAGATTAGATGAAAAGATTATTTACGTCAGAGAGCGTTACAGAAGGGCATCCTGATAAATTATGTGATTTGATATCAGATAGTGTGTTAGATAAGTTTTTAGAGCAAGATCCTAAATCTAGAGTGGCTTGCGAAACGATGGCTGGAAAAGGTGAAGTTTTTGTAACGGGAGAGATAACATCTGAAGCAGAGGATGTTGATATTGAAAAAATTGTTAGATCTGTAATTGAAAAAGTTGGTTACGATAATGCAAATTTAGATATGGATTATAAAACTTGTGATGTTCATGTTAGTATTACAAAGCAGTCTCCAGATATAGCTTTAGGTGTTGATAAATCATTTGAACAAAAAGAAGGTGATGAAACTGTTTCAGAGGGTGCTGGTGATCAAGGTTTAATGTTTGGATTTGCTTGTGATGAAACAGATGAGTTTATGCCAATGCCAATATATTTAGCACATAAGTTGGCAAAAAGATTAACTGAAGTTAGAAAAAATAATATAATAAGTTATTTGAGACCTGATGGGAAAGTTCAAGTAACAATTGAATATGAAGATGATAAGCCATTAAGAGTTGATACAGTAGTTGTTTCAACTCAACATGATGAGTCAATTGATTTGTCTAAATTAAAAGCAGATATTAAAAAATATGTAATTGATGCTGTGATTCCAGAAAGTTTGTTAGATGATAAAACAAAATATTTTATTAATCCAACAGGTAGATTTGTTATAGGAGGTCCTTTAGGTGATACAGGACTTACAGGAAGAAAAATTATTGTAGATACTTATGGTGGTTATGCGCGCCATGGTGGAGGTGCTTTTTCTGGTAAAGATGCAACAAAGGTTGATAGATCAGCTGCATATATGGCTAGATTTATAGCAAAAAATATTGTAGCAAATGGATATGCTAAAAAGTGCGAAATACAATTGTCTTATGCAATAGGTGTTGCTAAACCAATTGCAATATATATAGATACGTTTGGGACGTCTAAAATTCCAGAAAATGAGATAATTGAAAAAATATATTCTAATTTTGATTTAACTCCAAGGGGAATAATAGATTATTTAGGATTACAACAACCAATATTTTCTACAACAACAAATTACGGTCATTTTGGAAAATCAGATTTGGCTTGGGAAAAAATAATAGAATTTTAAAAGTTAAGAGCTGAGTAAAATTTTAAAGATTTAAAATTTACTTAGCTCTTAATTTTTGTTAATTTAATTAGGCGTAGAGAATTTTTGCTTTAAAGCGTTGATTTGATTTTGATCCGCAGTTTCTGTTTGATACCAACCTTTTTCAGCCATTAAGTTATAAATTTTATTTTGAATATCTAAACCTGTATTTAAAGCAGATTTGAAAGCTTCATGAACTTCAGCAGTAGTAGATTCTATAGCACCATGCATATATAGGTCACATACTCCTTTTATAACTAGAAGTTCATTTTCCATTAAATTTCTATCGTCCATAATTCCTCCTATTAATTATAATAAATTTAAAAATTTGTTTAATAAAGCTGTGTGAGTTGTTTGTAATTGTTTCATATAATTTGATAAATTTTCATCTGTTAATTGATTTGAAGTTTCAAAGGCACATGATTTCATATATTTTTCATGTCCTAAAGCATCTTCAACATATAAAAGCTCTTTACTTGTCATAAAAATCACCACCTAAAAATATTTTGTTCAAAAATGTTAATACTATGCATGTTAAATTTTTTTATTATAATAAAAAAAGAAATATGTAAAAAAATGTTGAAAAAAATATATCGGATTGGTATAATTCCGTTTAGAAATTCAAAAAAGGAACAAAGGTGAAAATAATGGGTGACATTAATGTATACACAGGTCCTGTGAAATGTGGAAAAAGCAATAAAATAATAGATGAAGCAAAAAGACAACTAATTGCAGGAAAACAAATAAAAATTTTTAAACCTCAAATAGATACAAGATATGCTGAAGATTATATTGTAGATAGAAACGGTAATAAATTAAGTTCAGTAAATATTAATAAAATTGAAGAAATTCAAAATTTTGAAGCAGATGTATATGTGATTGATGAATTTCAATTTTTAGATGGAAATGTTGAATGTATACAGAAAATGGCTGCAGCTGGGAAAAAATTTTATATTGCTGGATTAAATTTAACTTCTGAAAGAAAACCTTTTGGAAAAATGGGTGATCTACTTTGTGTATCAGACAATGTACAAACAATGACTTCAATTTGTGAAATATGCAAAAGAGATAACGCAATTTTTAGTTATTATAAATTGGATGATAAAAATAGTGATATTCGTATAGGTGATAAAGAATATATTCCTGTTTGCAGAAATTGTTATAATGAATTAAAGATAAATAATAATAAATAATGAAAAATAAGTATATTAATTATAGTTTTTTAGGTTAAAAAATAAAAATTTATATACTTATTTTTTTGTATAAAATTTGCATAAATTCTCCAAATTTTGCAATACTAAAAATGTAAAATCAAAATTAGCAAATAAGGAGGATTATATATTATGAAAGCTACAGGAGTAGTAAGAAGAATTGACGATTTAGGTAGAATTGTAATTCCAAAAGAAATAAGAAAAACTTTAAGAATAAAAGAGGGAGACCCGCTTGAAACAACATTGGAACAATTACGAATAATTACGCAAAGCCTTACAATTCTTGGTTCGTATGTGTAGTAAATAAAAGTGTGAGTCAATGAATACATAGTAAATTTAATAAAATTATAAAAATAAAGTCTAAAAGTAAATTTTGAGAAAGTTTACGAGAAATAGACTTTATTTTTTTTGCTCATACTTTTTAGAAAGCGAGGAAACCATGAATGAAAAAGATTATAAATTTGGACATTATTCAATTATTCCAGATGTTGTTTTATTTAGTGAAAAATTGTCATCAAATGAAAAAGTATTATACTCTGTAATACTTTCATTATCAAATAAAGAAGGATATTGCTATGCAACAAATAAATATTTAGGAAAACTATTTAATGTTAATAATAGAACCATTTCAAGATGGATATCAAAGTTAAGAACACAGAACTTTATTCGTGAAGAAATTGAAAAAAGCGATAAAGAAGAATTTGTGCAAAGAAGATTATTTATTAAACAAGAACCCTATGGACAAAACAATCAATACACGTATGGACAAAAATGTCATAGGGGTATAGACAAAAGTGTCAAATATAATAATATAAAAAGAAATAGTATAAATAATAATAAAGGTAGTTTCATGAATTATGAACAAAGAAGCTATTCGGATGAATTTTTAGAAAGTTTATATATTAATTAAAAGCCAGTAGTATCAATAAGTTCACCGATTATTCTCAAATTGAGAATGAAAAATAAATATTAAAAAAATAACATAAAAAAGGCTGATAAAACCAACAGCGTCAATGGATTGAAGGATTTATCTCAAAATGGGATAGAACACGATAACAAAGAAAAATTCAAAAAGAAACTGATTAAAAATAAAATTTGATATATTGAAAAAGTTTAGCAAAGCTAAAAACATCAATGGATTAGACGATTTATCCCCAAAGGGGATAGAAAATAATTATATTCAAAAGATAAGAGATTATAGATTTAGTGGTGGAAATATTTAAAGAAATATTTCCGAGATTTTGCAAGTTAAAAAGGAAAGCAAGATTCCTATTTGTGTACACAAATAGCTCTTGCATTAAATGGGAGTAACTCCCAAACCCTTTAAGAGAGGAGTGATATAATGAAAGAATGTATTATTAATTTAAGAGTAACAAAAAAAGAAAAAGATATGATTTCAAAGAAAGCAAAAAAATTAAACAGAACAATAACAAGTTATTTAGTTGGCTCAGCTGATAAGCAAGTAATAAAAATATTGGATAGTGATAGTAAAGTTGAAACAGAACTTCGCAGAATTGGAAATAATATTAATCAATTAACTAGACTTGCAAATAGTGGAGTAATTAATTGTGTTGATTTATCAGAAGTTAAAACAGAGCTAAGGAATATATGGCGCGTATTAGCTGATATGTATTCAAACTATTAGGGCATAATTTTTACATAAATTATGCTCTTGTTTTTGAAATAATGTTATGATAAAATTATACAAGTAGTTAAGATATATTGATATAAAGACGAGGAGATGATAAATATGATGCATACATTGTGCAAATATGCAGATGGAACTGAATTAGTAATTTCAGATATAATAAAAAGAGACAATGGAGAAGAAATAATTAAAGTAGTATTTGAAAGACCAACAGAGAAAGGATTCGACACATTAATATTTGAATTGCCAAGTTATAAAATTATAGAAAACGATGGAAACTATACAGATGAGGAGATAAATTTGTATAAAAAAGTAGTTGAGCAGGGTGCAGCACATTTTTATGAAATTGCTAAAGAAGGGGGTCTTCAAAGTGCCTAATATTTTTGAAACAATGCGGATATAGTGTTTATTTTTGGTCAAATGAAAATGAAGAACCAATACATGTACATATTTCAAAGGGAAAACCAGTTGGAAACTCAACAAAGTTATGGATTACAAAAAATGGTGGAAGTATAATTGCTAATAATAAAAGTAATATACCAATGAGTGATTTGAAGAAAATACAAAAAATTATAAATGATAATTATTTTCTAATAATTGCAAAATGGAAAAATTACTTTGAGGGGCAAGAAATTAAGTTTTATTGTTAATTGCGATTTTGAAGAAAAAGAGGAAAAAATTATATGGAATTTTTTAAATTTTCCGGCATAAAGATTGATGGACCAAAAGATATAGAAATAAAAAGCAAAAGTGATTTGAAAGACAAAATGCAAAAAGGTATAGAGGATGTAGAAGAAGGTAAAGTGTATTCTTTAGAAGAAACGTTTGAGAAAATCGACAAGATTTACAACAAATAGAAGGAATACTTTAGAACTATGTTGTATGATAAAATCATACGTGAAAATAGTAAGTTATATGGGAGATTAAATTTTATGAATAAAGAAGAATTGCATAGAATTATAGAAGAACAACAACCTAATATATGTCAAATAGTAGCAGTTAAGAATAATAAAATTGTTTATAATGATAATTGGAATAATTATAAAACAACAGATAATGTTCATATTGCATCAGTAACAAAGAGTATTATATCTATTCTTATAGGAATTGCTATTGATAAAGGTATGATAGAAAGTGTTAATCAAAAAGTATTAGATTTTTTCCCCGATTATGTTATAAAAAGAGGAGAAAAAACAATACAAGATGTTACTTTATATAATCTACTTACAATGACAGCACCTTATAAGTGTAAGTCAGAGCCTTGGACTAAAGTATGTACAAGTGAAGACTGGACAAATGCTATTCTTGACTTATTAGGTGGAAAAAATGGAATTACTGGAGAGTTTAAGTATTTATCATTAGGTATTCATGTATTAAGTACAATAATAACAAAAGTAAGTAATATGACTACATTAGAATTTGCAAATAAATATCTTTTTGAGCCACTTAATATTAAAGCAAGAAAAGAGTATATAGTGAAAAATAAAGATGAACATATAAACTTTGTAACATCAAAATTACCAAAAGAGAATGGTTGGTTTTGCGATAATAAAGGAATTGTAACAGCAGGATTTGGACTATGTTTGTCAGCAGAAGATTTATCAAAAATAGGACAAATGTGTCTTAATAAAGGATTATATGATAATAAACAAATAGTTTCTTCAAAATGGATAGAACAAATGACTACACCTTATATTAAGTGTGATGAAAAATTTGCATTTATGCAATATGGTTATTTATGGTGGATTATAGATGATAAAAAGAATATATACTCCGCTATTGGTGATAGTGGAAATGTAATATATGTTAATACTGATAAGAATATAGTTATATCAGTTACAGCAACATTTAAGCCATTAGTATTTGACAGAGTTCAATTTATACAAAAATATGTTGAGCCATTTATTAGTGAACAATAAATTACAAGTTATCGAGATGTTTACAATGTTTTGGTGTTATAATATTACGATGTAATTAAATTATAAAAATATGTGTTATAATGTTGAATAGAGGAGTTGATTGTATGAATAAGAAAATAGGTATGATAGGATCAATCATTAATGCTATAACAGTTTTGTTATTTGCAATTTTTTTGCTAATTGATTTTAAATTTGGATATTTTTTTGTATGTATATTATTGTCATTAAGTTTTATAATGATGATTGCTGGATTAGAAAATGAATGTACAGAAGATAATAAAGTAGCTGGTAAAATTGCACTTATACTTGCTGGTGTTTATTCAACATTAATTATGATTGTATATTTTACTCAATGTACAAGTGTATTAAATGATAATTTAAGTAAAGAAGCATTAAAAGTACTTGATTATAGTAATATGGGGTTAATGTTTAATTTAGATTTACTTGGTTATGCTATTATGGCATTATCAACATTCTTTATTGGATTAACATTAAATGTTAGAAACAAGAGAGATAAAGCATTAAAATATTTATTATTAATACATGGTGTATTTTTTATAAGTTGTTTAATCATGCCAATGACAGGTATATTTGCTAATCATAGTGCATCAGGTTCAATGGGTGGAGTAATTGCTCTGGAAATATGGTGTTTATATTTCTTACCAATAGGAATATTATCATATTTTCATTTTAAAAATAATAAATAATTGTTCTGAAGATTAAGATAATAAGAACATCCAAAATCTTTAACTTGTCAACAATATTTTGGTATTGTTAACAAATTAAGTAATATTGTTAACTTGTTGGATAAAGAAAAATAGTAAT
>JAZUKV010000003.1:0-13664 GCA_045643465.1 Clostridia bacterium | reverse complement strand
TTAAACAGAAAAGCTATGATGAGAGCTTCATTTATCACTTATAGACCAATTGTCGAAGATGATAATAAAGCCGAAGTATTAGCTTCCTGTGAAAATGGTTGGGAAGTAAAAACTCCTGATGGAAACTTCATAACAGCATTTACGCTGTTAGAAGGAGAAGACTTCGAATATTCTAATAGATATGAGAAGTTTGAATACCATAACTGGTACCTGGTGCCAGTAGATGCAGAAGGCAATGAAGTTCTTGAAAACTCATATTATGAGGGTAGAGAATATAATGTTGTTGAAGCAGCAGGCGAGGAAATCTATTGCTGGCAGAATTCAGGAAAATATTTAAATTTAACAAGAGAATCCTTTAAAAATATAATTAAGTTATCTAACGATAGAAAATTTAATTATGAAATCCAAGAATCTAATGTTATCATACCATATGCATTAACTACGAGTAGTTTATCTATATATGGTGATGAATATATTCAATATGTACCTACACAAGATTATCTTGAAGTGTATGATTTGCAGGAAGCTGTAATGAGAATATATGAAGATGAAAAATTAGCAAAAGAAGTGTATGAAAGTTGGATTGTATCAGAAATGATTACAATTCATAACAATGATAACTACACAGATGTTAAGATAGGTTTTGGATTATGCGATTCTGAATACTATATTGTTCCTGTTGATGAAGAAGGAAAAGCATTAAGAGAAATCGTACTCAATTATTGTGTGTAAGCGAAAGGAGCTGGTCCCATTTAGGGGCCAGTTTCTTTTGTCATGTTAAAGAATTTGGAAACAAATATCAATAATAAAAATATGATTGACACAATTTGATATTAAGGTTATAATTAATCTATTGCTGTATAATCAGTGAAGAATCCCAAAATTATATTAAGAAGGAGGTATTCTTGAAATGAATACGAAATCAAAACAGGGATTTTATTGTCTTTTTACCTTAATATTAATACCCATAATTTTGAGCATTAATATAGGTACAACAAATGCTGCGGGAATACCCGGTGACGTGAACGGTGATAATACCGTTTCTGTTGCGGATGCAGTATTAATTCAAGGCTATATATTAGGAAGGTCAACTGATATAAGCCAAAATGCTGATGTGGATGGCGATAACATAATCAGTGTGTTTGATTTGATTATTTTGAAGAACAAATTACTTGGAGTTGGTGAAGAAAAAACAAATTCGGATGTGACAACGAGTATAGCAACTTCAAAATCAAAAACAATCACAAAAAAATGGGAAAATCCGCAGAAAGAGGACTTGATGCATGAGGAAACCACAATTGATCAGGATACATATGATATATTGGTAGCTACAGCTGAAATGTTCAGCATAAGCTCTTATAATATTGTGTATTCAGAAAACCCGATATGTTATGCATATATTAACCCGGGGATGGCTTATTCAATGCAGCAAGGGATACAATATGGCATAGGAATGCAAATCATACGGACACAAGATTTAGAAAACTTTACGAAAGAAAAATCAGAAATATTTAACAAAGCGGAATTCCTTGCATATAGACCAATAATAAAGCAGGATAGCTTACCAGAAATTATGGAAGGGTTTAAAAATGCAGATGGCATTAAAACTGATAAAGTCGTTATAACCCCTATAACTTCAGGTGAGACTGAAAAGTTTCAAAGTAGCAATTGGTATCTTATACCAGTAGACGAAAAAGGCCAGTCTATTTTGGAATGTTCGTATAACGAAGAGAAGGTTTATAATAAGGTAGAGCCAGTGGGTCAACCAATATATAGTTGGCAAAGTTATGGCGATTACAAGGAATTAACATTAGAGCAGTTAAATGAGATAATTGAGCTCTCCAACGAAAGAGAGTTCAAGTACGTCGTAAAGAAAAGCAACGAAATTATTCCGTTTTCATTAACAACAGATTTAATGTCTGAATATGACACGAAATATGTTCAGTATTTTAACACTGAAGATTTGCTTAAATTACATGATGTAAAAGATGATATTCTGCAATACTACTATTATGATGAAAAAATTGCAGAAAAAATGTATTTTAGGTGGATAAGAAATCCAAAAATAATACTTCATTATAATGAGGACGGAAAAGTAAGTGCTTTGGGCGATGTAATAAAATCAAATGAGTATTACATTATACCTGTTAATGACGATGGATCTGTAAAGGAAGAGATAGTACTTTAATTCCTAAAAAAGCTGATTTCATAAAAAAGAAATCAGCTTTTTTATATTATAGGAAATTTCTATAATTCGAATGAAATAGGCAAAAAATAAAAAGGTTCAACAAAGAGCCTCAAAAAAATAATTTTTTTTGAAGTTGTTTAAAAAGGTAAGTCTTCATCTGGAAGTGCATCTGTTTTGTCTGAATATCCATAAAATTCAGCAGCTTCGTCTTCCCAGTCTTCATCCTCATCCCATACTTCATCATAATTGTCATCAGAAAGGGCACCTAAACTTTGGATTAAGTTTAGATGGCGATAAATTCCATGTCTGACATTTCATCTATCATTCTTTTGTATTCTTCTTTTAATTGTTTTATTTCATTTGAAAATGGATAATTAATAATAATATTATTATTATTTTTACTTATGTTTTACCTCCACATTATATATTATATAATGGGAGGCGAGTGGATTTCAATATCTCGGGGTCTTTAATTTTTAATTCGAAGAATACTAGATTGCCACCACATTCACAAATTGTGGGGTCATATCCAAATGAAAGTTCAAGTGATAGATTCCATTTTCTTAATTGTCGGCGAATTTCAATTTGATTTTTTGTTAATAATTTAAATATTTTATCAGCGTGTTTATGTTTTTTTGCATAAATACCATAATATCTGACTACTTTAAAGTGTTTATTTGGTATATGAATTATTAATTTTTTAATAAATTCATATGCATGAATTCTTTCCTCGACACGTTTACCATCTTCATGTCTTTCATAATAATACGTCACGTAATTTCCGTCATAATTAATTATCCTTGATTGAGCCATTGCTGGTCTGCCTGTGTATCTTACGACATAATTTATTGTTTGATTAATTGATGATATGTTGTCCGGTTTGGCATACACATAAAATCCATTGTCATATTCTTTATACAGATTATTTTTTAGAGCTTTAAATTTTTTTATTTCATGTGGTGGAAGATTTTTTTGTAAATAATCCAAAAGTAATTTTTGCCATCTAAATCTAAGAGCTTTAAAGTTTATATGTTTAACTATTCTAAAAACTTCACTATTACCGGCACCACCTTCTGTACATAACATATGGATATGTGGATTCCACTTTAAATCGCGACCAAATGTATGTAATGTGCACATTATTCCGGGAGTAAAATTTTGAGATTTATTCATTTCATAAAACCATGTTAATATTGAAGTTGATGCTGCTTCAAATAATCCATCTAAAAGATCTCGATATTGGTGAAAATAATCCCATAACTTATCGGACATTGTAAATACGATGTGTCTATGCTTACAACGAATTGATTTTTTTGTCATTGATAAAGCCCTGTCTTGGGCGTATTTAACACCACATGTGTTGCAAAAACGTGATTTACATCTAAATGGAACACTGACAAATTTTTTACAACAATCGCAAACATAAATTGCACATCCATAATCTGGATCACCGCATGTAAGTATTTTTCTACTTCTTCAAAAACAATGGGACGGATTTGTAATTATGGATTACGAACAACAAAATTGTCCCAATGATCACCCAAAATTTGTTCAATCGTAAATTCTGACATATGAACCTCCGATAATATAATAACAAAAGAAAAAATAAATGCAAAGAAAAAGACTCTAAAATGTAGAGTATTAAAGCGCGGAATTTATTCCGCTTTTTTATTTCTAAAATAAAAGTAGAAATAAATAAATCGTTATGATAAAATACAATTATAAAAAAATAACTTTAGGAGCAAAAGATAAAATGAGTATGAATAGAACTATGATGCAATATTTTGAGTGGTATTATCCTGAGAATTGTACACTTTGGAACAAATTACAAAAAGATGCTCAAGATTTAAAAAATTTAGGAATAAATATGGTATGGTTACCACCAGCATACAAAGGCGCAGCAGGCGTAAGTGATGTAGGATATGGTGTGTATGATTTATATGATTTAGGTGAATTTAATCAAAGGGGAACTGTTCCAACAAAATATGGTTTAAAAGATCAATATTTAGAAGCAATAAAATCATTACATGACAATGAGATAAAAGTTATTGCAGATATAGTGTTTAATCAAAAAATGGGAGCAGATGAAACTGAAGAAGTTATCGCGAATGAAATAGATGTAGAAGATAGAAATTTAGTAACCAGTGCAGCATACGAAATTACTGCTTGGACGAAATTTAATTTTGAAAATAGAAATAACAAATATTCTGATTTTAAGTGGGATTGGACACATTTTCATGGTGTAGATTGGGATGAAAAAAACAAAAAAAATGCAATATTTAAATTCTATGGAAAACATTGGGATATGGATGTTGATGCTGAAAATGGAAACTTCGATTATTTGATGGGAGCAGATGTTGATTTAAATAATGTAGATGTAGTTGAGGAACTAGAAAATTGGGGAAAATGGTATCTAGATTTTTGTAATTTAGATGGATTTAGACTTGATGCTGTAAAGCATATTAGAGAGAGCTTTTTCAAAAGATGGATAGAAACAATGAAGAATAGCACTGAAAAAGATTTATTTGTTGTGGGTGAATACTGGAATACCAATTTAGATATATTAAAAGAGTATATAAATGATTGTGATAATAATCTAAGTTTATTTGATGTGCCATTACATTATAATTTGTACGATGCTTCTAACAGTAATGGAAATTATGATATGAGAAAAATTTTTGATAATACATTAGTGCAATTAATGCCAGAACATGCAGTTACATTTGTAGATAATCACGATACTCAAATTGGACAAAGTCTACAATCAGAGATTCAGGAATGGTTTAAACCGTTAGCATATGCTTTAATTTTGCTAAGGGCTTCAGGAATACCATGCGTATTTTTTGGTGATTATTATGGAACGCATGGAAATTTTGATTCTCCACTACAATTAAAATTAAATCCAATATTATTAGCAAGAAAATTGTATGCATACGGGAATCAAATTGACTATTTTGATGATGAACATATCATAGCATGGGTTCGCGAAGGAGATAAAGAGCATAAAAATTCAGGGCTTGTAGTAATAATGAGCGATAATGCAGGAGGTTCAAAGTTTATGAATGTAGGAAAAAACTTGTCAAACTGCATTTTTAGTGATATAACAGGAAACATGAAAGAAAAAGTTTACGTAGATAAAGATGGAAATGGAATTTTTTACTGTGACGGTGGAAGCGTTTCCATTTGGGTAAAAAATGATAAGAAAGGAAATGAATTTTAATGGATATTATACAAATAATTGCAGAAGAGCTAGATGTTAAATATAAGCAAGTAGAAAATGCAGTTAATCTTATAGATGAGGGAAATACAATACCTTTCATCGCTAGATATAGAAAAGAAGTAACAGGTGGATTAAGTGATGAAATACTAAGAAACTTAGGAGAAAGATTAAGTTATTTAAGAAATTTAAATGAAAGAAAAGAAGAAGTAAAAAAATCTATAGAAGAGCAAGGAAAATTAACAGACGAGATAGTTACAGCTTTAGAAAATGCAAAAATATTAGCAGAAGTAGAAGATATATATAGACCATATAAACAGAAAAAAAGAACTAGAGCAACAATTGCAAAAGAAAGAGGATTAGAGCCTCTTTCAGAAGTATTGTTAAAACAAGATAAAAATATATCTATAGAAGAATATGCAAAAGAATTTATTGATCCAGAAAAAGGGATTGAAACAGTTGAGGATGCAATTTTAGGGGCTAAAGATATTATTGCTGAAAATATATCTGATAATCCAAGTTATAGAAAAGAAATAAAAAGATATTGCTACAGAGATGGAATAATATTAACTGAGTCAGCAGCAAAAGATGAGAAAGAGCAAAATAAAACTTATCAAATGTATTTTGATTTTAATGAAAAAGTGAATAGAATTCCAAGTCACAGAATTTTAGCAATCAATAGAGGCGAAAAAGAAGAGGCAATTAAATTAAAAATTCAAAAGCCAGAAGAAAATATTATAGATTTTATTGAAAGAGATATTATCAAAGACAAAAATAGCAAGTATGCAGAAATTTTAGAAAATACAGTAGAAGATAGTTTTAAAAGATTAATAGAGCCTTCAGTGGAAAGAGAAATTAGATCAGATTTAACAGAGAAAGCTGAGGAGAAAGCAATTAAAGTATTTGGACAAAATGCAAAACAACTTTTATTGGGTGCACCAATAAAAGGAATGACTGTTATGGGATTTGATCCTGCATATAGAACAGGATGCAAAATAGCTGTTATTGATGAAACAGGAAAATTGTTAGCGACTACAACAGTATATCCTACGGAGCCACAAAATAAAATTGCAGAGGCAGAAAAAGAATTATCAGAGCTAATAAAAAAATATGATATTAATATGATAGCAATAGGAAATGGTACAGCTTCAAGGGAGTCTGAGAAGTTTGTTGCAGATATGATTTCAAAAATAAATAAAGAAGTGTATTATGCAATTGTAAGTGAAGCAGGCGCATCTGTATATTCAGCATCAAAACTTGCAACAGAAGAATATCCAGATATAAATGTTTCATTAAGAGGAGCAATTTCTATAGCTAGAAGATTACAAGATCCATTAGCAGAGCTTGTAAAGATTGATCCAAAAGCAATTGGTGTAGGACAATATCAACATGATGTAAATCAGAAAAAATTAGCTGAAAGTCTTTCAGCCGTAGTAGAAGATGCGGTAAATGAAGTTGGTGTAGATGTAAATACAGCAACACCTTCACTATTGTCTTATGTAGCTGGAATTAACAAAACAATAGCAAATAATATCGTAAAATATAGAGATGAAAATGGAAAATTTAAAGAAAGAAAAGAGCTATTGAACGTCGCAAAGCTAGGGAAAGTTGCATATCAACAATGTGCAGGATTTATTAGAATACCAGAAGGAAAAAATCCATTAGAAATAACAGCTGTGCATCCTGAAAGTTATGAAAAAGCTGAATTATTACTAAAGAGTATTGGATATGGAAAAGAAGATTTAAGAAATCAAGAAAAATTAAAAGATATTAAATTAAAATTAAATAGTATTAATATTAAAGAAAATGCAGAAAAATTAGATGTTGGTGAAATGACTTTAAAGGATATTATAGATGAATTATCTAAACCAGGTAGAGATCCAAGAGATGAAATGCCAAAACCAATATTACGTTCAGATGTATTAAAATTCGAAGATTTAAAAGAAGGAATGATATTAACGGGAACTGTTAGAAATGTTATTGATTTTGGGGCTTTCGTAGATGTAGGAGTAAAACATGATGGGCTTGTTCATATATCTGAGTTAAGTGATAATTTTGTTAAAAATCCTGCTGAAGTAGTTTCAATAGGTGATATTGTAAAAGTAAAAGTAATTAAAATAGATAATGAAAGACAAAAAGTAAGTTTATCAATGAAAATATAAATTATAAATCAATAGGAACAAGTTTAAATGTTTCTATTGATTTTTTTTATAAGAAAATTAAATGGTAAATATAGTGTAATATAAAAAAATTGACATAATACTGTGAAAAATTGTATAATTATAATGTACATGTGAGTAAAGAAAGAATAAGTTCGAACCTAAAAAAATTTTAAAGGAGGGTTTTCAAATGAAAAAACGGACTATATTCAAAGGAACATTCTTAGTATTAATGGTTTTTGTTATATTAAGTATGTTCACACACACTGTAATTGTTGCTAATGCTGCAACTGTTGGTGATCTCAACGGAGATGGAGCCACAAATATTGCTGATGGTGTAATACTGCAGAAATATTTAATTGGAAAATCCAATATTTCTGAAGAGTATGCAAAAAAGGCAGATTTGAATGGTGACAACCAGCTAGACATTTTCGATTTAGTACTTTTAAAAAAGGTAATAATCTATGGAAATGTCCAGGGAGAAACAACAACTGCGACGACAACAACAAGCACAACAACGACGAAAAAGCCGACTACTACGTCAACAACGACAAGTACGACAACGACGAAAAAAACGACTACTACGTCAACAACCGCAAGTACAACTTCAATAACAACTGTAAACACAGATAGAGCAGTAATTGAAAAAATAAATGAAGCACTATCTGAGATAAATGTTAAAGATACTAAATGTCCAGTTGAATCCGTAGACGGATATAATATGGATTCTACTACATTTATATTTTTCGATTCAGATTATAACGTATGGGCATATAAAGCTCTTTCAAAAGCGCCAATAGAATATCCAATAATTGTAGATAAAAATCAGTCTATGGTTAAAGGAATTATTATGTGGAGATATGAAGGCTCAAATGTACCCGTAGATATCTACGAAGATAAAGTATCCAAAACATCATTGGTTCCATACGAAAACTTAAATGATTCAGATGTACGAATCTTAAGTGAATGTTTAGTTGAAATGGAACAGGGAAATCCGTATGCAGAAAGTCGATATTTGAAAAAATATGATTATGATGGTAATGGAAAATTAGAATTAGATGATTTGAAAACAATATTATTGTATTTCACATCTGATCCACCCAGATTGCAAAGGTTAAAAGTTGTTCCTACGAAGTTTTACCAGTGGACAGAAAAGATTTCTGGAAAGTGCTATTTAGTAGAATTTAATGATAGTGGTTTTAAAGCTGTTGTTAAATAGCAACAAAAATCCCCTGAATAAATATCAGGGGATTTAATTTTATTTTATTATTCATCATCACTTCTTAGTTTTTCAGCACTATCCGCAGCAGCTAAATTATTAATTAATTCATCTAAATTTCCATTAAGGAAATCATCCATTTGATAAATACTCATACCTATTCTATGGTCAGTAATACGACCTTGAGGATAGTTATAAGTTCTAATTTTTTCGCTTCTATCACCAGATCCGACTTGGCTTCTTCTATTGTCTTCTCTAGCTTTATCTCTTTTTTCTCTTTCTATTTCATATAATCTTGATTTTAATAGTTTCATAGCGTAATCTCTATTTTGGAATTGAGATCTTTCAGTTTGACATTCTGCCACAATACCAGTAGGAATATGTGTAAGTCTTACGGCAGATGATGTTTTGTTAATATGCTGACCTCCAGCCCCAGAAGATCTAAAAACATCCATTTTTATATCTGCAGGATTAATTTCAATTTCAACATCTTCAACAACTGGTAAAACTGCTACAGTAGCTGCTGATGTATGAATTCTACCACTACTTTCAGTATCAGGGACTCTTTGAACTCTATGAGCACCACTTTCAAACTTTAATCTACTATATGCACCTTTTCCAGTAATCATAAATGAAATTTCTTTATATCCACCAAGACCAGTTTCATTTTCATTTAAAATTTCTAATTTCCAGTGTTTTCTTTCTGCATACATAGAATACATTCTGAATAATGTACCTGCAAATAGTGCAGCTTCATCTCCACCAGTACCAGCTCTAATTTCACATATAATATTTTTATCATCGTCTGGATCCTTAGGGATTAAAAGTAATTTTAGCTCTTCTTCAATTTTAGGAAGTTGTTCTTTAGCTTCCAACATTTCAATTTCAGCAAGTTCCTTTAAATCAGGATCTGATAACATTTCTTTGGCTTCGGCAAGCTGTGCTTCTACTTTTTTATATTCTCTATATTTTAATACAATAGGCTCTAAATCAGCATGTTCTTTCATATAATTTTTCCATTCTGTTTGAGCAGCAATTATATCAGGATCACTAATTTTTTTTGTTAAATCCATATATTTTTTCTCAACATCTTCAAGTTTTTGAAACATTATATTTCTCTCCTCTTTTTTTAAAATTTCAATATCCGTATTATACAACATTTTTAAGGTTTTGACAAGTTAATTTAAATTTGTAAACAAGTAAAAAAGCTTGATATAAAATCATCAAGCTTTAAAAATACTACGCATTTAATTGTTTAACTAATTCTTCTACATCTATACCATGAACATCACAAGCTTCTTCTAATGTTTCAGCTTGAGAAGCAGGGCATCCTAAACAGTGCATACCTGCAGCTAATAATATTTCAGCTTTATCAGGATATTCTTTTATTAAATCTCCGATTTTTGTATCTTTATTAATCATAATTTCACCTTCCTCAAAATAGTATTAATATTTTTTAAAAAATTTATAACAACATTTTACCACGTTTTTTTAATAAAGTACAGTGCTCTATTTACAAAAAAATATATATAATATAAAATTAATATTAGACAAATGAAAAAGGAGGTTGAAATGAAAAATAATAAAATTAAAAAAGATAAAATTAGTGCAATAATATTTTTTATATTAATTATTGCCATAATACTATTTATAGTTTTTTTTATTTATGATTGCGCAACTGCCAAAAAAATTGAAAGTGATGCTGTAGAAACGATTAAGGAAATAGATAAGATTATTGAAGAGAATAAAGAAAATTATGAAAATATAAATGAAAAAGTGGAAAATGTTGAAAATCAATATATGACAGCAAAAATTAATGATAAATATGTCTTAGGGAAAATTAGAATAGACAAAATTAAAATAGAATATCCAATTATTAAATATGAAAGTGAAGATTCACTTTGGCAATCTATATGTAAAATTTCTAATAATAATATAGATGGAAAAGGAAACTTGTGCCTAGCAGGGCATAATATGAGAAATTTCACAATGTTTGCGAAGCTAAAGGAATTGGAAATTGGAGATTATGTTGAAATAACAAATTTAGTTGGTCAAAAATATCAATATGAAGTATATGAAAAGAAAATTATAAATGCTACAGATACGAGTGTGCTAGAAGACAATGAAAACAATATATTGACCATGATTACATGTAATGGAAATTCAAAAAAAAGATTGTTAATCAGAGCAAAAATAATTTAGTTTGATAATAAATCCGAATTAGTAAATAATTTGGATTTATTTTTTTAAAATTGTTGATAATATAAGTACTATAATATATAATTAAATTGCACAAAAGTAAAATTTAGGAAAGGAGAACAAAATGAAAAAGGTAAAGAAGATTAGTATAAGTACGCTAATACTAATTCTATTTATCGGAATCGTTGGGGCATCTGTTATATCGTATACAGTTATACAAAATAAGGTTAAGACAGGAACAGTAGAAGTAGATGATATAAATTTGCAATTAATTGATTCCGCAGGTGAAAAGACAAAAGAAATTGCAGATTGGGATCCTGGTGATATCAAAGGTGTAACTTGGAAAGTAAAAAATATTGGTACAGCTGCGGTATATACAAGAAATAAATTAAAAATTTATTGGAATGAAGAAGTACCAAATGAAGATCAAGTTATATATTTATATCCTGCTAATTTGACAAAAGAAGAAATTCTTGAAGATTTCAAAAGTGAAGACGGTCCTAAAAAAGCAATAAATGTAAACTATGAAAAAATAGCTGATGTTGATAAATATGGATTAGTATATGAAATCAGCGGTGATATTTTGGATGGTACAAAATCTACAGGAAAATCTCAAGAAGTTAATTATAATTCAGGAAGTACAGGAAATGTAACTGATGACAATAATGTATCAGAAGATGATATTTGTTTTAATATTTTATTAAGCCCTAAAACTTCATACTTATTTGAAGAAAAAACATTAACAGTTGAAGTAATAACAGAAGCAATGCAATATGAGCATAATGAAAATTCTGAATGGACAATTGTTGATACAGAGATTATAAGTTAGAGGGGTGAAAACAAATGAACAAGAAAAAGAAAATAGGAATAGTAGTTGCAATATTAGCAATACTAATTATTTTGTCATCGATTGTATTTGCGTTATTTAGTGCAAAGCAAAAGAAAAATGCAAAAATTAACATTGGAAAAATTGAGGTTGTGTTAGTAGAGGATTGGCCAGATTCAGAAGAAGTACCAGAAATAGGATTAAAAAGAAATGATAAAACAGTAAAAGGAAAATCTGTAGCTGATAAAAAAGCATATGTTAGAATGAGATTTATTCCAATTGTTGAATATCATTTTACTGGAACAGAAAAAGGTCAAGAAATTGATGAATGGAGAACAATTGCAGTTCCACAAGAAGATATAAAATTAGAGTTTGAAGATGGTGGAAATTGGATAAGACAAGGTGAATACTATTATTATAAAAATATATTAGATCCATATCAAACTACAGAAGACTTAAAAGTAAGCTGGGAAATATTAGAAGTCCCTTCTACTGTGACTAGATATGAATTAAGAACTGATGTTAGAGTTTTATTAGAATATTCACAAGTTTCAAACGAAGCATGGAAAGAAATATTCCAGATAGAAGATTTACCTAATGGCGTTGAAAGATAGGGGGAATGCAATTTGAAAAGAACAAAAATAGTATGTATGCTAATACTAATGGTATTAATGATATGGTTACCAATAAAAGCATTAGCAGCAGAAGTAGGAATAGATGTAATATTTGATGGAAGAAATATTAAAATGGAATCAGATAATACAGATTTATCTTGGACATTAGATGGATTTTTACCAGGAGATTCAGATGAATCAAAAATAACATTAAATAATAAGGGAAGCAAACCAGCAACTGTTGAAGTTGAAATCAGCATTACCGAAAAAGATGATGGAATTTTAGATATGATAGATATGCAAGTAACTAATAAAGCTGGAGAAGAGGTTTATAATGGAAGTTATACAGATTTAAAAACAGTTTCAAC
This sequence comes from Clostridia bacterium, assembly GCA_045643465.1. Lineage (GTDB taxonomy): Bacteria > Bacillota > Clostridia > TANB77 > CAG-508 > CAG-492. The sequence continues at coordinate 874 of JAZUKV010000003.1, read as the reverse complement.
AACTATGGAACCAGGAGAAACAGAAGAATTTAAAGTAAAAACAAGTATGAATGTAAATGCAGGAAATGAATATCAAAATAAACAATATGTATTACAATTTAAATTCAAAGCAATCGGCGAGTTAGGAACAGGAAATCTTATACTTTTGTATGTTGACGAGAATGGAACAATCTTAAAAAGAACAACAACTACGGAAACAGTAGGTACTGCGTATGAGGTAGATGAAGTTGGTGAACCTATACCAGGTTATACTTTTAAAAGAGTTATTGGAGAAACAACAGGTGAATACAAAGAAGAAGATACAATTGTAACATATGAATATGAATCAATAAAGCCAGAAACTAAAATAGGTAGAGTATTTATACAATATTTAGATGAAAATGGTAATAAAATACACCAAGATGATATAATATCAGGTGAAGTTGGAACTAATTATGAAGTTTCAGAAACAGGTGAAGAAATACCAGGATACAAATATTTAGGACTAGAAGGCGAAGCAAAAGGTAATTATACAATTGAAGATAAATATGTAAGTTATAGATATGAATCAATTAAACCTGTGACAGAAGAAGTTCTTCCAAAGACAGGTCAGTTCATGTATATATATATAATATTAGGAGCTATAATATTATTAGCTGTAATATTATTAATAATAAGAAATAAAAAAAATAAATAATAAAAAAATTGAGCATTAATGTGCTCAATTTTTTAGTTAATATTATAAAATTAATTGTAGACAAATAATAAAAAATATAGTAATATGTATAAGGTTATAAATTAAATTCTTTTTAAATTTTTATTCAAATATTTTCTTGAAAAATTTCCAAAAAAAATTAAAAAATGAGGTGATTTAATATTAAATTATTAGATTTAT
>JAZUKV010000002.1:0-80578 GCA_045643465.1 Clostridia bacterium | reverse complement strand
AAGTTGCATTATTTCTTTTGCAATCGGTAAGCCTAAACCTGTTCCTCCCATTGCTCTAGATCTTGCTTTATCAACACGATAGAATCTTTCAAATATTCTAGAAAGGTCTTCTTTAGGTATTCCCATACCATTATCTTCAACTATGATTTCTATTTGTTCATCATTTCTATCTGAATAAACTTTAATAGTTGCTCCTTCATCTGAATACTTAATAGCATTTGATAGTAAGTTAGTTACAACTTGAATAATTCTTCTTGAATCTACTCTTATTAAAAGTTTATCACTAGGTAAATCTACAACTAGATTTTGTTTTTTATTGTTAGCTGTAATCTTTTGTGCAAGACAAGCATCACTAACAAGTTCATAAATATCTACATCTGTTTTTTCTAGTTTTATTTGAGAGTTATCAAATCTAGATAGTTCTAGTAAGTCATGAACAAGGAATGTCATTCTATCTGTTTCATTATTAATAACTCTTAAGAATCTTTCTTTTGTTTCTTCATCATCAACTTGACCATCCATAAGAGTTTCAACATATCCTTTTACTGTTGTAAGAGGAGTACGAAGTTCATGTGATACGTTAGCAACGAATTCTTTTCTCATGTTATCAAGTTTTCTTTGTTCTGTAGCATCTTGTATCATTACAATGATACCTTCTGTAACTTTCTTATCATTAAGATAGTTAACTACTACTATGTTTAATATTTTTTTCTTATATGTAAGTTCATGATTTTTTATCATGTTTGAATTTGATCTAATAAATTCATCTATGTCTATTTGGATATTTAATATATTTGTAAGATCATTAATGTTAAATATTTTTTTATGATTTTCTAGTATGTCATATAGTGCTTGGTTTGCATGGATGATTTCACCTTTAGTATTAAAAGCTATAATACCATCTTGCATATGTTCGAATACAGTTTGGAGTTTATTTTTTTCATTTGTAATATCAGATAGCGTCTTATTTAGTTCTACTGACATGAAATTGAATGTTCTTGCAAGTTGTCCTATTTCATCATTACCCTTAACATCTACTGATTGATAGATTTCACCACGAGCCATTTTTGATGCTGTATTAGTTAAATCTTTAATAGGGTCTGTTAGAGTTTTTGCAAAGATAAATCCAGTGACTACTGAAAGCATCATTGCTATGACTGTTGATAGAACAATAATTGTTCTTGTTTTTTCAATTGTATCAACAACACTTGTTGTTAACATTCTTGTATAGATTATTACTTTTACTTCACCTGATATTGATACAGGAGATGCATAAGTCATTAATTCGTTATTATCTTTATCTTTTATTTTTTCAAATTTCTTTGTACCATTAATAGCTGATATAATTGCACTTCTTGAAAATTCTTTTTCATCAAATTCTTGATTTGCTACAGAACTAAATAGGTAATTACCAAGGTTGTCTAAAACAAATAGTTCTGTATTTTTATCAGTATAGAATGAAGAGTTTTCTTCAAGATATGCTTTGAATGTATTTATGATTGTTTCTTCAGAATCATTTTCCAAAGTAACACTCATAAAGTTACTAGTTATTGCTGTTAGTTCATCTTCAATCTTACCATATTCATATTCTTCAAGTTGCCATAAGATAAAGAGTCCACTAACGATCATTGCAATAAGAACTATGATATTATATACAGCAATTAGTTTCCATTGAATACTACTGCCTTTTTTCATTATTGCTCCTTACTGTTATATTCATTAATTATTATTTTGCTTATTTACTTTTATTTTTTACTTTTATTTTTTCTTTTTTATTTTTTTATTTTTCTTTGAAGTAATATCCTACTCCACGTTTTGTCATAATAAATGATGGTGTTGCACTATCATCTTCAATTTTTTCTCTAAGTCTTCTTATAGTAACGTCTACTGTTCTAACATCACCATAATATTCATATCCCCAAACTTTTTCTAATAAAGTTTCTCTTGTTACAACTTGACCAGGTTGCTTAGCTAAATATTTTAATACTTCAAATTCTCTTAATGTTAAATCTATAACATTTCCTCTAACTTTAACTTCGAATTTATCTAAATCTAAATATAAATCACCTACAGTAATTTCATTTTGTGATTGATTTTCTTTGTTTTCAGTAATTGCCGGTTTAGCATAATCTACATCATTTTTTCTTAAGTTAGCTTTAACTCTAGCTATTAGCTCTCTAACACTAAATGGTTTTGTAATATAATCATCTGCACCTAGCTCTAAGCCTAAGATTTTATCAATCTCTTCGTCTTTTGCAGATAACATTATTATTGGTATATTATAATTATGTCTTATTTTTTTACATACTGTTAATCCATCCATTTTAGGAAGCATTATATCTAGTAAAACTAAGTCTGGCTTTTTTTCTATAACTAAGTTAATAGCTTCCTCACCATCATTAGCTTCTAAAGTATTATAGCCTTCTTTTTTTAAGTTATATACTAATATGTCTACTATTGGCTTTTCATCATCCACAACCAATACTGTTTTTTGGCTCTTTTCTTTAATTATTTTATCTCTCAAAATTTCTTGGTTCATTTCATCGTTATTTTCCAAAGAAAGCCCCCCTTATTATAGAACTTCAACTATTATTAGTTATATCATAAGAAAAAAGTTAATACAAGGTTTTGTATAAATTTTTCCTAATTAATTTTGAACATACTACATTATTATCTCAATGTTATTAATTTCTCTATTGTCAACTAGTTTGATTTTATGCTCTTCAAGCTCTTCTCCATTATAAATAAATTTACTTACACCTGTATTTTTTCTATCTGGATTTCTTACTACTATATTATAAATACTTTCTCCAAATTTATATTTAAAATTATATTCATTCCAATCTTTCGATATACAAGGACATATTTTAAGTTCGCCATATTCTATTCTTAAACCTAATATATACTTAATTACACAAATATAGTACCAACTGGCAGACCCTGTATACCAGCTCCATCCCCCTCTACCAGATAAATTTCCAAAACCATAAATATCTGCAGATATTACATATGGCTCTATCTGATATTTATCAGCTAATTCCTTAGTTTTTGTATGCTCAATAGGATTAATCATATTAAGATATTCTATTGATTTATCACCAAACCCTAATATTGTTTCTGCAATAATTGCCCAAATTGCAGCATGTGTGTATTGCCCACCATTTTCTCTTGTTCCTGGCAAATATGCTTGTATATATCCTGGATAAAAGTCAGATTTACTAAACGGTGGATCTAATAGTTTTATTATCCCACTGTTCTTATCCACCAAGTGATTCTCTAGACTTTCCATTGCCATATATTTTTTCTCATCATCTGCCACTTTAGATATTACAGACCAACTTTGAGATATGCTATCTATTTTACATTCTTGGTTTTGTATTGTTCCAAGTACAAAACCATCATCTGCAAATGCTCTTTTAAACCATTTTCCATCCCAAGCTACTGTATTTAACGCTTCTTTTAATTTTTCCCTTACACTTTTAAAAATTTCTATATTATTGTCAATATCGTTTTTATATTTACACAATACTTCAAATTTGTTTAATACATCATACAGAAAAAATCCTAACCAAACACTTTCTCCATTTCCTTTATTTCCTATATTACTAAAACCATCATTCCAATCCCCTGAACCAATTTTAGGAATATTGTTTTTCCCTAAATTGCATGCTTTTTTTATTGCTTTTATACAATGTAAATAAACACTTTCTTTAATATCAGACTCACCATAAAAATCATATTTTTCGTCACAATTTTCTTCTAATAAATCACCTTTAAGATAACTAATCTCTTCATCTAAAATACTATAATCATTAGTAAATTCTATATAATCACAAACCACATATGGAAGCCACAATAAATCATCTGAAAATTTAGTTCTAATTCCTCTTCCATTTTCTTCATGCCACCAATGAAGAACATCACCTTCTATAAATTGATGTTTACAATGTTTAATTATTTGGTTTCTTGTAATTTCAGAATCTACATATTTTAAGCTCATAGCATCTTGTAATTGATCTCTAAATCCATATGCTCCACCTGATTGATAATATCCTGTTCTTGCTAAAATCCTACTACATAAAGTTTGATATATTATCCAACTATTCACCATAATATTTAAAGATTCTACTGGTGTACTAACAGTTATTTTATTAACAATTAAATTCCAATATTTAATTGTTTTTTCAAAATCCTTTTGACAATTTTCAATCTTGCTGTATTTATATGCACTATTTTTACAATCTATTTCATTATCAGCAGCTCCTAACACAATAACTATATCTTTTTGACCTAATGCCTCAATTTCAAATTCCATATTATACGCAATAATTCCATCATTTCCTAAAGAATTACTACAAGAAAATCTATCTATTTTAATCCCATCTGGATTTGCTAAATTCCCATTTCCAAAAAATTCTTTTTTTAGTCCTGTATATGATTTGATTTTTTCACTTGAAGAAATATACATATAACTATTAAAATCATTTTTTATTAAATTATTTGCAATAATACAATTACTATTTCTATCAAAATTTAAATTAATATTTCCATTACTTTTTATTTCATCCTCATCTAAAACATTTTTAATAAAATAAATTAACTTTATAGACTTTTTCCTTGTTAATGAATTTTTTAATTTTATCATATAAATCTTAGCAGAATCATTATAAGGAACAAACACATTTATATCATGAGTTATATTATTACACATATGCTTATAATTTGCATATCCAATTCCATACTTGATATAATATTCATTATTATCTTCGATTGGACTTATTGTAGGAGTCCAAATATTGTTTTCATCATCTGAAAAATATAATACTTCTGACGGAATATCATCTATTACATCATTGTTCCATGCAGAAATTCTATTTAATCTTGAATTTTTATACCATGTATATCCTCCTAAATTTTCAGTAACAACCGTTCCAAATTTATCATTTGCCAAAATATTACTCCAAGCCAGAGGTAATTTATTATTTTTATTTACATTAATTAAATATTCTTTTCCATCAGCCGAAAATCCACCATATTTATTAAAATATTTTAAATCATTCATCTCAATTTTATAATTATTAGATATATCATTTATTGCATCTAAATACTTTAAATTTTGCTTGTTCTGCAATTTAATATTTCTTAACTGTTTAGAGCTTTCATAATCAATATCATCTAGCTGAGATTCTATTGAACCAGAATAACCACATAATATAAGGTTTGCTTTAAGCTCTAAAATGTTTTTATCATCTTGAGATAAGTTATTTAAGCAAAAAATTCCACCACCATTATTCTTGCACAAACCATTACTACATATAATTTCATCAACAGCTTCTCTTAAATAATTTTCATACGATTCAGCTTCATTGTTTTCTATAATAATATCCACTTTTATATTATGAATTTTAAAATATTCATATGCTTTCACAATTTCTTTTACAATATTAATTTCAACTATATCTTTAACTTTTAATAGAATAATTGGATTATCTCCAGAAATTCCATATTTCCACAAATTTTGAATTTCATATTTATTATTTTTATAAGATTTTACATCACTTTTTCCAGATTTTAATAACACATGAGATAAAATTCTTTGATATAAATTTACATCTTTACCTCTAATTCCTAAATACTGTACTTTAGCTTCACTTTGTGCTTTAGATAATTTTAATGCTCGCTCTACACTATCATTATTTAAATATTTTTCAACATTTTTTATTGCTTCATTTTTATTTTCAGAAACACTTATTATTAAATTAATTTTAGCTTCTGAATCTGGTATTAGTTCAATAGTTTCTCTAAATGAAATAATAGGATTCACAACATTTTCAATCTTATTTGAAAATGGTTTAGACATTCTAATTAAATATGGAACATCTAAATTATATCTTCCACACAATATTTTTTTATCAATTTCAAATTCTAAATCACCTATTAACTTATAATCTGAATGCAATGTCACCGCCATATACAGATTCTTTTTATCTTGTAATCTAAATTTTCTTTTAGCAACAATTATTCCATTATAATTTTCGAATGATAAAAATAAATTGTTAAATGCTCTATGAGAATTATCTTGTTGCATACTTGAAATAACTGGCTCTAGAACATTTGAGATTTCTAATCTCTCATTTTTATTTCCTAAATTTTTAACATTTAAACTTCTAATTTCAACGCTTTCTTCTGGAGAAACAAAAACTGTCATCTTAGTATAAATTTCATTTTCTCTTACATCAAATTCACTTTTGTTCGGTGCAAAAATAATTTTTCTTTCTTCATTTCTTTCCAAAAACTTTAAATTATTAACAGACCAAATTTTATTATTTTCTGTGTTTTTAATATAAAATTGTATTCCCTGATCAACATCATCAGTTTCTTTAAATCTATTAATTACATTATCTTTATATTTGCTATAACCATTACCATTTTTGTCAATGAAAATATTATATTCCCCATTTGATATAAAATTATATTCATTAATCTCATTATTTTTCTTATCCAATACTCTTTCTGAATAATAATCAAAATCAGTATATTTAATTTTTTCTACTCTTTCTTTTTGCTCTTTTGTTATTATTACATTATCTGGCATACGCTCTTGTAATAATATATCAATTGCTTCTATTTCTGGATTTTCAAAAAATCGCTTTTGCAAAATATTATTATTTACCAAATTATCTATTGATAATAATATTAATCCTTGATGGTGTGCCATATATGTCTTTACAATTTCATATTTTTTATCTTTTGGAGCTCTACTAGGAGTATAATCTATTGATTCATAAAAACCGTATTTATCATTCATTCCACATTGCTCTAGTCTTTTTAAATTATTAATAACTTCTTTCGGATAATCATTTATCGCAAGTATACATCCATAAGAAGAAACTACCATTTCATCAGCTAAACCTCTTTTTAATCCAAGCCACGGAATTCCAAAAGCCTTATATTGATAATTATTATTAAAATCTTTTAAATTGAAAGCTGCTTCCGATATCCCCCATGTTGTTCCTAATTTTTTAGCATATTCAATTTGACTCATAATCATAAACTTACATGATTCATCCAATAAACTATTAGGATATCTACGAATATTTATTGTTGGCATTAAATACTCAAAAGCTGTTCCAGACCAAGAAATCAAGCCTTTATACTTATTTAAAACAGTTAGAGTTCTGCTTAAATTTTTCCAATGTTTTGCAGATATATCCTTTTTTGCAATTGCAACTAAACTTGTTTGTCTTGCCTCAGAAGCTAATAAATCATAATATGAATCTGTCATTTTATTTTCTTCTATATTAAATCCAATTGAAAATAAGCCATTTTTTTCATCAAATAATTTAGAAAAATCTGTATTATTAATTAATCTATCGATTGTTGCAATAATTTTTTCAATATTTTGATTTTGCTTATTTTGGCTATTTAAAAATTGTTTTAATGTATACAAATAACCTACAAAATTTCCACTATCCACAGAAGAAACATATCTTGGCATTAAAGGAGTTAAATTTGAAATATCATACCAATTATATAAATGACCATTCCATTTTGGTAATCTATCAATTGTTTCTATCATTTTTGTTAATAGCTCTACCGTACTATCTTGACTTTCAAAACCTAAATCGTAACTTGCAACAACACTAAGCAATCCTAACCCTATATTAGTTGGAGAAGTTCTATAAACAATTTTTTGTTTCCTATTTTCTTGATAATTATCCGGTGGCAAAAAATTACTTTTTGAATTAATATTTTCTTTAAAAAACAACCATGTTTTTTGGGCAATATCTATTACATACTCTTTATCTTTATCTGATATTAAATCATATTTTGGTATCTCAATAATTGGCGTACTTAAATAATTCATTATAGCAGGACCAATTAGCCATATAGTACCTAATAAAATATTAAAAATATTTTTTAAATATACTCCTAAAATTACAAAAATCACCCCAAAAATTACATTTGGAATCATTTTTTTGTAATATGCTACATAACCTCGCTGGCTAATTTGCTCTGCTTCCTCAGCAGTTGTCCATTCTAATAAATGTTTTTTTGACTTAACCATTCTATATATAGATTTTATAGCTGCATTTATTGAAAAATACGATTTATCTGGAATTAATGATATATCAATAAAAGCCTTACATATAAATCCTCCATATCCATTAATTTCATTATAAAATTTCTTTTGAGCTACTTCTTTATTTTTTCTAGACAAAATTTTATTTATAAAATCTATCAAATATGGAATAATTGCTGATATTATTGCTATCACAGAAATCAATTTGCTTTTTATTAATAAATTACTGACTAATAATAGTAAACAACTTGCATCTAGTAAACTTCTATTTATATTATCTATAATTTTATATTTAGATAATACATTTAATTTTCTTTTTAATATCCAAGAAAATATCTGATAATCTCCTCTTATCCATCGGTGTAATCTCGACTTATATGCACTATATGAAGTTGGATAACCATCCATCAAAACAATATCAGATGCCAATCCACATCTAACATAGCACCCTTCTAATAAATCATGACTTAGAACTGTATTTTCTGGAATCTCTTGCTCTAAAACATTACAAAATATTGATAAATCATATATTCCCTTACCTGTAAATATTCCTTCATCAAAATTATCAAAGTAAAAATCTGAAATTGCATTTGTATATGAATCTGTTCCGCCTAATCCTGAAAAAATCTTCGTAAAATTACTTTTATTAGTTTCATTTAATCCAACACCCACTCTAGGCTGAATCAAACCATAACCAGAAATAATTCTTTTATTATCATCCATGATAGGCCTATTTAAAATATGAGCCATAGCACCAACTAATTCAAAAGCTGTATTTAATACTAAATTAGTATCTGCATCTAGAGTAATAATATATTTAATATTAGGAATTTCTATATTATCCATATTCGCTTTCACTGTTTCTAAATTCATGCATCTACATTTTTTATAAAATTCGAAAGAATTATAATAAAATACATCATTTGACTTATTCAATAAATACTCATTAAACTGTGTTAACAAACCTCTTTTTCTTTCCCAACCTAAAAAACATTGCTCTCCTTCGCACCAGGTTCTTTTTCTATATACAAAATTAAAAATTGGAAACTCATCTGATTCATATTTTTTATTTAATAATTTACATTGTTTTATTCCTTCAGCCACAATTTTTTCATCAAAATCTTCTTTTTCATTTTTAGAGCTACAACAATCTCCTAACAAAGTAAAATACAAATTTTTACTTTTATTAGCCATATAAAATACCTCTAATTTTTTCATCACTTGTTTTACTTTTTCTTCATCCTTAATAATAGTTGGAATAACTACCATAGTAGTATGCTCTTCTGGAATTCCACTATAAAAATCTAGTTTTGGAATTAGCTTTGGTTTAACAAATTTACTTGAAAAATATTGAACTATCTTCATAAAAATATTTTTTACTATAATTATAGATAAAACATAAACGAAAAATCCTAAGAAAAATGATTTCGTTTTAAAATTTATATATGACCCTATACAACAACTAACAAAAACTGATACTATTGACTGAATTAATATATATATCAACGCTTTCTTGTCTTTATTAATTTGTTTCACTTTTTTATTTAATAAATTACCTAATAATTCATATCTTCCATCAGAAATTAAATAATACCCTATATGAGTTTTTTTATCATTTTTATTGCCTTTTTCGTATTCACTAGTCGCAAGCTCCAATGTTTTCTTTGCAATATATATTTCTGAAATTTTCGTTTTTCTAGAAATTTGCTCTATTGCATTCCTGTAATATTCTTTTGTTTTATAATCCATCTTATCATATATCTCAGCAGGATCATTTTTTAAAACTTCTTCTACACCATTTGTTTTATTAAAAATTTCTATAAAATTTAATCTATTTAAAGCATTTATGCTCATAATAGAATTACCAATAGATATTTTCTTTGAAGCCATATCAAAATGCTCTCTATTAACACATTCATTTATATTACAACCCATTTTATTTACTTGATGCTCTAAAATATCAACATAAGAAATAGCTCTTTTGCCATATTGTTTTAATTTATACGATAAATATTCTATAAATGGATATTTAGACTCTACATTTTCTTCCAACTTTAAAGAATATTTTTTATTTATTTTATATTGTGGAGCATCTTCAAAATCAATTAACCTTGTAACCATATTCTCAACTTTTCTTTTTTGCATTTGTGCTAAATATATCTTCTCGCAAATTAATCTGATTTTTTCAATCAAAGAAATTTGTAAAAACAAATTTATACTCCACAATTCTTCCATACTTAATGTTTTTTTATTTTGATAGCTTTTTAAATATCTTTCCAAAGATTCTCCATCTATTTTCCCATCTGTATATGAAATAATTTCTTTTGCCAAAACATATACTCTTGAAAAACCTTTATTAGCGCCATTGGCCAATCCTATAAAGCTAGTATACTTCTTTAAAGTTAGCTCTTTAATAATAATTTTTGCATTTTTTTCAATTATATAAAAATTATCTAAAACCCACTCCCCAGCTGGATGAATTGGAATATTATTTTTTAAATCTTCATTTAAATAATTATAAACATCAAAAATAAAAGCTAAATTTTCCTTTACTCTAGGTACAGGATACGTATTTTTATCAGAATTATTTTTTATTATTTGATCTGATGCTAATTTTTGCAAATAATTTTCTAGTTGATCTGAATCAATTAATGCTCCACTTACATCTAAAACTTTATATTTTCTCTTCAAAAAATCTCCACTCCTTGCAAAATGTTTTATCTTATTTTCTCCAAAAGTGGAATTTCTATACTAATTAAGAATTCAATTTATAAAAATATTAAACTTTACTAATCATTAAAAATATAATATAATTCAACCAATAAATATTGTATTGTGAAAGGATTTAAATATGGCATTTGATGGAATTATTACAAAAAAAATAGTATCAGAATTAAATACTTGTCTTCTTGATGGAAAAATTAATAAAGTCTATGAGCCAAATAAAAATGAAATTATTTTAGGCATTTATTCAAATAAAATTAATTATGCTTTAAATTTATCAATTTCATCAGACTCATATAGGCTTAATTTATCAACTCATCAAAAAACTAATCCTATAAATGCTCCCGGTTTTTGTATGCTACTTAGAAAACATTTAATAGGCTCAAAAATAAAAAAAATATACACAAATGGTTTAGAGCGAATCGTCTATATTGATTTGGAATGTTATAGTGAATTAAATGATTTAATAAATAAAACTTTAGTAATAGAATTAATGGGAAAACATAGTAATATAATATTATTAAACGAAAACTTTATGATTATAGATAGCTTACGACATCTATCTATTGAAGAAAATTCTTTACGAGATATATTGCCCGCACATGAATATATTATTCCTCAAAATGAGAAAATAGATTTCTGCTCTGTAAAAACCTTTGATGCATTTTATAATTTAATAGACAAAAAACAAGATTTAGATATATCAATATCTTCTACATTTATAGGAATAAGTAAATTATACATTCAATCAGCTTTAACTCAATTAAATATTTCAAACGAAGCATCTACAAATAATTTAAAATTAATTTATTCTTATATTTTAGATACTTTAAATTATATAAATTTTAATAATTCATTAACAATTGTAAATTTTAAAAATGATTTCACTATTGTTAACAATCCAAATGATAATTTATTACAAGCTAATTTCTTTATAGATGATTTTTATACAGAAAAAGAAAATACTCAACTATTTTTATCTTATAAAAATAACATTTTAAAATTAGTTTTAAACACTTTATCAAAAATAAAAAAGAAATTATCAAATATTACTACAAAAATTTCAGACTGCGATAATATGGATATTTATAAATTATATGGTGAACTTATAACTGCAAATATGTATAATTTTTCAACATTTGAATCTGATATTATATCTGTAAATAATTATTATACAAACGAATTAATTAACATACCTGTAGATAAAACTAAAACACCTTCACAAAATGCCAAAAATTATTATAAAAAATATAATAAATTAAAAAATACATTAATTGTAATACATCAACAAAAACAAGAAGCAGAATCTGAATTAGATTATCTTGAAACGATTATATACGAAATTGAATCATCTAAAACTCTTCAAGACTTAGATGAAATATATCTAGAGATTTCTGAAAATTCACTATTTGAGCACTCACATTTAAAATCAAAAACAAAGATTACAAAACAAAAAAACAAAAATAAAAAACTAAATTCAACTTATATTCCAATTGAATTTAAAATAGAAAACTTTACATTATTAGTTGGAAAAAATAATATTCAAAATGACTATCTTACTACTAAATTAGCAAGATCAAATGATATTTGGTTTCATACCAAAGATATCCATGGTAGCCATGCAATTTTACAAACAAAAGGAGAAACACCTTCTATTAATATTTTGATTAGATGTGCACAAATTGCTGCTTATTATAGCAAAGCAAAACTTTCATCAAATGTACCAGTAGACTATACCCTTGTAAAATATGTAAAAAAGCCATCAGGAAGTAAACCTGGTTTTGTTATATATACTCATAATAAAACCATAAATGTAACCCCACAAAATTAATCTGCCAATATAATATATATTTTTACAAATATTGCTATTTCCCCTCTTTATTTTTTTGTAAAAATATAGTATAATAATTATGTTAGTTTTAAAAAGGAGGTAAAAATATATGTGGCAAGTTTGGATTATTCTAGCTGGCATATTCGTTATCTTCGAAATGATTATTCCTACAGATTTTCTAATATTCTGGTTAGGTATAGGAGCTGCTATAACTTCATTATGCAGTGTATTCATTGATAATATTACAATTCAAATTGCAATATTCTGCATATCATCAATAGCATTAATCTTCTGTACAAAACCATTTATAAGAAAATTTACAAAAAACATAGAAAATGTACATACAAATGCTTATTCGATTATTGGAAAAACAGGAATAGTTACTTCAGATATTGAACCAATATCAGGAAAAGGCCAAGTTAAAATAAATAACGAAGTTTGGTCTGCAAAAACAAAAGATTCAACAATTATAAAAAAAGATTCAATAATAACTGTTACAGCAATAGATGGTGTAAAAGTTGTTGTAACACCAAAAGATGCTACTGAAAAAAGTAATTTTGAAAAATCAGAAGCACAAATATAAGGAGGAATATAAATGGGAATATTTTTATTAGTATTACTTTTAATAGTTTTAATAATTGCATATAGGACAATCAAAGTTGTAAAACAATCAGAGGTATATGTAATTGAAAGATTAGGAAAATTTCATAAAGTTGCAGATGCAGGTTTAACAATAATCTTTCCTTTTTTAGATCACGTAAGATCAGTTGTTAGTTTAAAACAACAAACTATGGATGTACCACCACAAGGTGTTATTACAAAAGATAATGTTACTATCACAATTGATACTGTAGTATTCTACAAAATTACAGATCCTGCAAAGGCTGTATACGAAATTCAATCTTTGAAAAAAGGTATTGAATATTTAGCAATCACAACAATACGTGATATAGTTGGTAAAATGGATTTAGATGCAACTTTTAGCTCACGTGATAGCATTAATGATCAATTAAGAGTTGTATTAGATGAAGCTACAGACCAATGGGGATGTAAAGTTGATAGAGTTGAAATAAAAGATATAACTCCACCTGCAGACATTAGAGATGCAATGGAAAAACAAATGAATGCAGAAAGAAATAAAAGAGCTTTAATTCTTCAAGCAGAAGGTGAAAGACAATCTGCAATTACTTTAGCAGAAGGTAAAAAAGAAGCTGCTATATTAGAAGCTGAAGCTGATAGAGAAGCTGCTATAAGAAGAGCTGCCGGTGAAGCTGAAGCTATAAAACAAGTTGCTGATGCCAAAGCTGAAGAAATAAGATTAGTTTATGGTGCTGTTATGGATTCACATCCAAATGATAAATTAGTACAATTAAAATCTTTAGAAGCATTAAAAGAAATTGCTGATGGAGATGCAAATAAAGTATTTATACCTTTCGATGCAACATCTGCATTAGGAAGCATTGGAGCTATCAAAGAAGCTATATCTGATAAAAAAGAAAAAACAATAATTAAAAAACCAGTTCAACCAAAAGAATAGTTTTACCATATAGAAAAGGATATGACGTCATATCCTTTTTTATTTTTGTTAAATTTAAGTATTTACGTATATTTTTAATTTTCAAGTATATATTAACTTATAGATTTCTGTACTTTAAAATTTAATTGCTATATCTTTTTATTTATGAGAGGTGATTATATGGCATTAGATTATAGAATCATTGGAGAGCGAATACGTAAATCTAGAATAGAAAAAAATTTAACACAAGAAAACTTAGCAGAAAAATTAAATGTTTCTGTTGCATTTATTAGTAGAATCGAGCGAGGTTCTACTCACATAAATTTAACAAGATTAAGTGAAATATGCTCAATCCTAAATATTGATGAAGGAACTATATTAAATGGAACAAGTACTGATTCAACAAACTATTTATCAGATGAATTTAATGAATTATTAAAAAATTCTTCAAAAGAAAATCAAAAACTTATTTATGATATTGCAAAATTAATTATTAAAAATAAATAAAACTACACAAATAAATTTGTGTAGTTTTATTTTATACTTCTCTACATTTTACTACTAATCTTTGTTTTCCCCCATTTGTACAAGTAATTAATGTCATTTCTTTTAATCCTTGAGTCATCTGACTTGTACAAGCAACATTATCAGGATAAACAACATATTTATTATATACTTCATAAGTTAAACTTTTGCCAGACATATCTTTTAAATTAACCTTATCACCTATATTAATTTGAGATAATTTTCCAAACATTTTTCCGCTTTTATAATTATGACCTACTATAACATAATTTCCTACAGTATTTGGACTACCTCCCCAGAATTTATTCAAAGAAATTTTTAATAATTCATCTGATGTTTCTGTTAAAACTGGATATTCAATTTTTAAAGATGGAATACTTAATATTGATTCATATGTATATGTTATACCTGTTTTATTATCTGTATATGTAGCACTTGATTCAATATTTACATTTTGTTGTGGCACATCATCATCTTCCATAGCTACGATTAATGGTTGTGAACTTGCAGTTGTTTTATCAAAACTGTTATTTTCATCTATTCTTATATCATCTAATATATCTTGAGATACAGCTTCAGAAGAATTTTTATCTATTTCTGTATGAATATACCAACCTGAAAAAATAACTACTAAAATTAAAGATGCAAAAAATTGAATTTTATATCTATTTTTTTTATTTTTCAATTTCTGTGTAACATATAATTTATCTGTTGCTAATATCTGATTCATATATACTCCCTTCTAATTCTTATTTTTTTGCGACATTAAATAATTAGAAATACTTGCAAATTCTTCTATTGTTAAAGTTTCTCCTCTCGTATTATAATCTAGTTCCAACTTATCAAAAAGATCTTTGGCTTCATTTTTATCTCTAACTATATTTCCGTTAACTAATGCATTTATTAAAGTTTTTCGTCTTTGCATAAAACTAGCTTTTATTAATTTAAAAAAATGTTCTTCATTTACTAAATTTACCGGGCTTGATTTACGTATTGTTAATTTTATTACCTCTGAATCTACTGATGGCTCTGGTATAAATGAATTATTTTCTACAATAGTTACATTTTGTGAAGTTGCATAATAGTATACACAATAAGTAATTGCTCCAGATAATTTATCACCAGGTGTTGCAATTAGTCTATCTGCCACTTCCTTTTGAACCATAACAGTAATACTTTCTATATCTAACTTTTCTTCCAATAATTTCATAATAATTGGAGTTGTTATATAATATGGTAAATTAGCTACAATCTTAGCTCTTTTTAGACCTTTGTTTTTGCTCTCTTCAATTATTTTATTTAAATCTACCTTTAATACATCTTCATGAATTACTTCAAAATTATTATATAAAGTAAATCTATCTGATAATATTTCTAGCATTCTATCATCTAGCTCTATAGCTATTACTTTACCTGCTTTTTCTAATAAATATTCTGTTAAATTTCCTAATCCAGGACCAATTTCAATTACTAAATCTTCATCAGATAAATCAGCTGATTCAACAATTTTATTTACTACATCAT
This sequence comes from Clostridia bacterium, assembly GCA_045643465.1. Taxonomy (GTDB): domain Bacteria; phylum Bacillota; class Clostridia; order TANB77; family CAG-508; genus CAG-492. Next base: position 64,375 of record JAZUKV010000002.1, on the reverse strand, counting down.
CATTTATTAAAAAGTTTTGTCCTAGATTTTTATTTGCCGTTAATTTATACTTGTTAAGTAAAAATTTTGTTTTATCATATAAATTTTCCATAATACCACCTTTTATACTCTTTTATTATACTATAAAACCCTTTAGTATACAATACTAAATTATCTGTTTTATATGATTCAAATAGTTTTTTCCATTATACTTAAATATCTCAATTGCATCAGCTCTTATCCCCAATTTATTAATTTTATTTTTATGTATATAATATTCTATTCCTTTACGAATCCTTTTAACTTTATTTTTGTCAATGGCATCAGACGGAAAGCCATAAGCTTTACTTGATCTAGTTTTTATCTCAAAAAATACTAGCTCTTTTGTTTCATTATCAAATGCTATTATATCTATTTCCCCTCCATAATAAAAAAAATTTTGTTTTATTATCTTATAATTATTTTGTTGTAAATATTTGCATGCAATAAATTCACCAAATCTACCTAAATTAACTTTATTCATAAAATTCCTTTTTTAGCCTATATTTTCCCATACCTATATCTTCAATAATATCCTCCAATTCCATTATAGTTATATTTTGATTAATCTCACAAATATTTAAATTAATTTTACTTTTTAGTTCCTCTATATTCATAGCATCATACTTTTTTAATTGAACAAAAATTTCTTTCTGATTGTTAGATAATTTTTTATATATTGACTTTTCGAAATCCTGCCTATTATTTCCCTTAGATATTACTTCAAAATTCATTTGTTTCATTATCTCATAAGCATTAGTTATTAAAATAGCCCCCTTTTTTAATAGTTCAATACCCCCTCTGCTATTCTTGTTTCCTATAGAATTAGGTATACAAAATACATTTTTATTCTGCTCTTTTGCATATCTTGCGGTTATACTTGTACCGCTTCTATATGTAGCTTCTATTACTAAAACTGCATCTGCTAAACCACTAATAATTCTATTTCTTAAAGGAAAATTCTTCTTTTGCACAGGAACATTAATTGGATATTCTGAAATTACTAATCCCCCGTTATCTAATATCTTATAAAACAACTTTTCATTTTCTTTAGGGTAAATATTTTTGAATCCACTTCCTAATACAGCTATTGTTTTTCCTCCATTATCGATACAAGCATTATGTGCTATACTATCTATTCCATTTGCCATTCCACTTATAATTACTATATTATTTTTTACTAAATCTTTAGTTAGCTCTATAGTTATTTTTTTCCCATATTCACTATAATTTCTAGATCCTATAATTGCTATAGAATCTTTATTTAACAATTCTAAATTTCCAATTGCGTAAATTCTATTTACTTTTGGATTTATTTTTTTCAATGATTCTGGAAATCCCTTTGTTCCATAAAAAATTTCATATACTTTATTTATAATTTTACCATCCCCTTTTAATTTTTTTCATATATATGATTTTTATCCAAATTTCTATATTTAATAGCTTCTAGCAAATGTCTTGATTCTATATTTTTAGAATTATCCATATCAGCTATTGTTCTAGCAACTTTCAAAATTTTGCAATACACCCTTGCACTAAAACCCATTTTTTTAAAAGCTTTTTCCAAAATTAAATTACAATCTTCATTTAATTTGCAATATTTTTCAATCAAATCTTGTGTAAGCTCTGAATTAGAATAAATCCCATCCTTTTCATATCTTTGTAATTGAATTTTTCTAGCTTGCTCAACACGCTTTTGTATTACTTCAGAAGGCTCTGCTTTTTTACATGATTTTAAACTTTCAAATTTTACATTTCCAACTTCTATCTGAATATCTATTCTATCTAATAATGGTCCACTTATTTTCTCCATATATTTCTGTATAGTTTTTTCAGTACAAGTGCATTTCTTATTTGAGCCAAAAAAACCACATGGGCATGGATTCATACTAGCAACAAGCATAAAATTTGATGGATATGCTAATGTTACATTCATTCTATTTATTGTAATCATTCTATCTTCAATAGGACCTCTTAAACTTTCAATTGTTCCTTTTTCAAATTCAGGCAATTCATCTAAAAATAAAACTCCTAAATGTGCTAAACTTATCGCCCCTGGTTTTGGAATTCTTCCCCCTCCTACTAAAGCTGTTTTTGTAATTGTATGATGTGGATCTATAAATGGTCTTACTGTCACTAATGGACTATTTGCAGATAACTTCCCAGCAATACTATGTATCTTCGTTACTTCTAAAGATTCTTCAAAACTCATACTTGGTAAAATTGTAGTAATCCTTCTTGCCATCATTGTTTTTCCTGTTCCAGGACTTCCAATCATTAGGCAATTGTGTCCACCACTTGCAGCTACTTCTAAAGCTCTTTTAATATTTTCTTGACCTTTAACATCTGAAAAATTTTCTTTATATTTAATTAGTTTATTATTGAGATAATTTAGATTAAAGTTTTCTGATTTAATTTTTAATTGGTTATTAAGATATAATGTTAATTGATATAAACTTTCTATCGGAACAATTTCTATTCCTGAAATAATACTTGCTTCTTTTGAATTTTGCTTAGACACTATAATTCTTTTAATATTCAACTTTTTTGCTTCTATACACATTGGTAAAATTCCTTTTATTGGATTTATTTTTCCATCTAAAGATAGCTCTCCTAAAAAAACTGTTTCTTTATTATTAAAATCTCCTATATATTTGCAAGATTTTAATATAGCTATTGCAATTGCTATATCAAATATTGACCCTTCTTTTTTTATTGTAGTTGGTGCCAAATTTATTACTATTCTTTTACTTGGAAATTGAAACCCTGAATTTCTTATTGCTGTTTTTACCCTTTCTTTTGATTCTCTAATACTCACATCCGGTAACCCCACAATCTCCCAACATGGTATTCCAGATGACACATCAACTTGAACATCGACAATAAACCCTTCTAAACCTTGTAGGGCTATACTTTTAATTATTGATAACATTTATACTCCTTTGGAAATTTAAAGAATTAAAACTTTTTGAAAAAATTTTTATTATAATAGCAAATTATATTCCGATTGTCAAGTACAAATTTAAAATCAAAAAACTGCTTTTGCTTTTCTTTAATTCAATTTTATCTTGATTTTTTAATATCCTTAATATAAAATAATTATATTAATATAAAAAAAGTTGGTGATTATTTAAAATGGAAAAATCAAAAGATGAAGAAAATTATAAATTTTCAAAACCTAAAAGATTTTTTTCATTATCAGTTATTTTATTTATAGTATTTTTATTTCTTATAGTAAAAATAGCTATTATACAATTTGTAGAAGGAAATTCATTAAAAGAATCAGCAACCAAGCAACAAACAACTAGTAGAATTATTAGTGCAAAAAGAGGTACGATTTATGATTCTACAGGTACAGCCTTAGCAATAAGTGCTGATGTTGATACTATCACAATAAATCCTTCAAAATTTATAAAAAAATCTGATGATGATACTAAAGTATTGCAAGAAAAAATAGCCAGAGGACTTTCTACAATCTTTGAATTAAATTATGATGAAACATTAGAAAAAGTTAAAAGCCAAAATTCTGTTGAAACAATAATACAAAAAGTTGAAAAAAATAAAGTAGCAGAGCTAGAATCTTGGATGAAAGAAAATAAAATTTCTTCTGGTATAAATATAGATAAAGATACAAAAAGATACTATCCTTATTATAATTTAGCCTCAAACTTAATAGGCTTTTGTGGTAGTGATAATCAAGGATTAACTGGATTAGAATATTATTGGGATAATACATTAGCTGGAACACCTGGAAAAATAACAACAGCCCAAGATGCTACTCAAGATTTAATCTCAAATGAAGATGCACAATATTACGCACCTCAAAATGGAAGTAATTTAACATTAACAATTGATATAAACATTCAATCAATTGCTGAAAAATACTTAGAGCAGGCATGTATAACAAATCAATGTTTAAATGGTGGAAATGTCATTATTATGAATCCAAAAACTGGAGATATTTTAGCTATGGCAACATATCCAGATTATGATTTAAATACACCTTTCCAACCTAATGAAAATTTATCCGCAACATGGAATGATTTATCATCATCTGCCCAAAGTGATGCACTTCAAAAAATGTGGAGAAACACAGCTATTTCTAATACATATGAACCCGGATCAGTTTTTAAAGTCGTTATGGCTTCAACTGCCTTAGAAGAGCATATTGTAGACCCGGATACTCCTGGACTTTTCCGTTGTACCGGAGCCCAAGACGTTGCAGATAGACATATAAGTTGTGCTAACACAGCTGGTCATGGATATCAATCTTTAAGACAAGCACTTCAAAATTCTTGTAACCCTGCATTTATCCAATTGGGACAAAAAATAGGAGTTAATACTCTTTATAAATATTTTGAAGCATTTGGATTATTTAATAAAACTGGTATTGCAACATCTGGGGAAGCTACAGGAATATTCCATAATATTAATTCAGTAGGACCTGTAGAATTGGCCACAATTTCTTTTGGACAAAGATTTACTATTACCCCCCTTCAAATGATTACTGCAGTTTCAGCTGTAGCAAATGATGGTACCCTAATGCAACCTAGAATTGTAAAAGAAATAAAAGATTCAGATACTGGATCAGTAACAACTATTGAACCAAAAGAAGTTAGACAAGTCATTTCTTCAGAAACATCAAAAACAATGTTAGATATGATGGAATCTGTTGTTACTGTTGGTGGTGGAAAATATGGTCAAGTTTCTGGCTATAGAGTTGCAGGAAAAACAGGAACATCTGAAGCAACAGAAGGATCTACCGCAGGATATGTATCATCTTTCGTTGGAGTAGCCCCTGCTGATGATCCACAACTAGTTGTTCTATTGACACTATATAATCCTAAAGGTAAAGATCACTTTGGAGGACACATTGCAGCCCCTGTGGTTAGTCAGATATTATCAGAAGTATTACCTTATTTAGATATACCTTCAAATAATACTATAAATCAAACTACAACTGGTTCAACAACAAAAATTACAAAAACAACATTACATGATGTTACTAATAAAACTGCTTCAGATGCTAAAGCAGCCTTAGAAAAGCAAGGATTCAAATGCAATTTCACATGTAGTGCAACATCAATTATTACTGAACAAATTCCTAAAGCTGGAACTTCATTAGTTGAAGGAGCAATAATAGAGCTATATTCTGATGAAACAAGAAATGAAAAAACAAAAACAGCAGTACCTGATTTAAAAGGACAATCTTACAATTCTGCTAAAATAGCATTATCATCACATAATTTAAATATAAATGTTGTAGGATCTGGAAAAGTAATAAGTCAAGACCCTATCGCTGGAACCGAAGTTAATGAAGGAACTGTAATAACAATAACTCTTCAAGAAGATATTGGATCTTCTTCACACTAATAAAAAAGAAGAACACGATTTTAATTAATCGTGCTCTTCTTTTTTAATGTTTCCTTAATCTCTTTATATATTGTTTCTTCCACTTCATATTTTGCAATACTAGCAGCATTTTTTCCCATTTCTATCATTTTGTTTTCATTTGATATAATCTCTACAATATATTTATTTAAAATATCTTTGTTTAAGTCTGCATTTAATATAACTTTGGCAGCATTTAGATTTTCTAATACTCTTGCATTATCTTCTTGCCTATTTGCACCTACACTTGGCAATGGAATAAAAATTGCTGGTTTTTCTACAATAGCAATTTCTGTTATTGTCATTGCTCCACTTCTGCAAACAAGTAAGTCACTATAATTCATTAGCTCCTCCATATTATAAATATATGGCATTATTTTAGCATTATTAACATTTTCAATATCAATATTACTATTAGCTAATTTTTCTTTCACAATATCAAATTGTTTCGGACCTGTTGCCCATATAATTTGATAATCCTGATTTGATTTATTAATTATAATTTCAGTTACATTTTCATTTATTTTTTGTGCACCTTGACTACCACCAAAAATTAGTACGGTAGGTAATTTATCATTAAGGTTTAGCTCTTTAAATAATTTTTCTTTATTTTGTTGTGAAAATTCTAATTTTTTTATTTTAGTTGGAGTACCAGTTACTATTACATTATTTGTATTTTTGAAATTATCTTTTGCTTTTTCGAAACCAACAAATACCTTATCAGCTTTTTTAGCAAACATCTTTACCGCTCTTCCTGGGTATGCATTGCTTTCATGTAAAAACGTTGGTACTTTTCTTGTATTTGCAGCTGCAAATACAGGTCCACAAATATATCCACCAGTTCCTAAAACTATATCTGGCTTAAATTCATCAATAAATTTAAGAACATCTTTTTTACTTCTCATAGTTTTAGTTATTTGCTTAATATTTTTCAATAATTTTTTAGGCTGAATACCATATGCCTCAATTGTTTTCAATTTATATCCTGCTCTTGGAACTAAATCATTTTCTAGCCCCCTATTTGTTCCAAAAAATACTATTTCTGAATCAGGCTCATATTCTTTAATTTTGTTTGCTATAGCAATTCCTGGGTTAATATGCCCACCTGTGCCTGCTGCAGATATTATAACTTTCATATCTTTCCTCTTTTCTTAATCTTAAACTACTAATTTATTATACTTTTGAATTTGATCTTGATATATTTAATAATATTCCAACATTTGCTAACAATAATAACAAAGCTGTTCCACCATAACTAAAGAACGGAAGTGATATACCTGTTGTAGGTACTGTTCCTGTAACAACTGCAATATTAATTATAGCTTGCACAGCAATTTGGGTCGTTATTCCAATTGCAATCAAAGATCCAAACATATCTTTTGATTTCATCGCAATTAAAATACCTCTCCAAATAAATATTGCAAATAAGCCTATTACTAGAACACATCCAAAAAATCCTATTTCTTCGGCTAATATTGAAAAAATAAAATCATTGTGAGGCTCTGGAATATATAAATATTTTTGTTTACTATTTCCTAATCCTAATCCAAACATTCCTCCTGAACCAATCGCATACAAACTTTGTACAGTTTGATATCCCGTTCCTTGCGCATCTGACCAAGGGTCAAAATAAGTTGAAATTCTATCCAATCTAAAGCTTTCTTCCCCTGAACCTGAAACTTGCATAAATCCTAGTACCCCTACAACCAGAGATACTAATATTATTCCAGATATTGCAAAATATTTAATTCTGCAACCTGCAATGAACATAATTACGACAACTACGATACCTATTATAAGAGATACACTAAGGTGATTTTGTACAAAATATAATATTCCTATTGGTGGTATTAAAAATCCTATTGGTTTTAAAAAACCTTCAACTAAATCATGTAATTTATCTTTATGATCTGTTAAATATCCTGCAAAAAATATAATCATTCCTATTTTTGTAAGCTCAGATGGTTGAAACTGAACTCCTATTTTTATCCATCTGTTTGCTCCCTTTGCAGAATTTCCCAGTCCTGGTACAAGTACTAATAATAAGATTAGCCATGATGCAAAGTAAATATACCAATAATATTTTTTATAAAATCTATAATCAACTTTTGATACAAAAAACATTACAACTAATCCACCAATACCGAAAAGCAATTGTTTTTTTACATATGTATAACTATTTCCTGTAGTTGATAACGCAGATGGTGCACTTGCAGATAGAACCATAATAATACCTAACGCAAGTAATAATAAAACTGTAATACACAGTATAAAATCAAATTGATTATTAGCAAAATTTGAGCTTTTTTTTGATTTCTTTTGCATACATTATCTCCTTATCAATTTAAATTACTTTTATTCCTATTATACATAAAATTAATGTTACTAAACTGAATATAGAAACAATTTTTCCTTCTTTCCATCCACATAATTCAAAATGATGATGAATTGGTGCCATTTTAAAAATTCTTTTCCCTGTTTTCTTAAAATATGCTACTTGTATCATAACAGAAAGTGTTTCTATAATTGGAACTAACGCAATAATTAATAATAATAATGGTAATTTTAAATATAACGCAATTCCTGCAATTGCACCACCTAAAAGTAGTGAACCTGTATCCCCCATAAATACTTTAGCTGGATTTAAATTAAATAATAAAAATCCTAAACAAGCACCTATTAATATTGTTCCTAAAATTGTAATTTCTTTTACTCCGAAAATAATACTTATTGCTACTAAACAAGTTAATATAATTGTAGTAACACTTGTTGATAAACCATCTATTCCATCAGTTAAATTTATAGCATTTGTTGTTCCTAATAAAACAAAAATTGAAAATGGGATATATAACCAAATCGGTAATGTTATTGATTGTTTAACAATTGGTATATATATATCTGTTCCATTGTTTAATATATTTGTCAAATATAAAGTAAATCCTACTGCTATAATTAATAATCCTAGCATCTTAAACAATGGTTTTAAACCTTTTGTATTTTTTAATACTAATTTTTTAAAATCATCTACAAATCCTACAACACCAAACCCGATTATTAATATTGCAAGTGGAATCATACGATTTGCAACTTGTGGCTCTGAACCTTTATATTCAAAATACATTAGCACTGTTAATAGTAACATTACAAGTGCCATTATTATTCCTCCCATAGTAGGAGTCCCTTGTTTCTTTAAATGTGATTCTGGTCCATCATCACGCTCTATCTGCCCTACTTTTAATCTTTTTAATATTGGTATAATAATTAATGCAAATATTACACTAAACATAAATGATAGTAGTAATATTTTTAATTGAAAACTCATTTATAATTCATTCCTTTCTTCTTCAAATAAACTAATTATTTTTTCATTTAATAAATTCACAACTCATATTTATTTTTTACCTAATTCACTCATAATGTCTTTTACTATTATTCTTTCATCAAATGGGAATTTTTCTCCATTAATTTCTTGGTATGGTTCATGCCCTTTGCCAGCAAGTAATATAATATCTAATTTATTGGCCATTTTAATTGCTGCTTTTATCGCATCTTTTCTATCAACAATAACCTCATATTTTCCATTAGTTTTCTTCATACCTTCCTCTATTTGTAATACAATTTTCTCTGGGTCTTCAGTTCTTGGATTATCTGAAGTTATAATTGTATAATCTGCTATTCTTCCAGAAATTTCTCCCATTATTGGTCTTTTTCCAGAATCTCTATCTCCTCCACAACCAAACACAGAAATAACTCTTCCTTTTGTATATGATTTTACAGCATTTAAAATATTTTCTAAACTTTCTGGTGAATGTGCATAGTCAATCATAATTGTCAATCCTTTTGGGTTTTCTACAAGTTCACTTCTTCCAGGAACTTTTACTTCAGCCAATGCTTCCTTAATATTTTCAGAAGAGCATTTCATTTCTTTAGCAATTGCAATTGCTGCTAACGCATTATATACACTAAATCTACCTGGTATGCATACTTTAACTCTTTCGTTTTTATTTTCTATTTTAACTTTAAAATCAACATAAGCATTTGTTATAGTAATATCTTTTGCTAATAAATTGCAAAAATTATCTATTCCATATGTTGTAACTTTAGAATCTGGTAATAATTTTGGTACTTTTGCTACCATTAAATCATCAGCATTTGAATAACATACTTTACTCATCTTTAATAATTTTAATTTTGATTCAAAGTAATCTTTCATATCAGGATGCTCTTTTGGACTGATATGATCTTCTGAAAAATTAGTAAATACTGCTATATCAAAATCACATCCTGCAACTCTGTTAAGTTTTAAACTTTGTGATGAAACCTCCATTATAACAGCATCACAACCATGCTCTACCATTTTTGAAAACAAAAATTGTAATTTATTGCTTTCAGGTGTTGTTCTATCACTATCTTCAACTTTTTTAGTACCAATATATGTTGCTATTGTTCCAATTAAACCAACTTTTAATCCTTGTTTTTCTAATATTTTTTTAACCATAAAAGATGTTGTTGTTTTTCCTTTTGTACCTGTAATACCGATTAATTTAAATTTCTTTGAAGGATTATCATAAAAATTGCAAGCAGCCAATGCCAATGCTAATCTTGTATCTGGAACAATTATTATTGTTGCATATTTAACAATTAATTTTAATAAATCTTTATCAATATCTGGTTCAGCCATAATAGCAATTGCGCCCTTTTTTATAGCTGCTTTTATATAATCATTACCATCTGCTTCAAAGCCTTTTATTGCAACAAATAGTCCACCTTTTTTTACTTTTCTTGAATCACTTTCAATACTTGTTATATCTATATCTAAATCACCTTTAGCTTTTAATCCATCAATACCAACTAAAACCTTTTTTAGCTCCATAATTTACCTCCTATAGTAATTTGCCTCTATTATATAACTAAAATCTTTTTTTGTATAGAAATCTTCTGATTTTTTTTGAATTTTAAAAATTTACTTAACAAGTATCGTACTTCCTTCAACCACATTAACTCCATTTATAGGAATCTGCTCTTTTATTATATATTCATCAATATTTTCACAATTTTCATTTCCATACTCAATATTTAATTTAAGCTCCTCTAACATGTTTTTTGCCTCTTTAAATGTTTTACCTTCGATATTGGGCACCAAAACTTTTTTCTTTATATCCTCTTCTTTCAAATTATCTTGCTCAATTTCCAAATATGGCAAAACTTCTCCTAAAATTTGAGAGCCGATTGGTGCTGCCACACCACCACCCTGGTGGCCACCTTCTCCTGTTGGATTATATAACGTAATTAATACCACTACTTGTGGATTGCTTATCGGCGCAACACCAACAAATGAAGTGACATATTTTCCAGTGTTTACACCATCTTCCGAAGTACCTGTTTTTCCACCAACAGAATATCCCTGAACCTGTGCATTTTTTCCAGTTCCTTGTGCCACAACCGTTTCCATCATACTTAAAACTTTAGCAGATGTTTCTTTAGAAATTACCTTATCCCTAACTATAGGCTCTATGTTTTTCACTTCTCCACTTTCACTATTTACAATAGACTTTACAACTCTTGGTACTACATAATTTCCCCCATTAGCAATACTAGATACAGCTGTAACCATTTGTAATGGTGTGATTTCAAATCTTTGACCAAAAGAAATTGTTGCAAGTTCCACAGGACCTACTTTTTCTTCTGCTAAAAAAATACTACTTCCCTCACCTGATAAATCAACTCCTGTTTTTTGCAAAAATCCAAATTTCCTTAAATATGAATAATATGTTGAAACACCTAATTTTTGGCCTAGACCTATAAAAACAGGATTACAAGAATTCATCAATGCATCTCTTAAACTTTCTGACCCATGTGGTCTATAATATCTCCAACATTTTATTCTAACTCCTGCTATAGTAATTCCACCACTACAACAAAATTCACCACTATTATCTGTATCTGTAATTCCTTCTTCTAATGCTGCAGAAGCTGTTATTAATTTAAAAGTTGAACCTGGCTCATATGCATCTGATATTGCCTTATTTCTCCACATTTTTTGCATTTCTGCTGTTTTTTCTTCCTTTGACATACTTTCCCAATTTGATAATACTTTTTCATCTATTGGCGTATATGGTTCATTTAAATTATAATTGGGATATCCAGCCATCGCCAAAATATCTCCATTATTAGGATTCATTACTATAATATTTCCACCATCTGTGCACACATTATCAATACATGCTTCTTCCAAATATTTTTCCGCTATTCCCTGTATAGTTGCATCTATTGTTAAAATTAAATCATTTCCGTCAATGGCTCCAATATAGGACTCGCCCTCATCATCGAGGTTTCCTCCCTTTGCATCTGTCAATTTTACAATACTTCCTTTAGTACCTTTTAACATTTCTTCATACTTTGCTTCAATCCCCATTAATCCTTGATTATCACTACCACAAAATCCAATTATCTGTGAAGCCAGTGTGTTATAAGGATAATATCTCTTCGTATCAACATCAATATTTATTCCTGTTTTTATATTATTTTCTTTTATCCAAAGCCTTAATTCATTTGCTTTATCTGGATTAACCTTCTTGGCAATAGTTTCTATAGCACTTTTCTTATTTACTTTTTTTAAAACTGTATCATAGTTTAATTCAAATAAATCTGATAACTTTTTTGCAACTCGCTCTTTATCTTCCTTTTTAATATTAACAGGATTAACCGTTATACTTTCAACAGATGCACTTACTGCTAATATTTTTTTTCCCGTTGCATCATATATAGTTCCTCTTTTAGGATTAAAACTACGCTCTGAAGTTTGTTGCAAGTATGCCATACTTTGTAACCAATCACCAGTTTTAAATTGAAGCCATCCGATTCTACCTATTAAACTAAAAAGCATTATTAGAAAACAAAATATTATAAATCTCATACGTTTTCGCTGTGTTATATAACCTGTTTTCTTTATATACTTAAAATTATCCTTTTTATTAAGTTTCTTTTTCATTTTTCTAATATTGCTCATTATGCCTCCAAGAGTTTAAATTTTACTATTATATAATATTAGAAAAGACAAAAAAAAGACTAAATTTTGATTTAAATTTAGTCCCCCTATTTTATAAGCTTTGTAAATTTATTAATTATTGTTTTAAATATATCTTCCTTCTCCTCCTCTAAAAGGCTTTCTGCTTTTGTCTCCACATATTCCTTTTTAGGTAAACTTACATATATTTTTTGAGTATTGTTTAGTTTACTCATTCCCAATTTTTCTTTTGCTAATTTTTCTACACTCGTTAAATTTAACTCATTTTCAACACTAACTTGAAGCTGCTCATTTACTTTTTGAATTTCAGCAAGCTCCATTTTTAATGACTCTTTCTGGTTAAATTTCTCATTTATTATAGAATTTCTATAACTTATGGTAAATAGTACAGTAAAACCGAATACTATATAGCAAACTAATTTTGCTTTTTTATTAAGCTCTGTTTTAGTTATACCTTTTATAGCATTTTCCCTAATAATTTTTTTGCTATCAACTTTTTTATTAGCTGCTTTTTTTGTTTTCTTTTTTTGCTCAATATCTTCAGTATCGTATTCTGGCTGCAACTTTTTGGGGCTCGTTTCAAATTGGTACCCTTTATTATTGTACCCTTGATATCCATACGCCCTATTCGCCATAAGTTTTCACCTCTTTTCTTTCAAAAATTCTTAGTTTTGCACTCTGTGCTCTACTATTTAATTTTAGCTCTTCTTTTGTTGAAACTATTGGTTTTTTATTAATAATTTTTCCAAATGATTTATAATTACAAACACAATAAGGAAGATCCTTAGGACATGTACATTTTCCTTCAGCATCTGTATATGCTTGTTTAACAGCCCTATCTTCTAATGAATGAAAAGTAATAATACAAAGTCTTCCGTTATGCTTTAATGCTTTAATACTGTTTATAACAGTATTATATAATGGTTTTAATTCATCATTTACTTCTATTCTTATTGCTTGAAAAGTTCTTTTAGCTGGATGTCCATCTTTTTGTTTAGACTTTGGAATAGATCTTTCAATAATATCAACTAGCTCTGCAGTTGTTTGTATTTCTTTATTTACACGCTCTTTACAAATATTTCTTGCTATATTTTTTGAAAAACGCTCTTCACCATATTCGAAAATAATTTCTGCTAAATGCTCTTCTGAATATGTGTTAACAACTTCTTTTGCTGTCAAACTTTGAGTTTTATCCATTCTCATATCTAATTCATTATTTCCAATGTAGCTAAATCCCCTAGATTTTTCATCTAACTGATATGATGAAACACCTAGGTCTAATAAAATTCCATCCACACTTTCAATGCCAATTTCTTTTAGGATTCTACTAATATCATCATGATTTCCGTGAATATATTTCACATTTTTATAATCTTTTAAATTTTCCTTTGCAGCATTTAAAGCATCATCATCTCTATCTATTCCAATCAATAATCCTTTATTAGAAAGATGCTCTAAAATGACTTTACTGTGTCCTGCACCTCCGCAAAGTACCATCTACATATATTCCATCCGGCTTAATATTCAATCCTTCAATACATTCATCTAATAATACCGGTTTATGCTTAAATTCCAAATATTCACCCTCTACTTTTATATTTTTATCATATAGCACAACAGTTGGTATTATAAAAATACCAACCTGTTATGTAGCTTAAAATCATTAAATCTTTGCTCTTTAGTACCTAAAAATACTTTCGTACATTAAATTAATTCATCTTTAGTTAAGCCAACATTCGTATATATGCTTAGCTTTATCTTTTGTATCTTAATTATTTTATCTTTTGTATCCTAATATTTTATCTTTTGTTTTTTTATATAAACTTTTGCAAGTTATATACCTAACATTGTCATGTTTTCTGCTATATCATCTGGTGAAATATTTTCATCACTATTGTAATTTTTCCATTTATCTTTGTTCCAAATTTCAAGTCTTGTGCCAACCCCAATAATAACAACTTCTTTAGTTATTTCTGCATATTCACGCAAATTATTAACTATTAAGAATCTGCCTTGTTTATCTAGTTCACACTCTGTTGCTCCTGATAGAAAGAATCTAACAAAATCTCTTGCATTTTTGTTAGTTAATGGTAAAGATTTAAGCTTTTCTTCAAAATTAGACCATTCTGATTGTGAAAACACAAATAAACACCCGTCTAAGCCTTTAGTTATAATAAAACGTTCTCCTATGTCTAATCTTAACTTAACTGGCATTATAACTCTGCCTTTATCATCTAGTGAATGTTCGTATTCTCCAATTAACATTGGTCTCACCTCACTTACTAAGTAGCTCCACTTTTTACCACTTTCTACCACTTAAGTAAATTGTAATACAACGTTTTTGAAATTGCAACACTTTTTTTGAATTTTTTTTGAAATAACGTTGTTTTTTTGGTGTTTTCAAACTTTTGTTTGGTTTTTATGTTATCTTCTTTAACCTTTACATTCAACTATTTTCTAGTTGTTTACGTTTTTTCAATGTTTACGATATTTTGCGTTTTTCTTCACAAAAAATTCACAAAAAAAATAATATTTTTTTGTGAATTTTACCTTTCCTTTTGTATATCTTTTTTTAAATTTATCCTGTGTATATTTTATCTTTTCTTCACGAAATTCGTGTGTTGATACTAGTTTGATTTCTTCAAAATTTAATGGTTGCACTCTAATATCTTGATTAAACTCATTTTTCTTTTCTATACTAAGCTCTGAACTTATATCTTCATATTCTCTTGCAAATAAGCGATTATCTTGAAAAATATTAGCATATATAACTAAATTAGTTGCACTTTGTAAATCTCTATCACCAGAATATGTGATTTTGGATTGATCTACATCTTTTCCCTTGACATGCAATGCTATAATTTTATAAATATTTTTTTCTAGCAAGGTTTTCCCTTTAAAATGCTTACACAACATATCTATTTTATAAATTTCTTTCATTATATATTCCCTTTCTTCTAAGAATTTTTACTATTTGTATTATTATAAAAAACTATTTAAAAGTCAATAGTAGAATACAAAATTTCAGAATTATACAAGATAAATTGTATATGTCAGACTTTGATAAAATAATAGAAGACTGTAAGAATAAAAAATGCAACAAAAAAAGAGAAAACATTGATATATCAACATTTTCTCTTTTTTATTATGGAGGCGCCTATCGGAGTCGGACCGATCATCAGAGTTTTGCAGACTCGTGCCTTACCGCTTGGCTAAGGCGCCAGATATTAATATATATTCTAAAAAATAAATTTTATTACAAAATGTAATAAAATTTATTGGAGCGGGAAACGGGGCTCAAACCCGCGACCTCTGCCTTGGCAAGGCAGCGCTCTATCAACTGAGCTATTCCCGCATAACAACAAAATTATAATATCAAAAGATATCTAAAAAGTCAAGTAAAAAAATAAAAAAAACAATAATTGTAGATTGTTTTACCCAATATATATAATTTAAGCGAGGTTTTTCATTAAAAAACCCCGCCTTTATGCATATTCTAATTATTTAATTGTTTCAGTTTAGTAAATTTTTCTTTTTCTGCATGCAATCACGATTATAGATACACTACATAGAGCAACATATATTACTATATTATCTCCAGTTTTTACACTCTCTAAAGTATATTCCGTTGTATTTTCTGTTACATTTTCTTCTAGAACTTCTTTTACATTTATTTTCTCATCTTTTTCTTCATCATCTTCTTCATCTTTGTCATCTGTTTTATCGTGTTTTATCTTTTTATACATATATTTGACATCTATAGTTCCCTCAATAAAATTTCCTTTACTATTATTTGTATCTTTTACAAATATATAATCTTGAGGATCTTCTCTTATGTCCTCATACTCTTCGCCTGGTTTTCCAGTAAGAACTATTTTATCACCAATCTGTTCGTCTGTGTCAATGTCAATATATGTAACAATAACCTTACCAAAAATTGACTGTTCAGTAGTATGTTTATCTTCACTTTCGCTTTTAATTTCAGTCTCTTTAAGTATAGTCTCAGTTTTTGCAATGTTATCAATTTTAATTTTGTTATAATTAAGATTTAAATATTTAACTTTAAATTTTTTAACGATCTTTATATCTTTATTTCCATTTGTATACGTATCAATTCCGTTTATTGATTCTTCCCAAACAATTTGTTTTGTAGCTTTATCATAAGTACCATCATTTAAATCAGATAAATTTTCGTCAATTTCATATGGTAATTGGTCAACGATTTTAATATTAGCATCACCATAGAAATCAACTATCGTTGCGGTATAAGTAACAGTATATTCTAATATTTCATCACTACTATAAATAAACTCTGGGCCATTCTTTGATGTTACTGGATCTTCTATTCTTGGATTATTTAATTTATATGTATTAGTAATAGTTGTTCCATTAACGCTCTTAATATATAATTCAAGATTATTATTTTCGTCAACTTCATCTATATTATATTTAGCTTCATCTCCTGTTGTTTCATCATATTTTCTCATGTCCTTGAATGTTCCATTCCAGCCTTCATTAGTCTTTTCATTACCAGAAATACTTATTCTCTTTAGCTCTTCATCTGCATCATTTTTAATTACAATTGTTAGAATTTCAGGTCTTCTACCATCTCTGTTGTTTTCATCATCCCAAACTTTATTCACGGCTATATCTATAGTATCATCTGGTACATCAAATTTATTTGTTATTGTTATTTTACCATCTGAGTTCATTACGTTTTCATGAGTTTTTTCTACATAGAATATTGAATCGCATATTTCAGTTGCTATATATTTAATTTCATTGTTTTTACTATCATATTTTGGTAAATCCTTGAACGTGCATGTCCAGTTACCATTTTGGTCAGCATACATTGTTTTTTCACCAACTTGTGTTATACCATCTGATAATTTTACAATTATTGATGTTGGTCTCTTGTTATTTACATTGTTACTGTCTTCCCAAATTTTTTCAACTAATATATCTCTTTTTTCAGTATTTGGAGCATATTTATTTGTAAATGTAATTACCTTTACACCATTCTCAACTTTATTTTCCACTGTAGAAGTATAATTTTCATTATCAAAATTTTCAACTGCAGTATACACAATTTCGTCACCGTTCTGTGCATTGTATTTTTCTAAGTTTTCAAATGTATATGTCCAAATATTTTTATCTACTACATCAGCATCACTTGCAGACATAATATATTTTTGGCCATTTGATAATTCAATTTCCAAAGTCTCAGGTCTTTTTTCTGCATTATCAGCATTATCATCCCATATCTTGTTAACTTTAACTTTAACCTTTTCATCTGGTACTACAAATTTATTTGTTATAGTAACTTTATTTCCAACTTTATCATATTTAGCATTTTCAGCTTTATAATAAATATTATTTGTTGCAAGCTCTTTTACTGTATAGTTAATTTCATTACCATTTTCATCATATTTAATTAAATCACTATATGTATAAGCCCATTGTTTAGTACTGTCTAATGTAATTGTTGTTCCTTCAGCAGTTCCATTTGCCAATAACTGAACACTTATATATTCAGGTCTTTTTTCTGAGTCATTATCGTCCCATACTTTTTCAACATCTAATGTCACTTTAGTATCTGGAACTTCAAATTTATTTGTTATTGTTATCTCACCACTTTCATTTGCAATTCCAGTATTATTTGTTTGTTTATAAAAAATTGATGTAATATTAGTTTCTTCGGCAGTATATTCTATTTCATTATTTAGGTCATTATATTTTGGTATTCCTTCAAATGTAACTGTCCAGTTATTTTCGGCATTCAAAACCGCAGTTTTAATTATTTCCCCATTTAATAGATTAACAGTTATTTCATTTGGTCTTTTTCCTGCTTTATTACCTTCATCATCCCATACTTTTTTAACTACGATATCTCTTAGCTCCGTATTTTTCTTAAATGTATTTATAATTGTTGATACAAATCCCATTTCATGAACAAACTCTGTCTTTGATGACATTTCGTAATTATTGTTGTCAAGAACTTCTTGCACTGAATATGAAATTGAATCTCCATTATTATCATATTTATTCAAACCTTCAAATGTATACTCCCAACTATTTTCGGTGTTTACAACATTTTCTGCATTTAATACATATGTTTTATCTGTAATCTCTCCATTTGCATATAACGTAACTGTTACATCTTTTGATCTCTTACCTGCCTTGTTTTCTTCATCGTTCCAAACTTTTATAACTTTTGCATTTACCTTTGTATCTGGAACTTCAAATTTATTCGTTATAGTAACTTTATTATCTTCAATATTTGATTCAGCGAATTGATAGAATATACTTCCCATTTCTTCTTCTTCAAATGTATAAACTATTTCATTTCCATTTTCATCATATTTATCTAAATCAGTTACATCATAACTCCATGTATTTGCTGATATATCTTCACTTGTTATTGTATATGTTTTTACTAAAGTTTTTACTCCTTCAATATCTCTATATACAGAAACATTTACAGATGCTGGACGTTTATTTGCTTTATTATTTTCATCATCCCACACCTTGTTTATTATAAATGTTTTCATTATTCTACCTGTGTATGTATTTGTGATTTCAAATCCATCAACAATACTTCCAGAAACTTCTGCACTATAATCATTTATACTTTCTTCGTTGATAGTGTATGCAATTTCATTACCATCTCCATCATATTTATATGCTTCAAAAGAATATGTCCAGTTACCATCATTATCAGGTGTTACATCTTTACTTTCAATAACATCATTTCCATTCATTAAATTGATCGTAATTTTTTCTGGTCTCGTATTATCTGCATTATCATGGTCATTTACCCAAGTTTTTGTTCCAGAAATAGTTACTAATTCAGGCTCATCCTTAGATTTTTCATATTTATTAGTTAATACTAGTCGTTTAGTTGGCTGATCATCTTTAACGTAAATATTTTTTATGCAAAATACATCAGCACCATCAGAATTACTTGAATCTTTGTCATATCTTAATTCAATATAATATGTTCCTGTTTCCAAATATATATTCTCTTCTGAAAAAACTAACGTATCAATAGTAGATCCACTTGTTACACCACTTATGTATCCACTTGATTTTACACATTCTCCCGTATTAGCATTATATATATAATACAACCCTTTATCATATGTATTCTCTGATGAAATAGCATATTCAAAATGTAGAGATTGTCCATCCGTTATCTCAAAATTATTTGTTGTTGCTCTTGATGAAGTATAATCTATACCTTTGTTACCACTTTGCCATATTCCGTTTTCATAAATCCATGGATACTCTTCTTCATTTTCATTCATTGTTACATAATTTTCATCGTCTTTTAACTCAATAGATTCTAATTTGTAATTTTCTATTGGTGCCTCTTCAAAAGTATAATTAATCTCACCATTTGTATCACATATAGGTAAGTTATTTATAACAGCTTCCCAGTTATCACTTTCCGAAACAGTTGTAGTTGCAGCAATTTCTGTACCATTTTTAACATTTACTGTTATAGAACTTGGTCTTGCATTCTTCTCGTTATTATTATCATCCCAAACCTTTTTTAAGTATACATTTTTAACATTACATTTATTTGTTAAATTAAATTTTTCAGCTGCTATAGATTCTTCAAATGATATATTTTTGATAAAACCTTTGTTTAATCCATAATTACCACCAACATAATTGTAATATCCATTAAAAATAAATGATATTTCATATTTACCTGGTTCATCTATAGGAATATCAACATGCTCATATTTTAAGTTTGAATATTCATTTCCTCTTGATATACCATTAATTTTATTCCATGTTGTATCTGCAATTACAGAATTCGTATTTACATTTTTAACAGAATATGATAATCCATATCCTTCATATTCAAAAGATGAAACTGACATATCAAAACTCAATATACCTTTTTCAATAACATCTATATCTTTAAATGTTATATTTGCGGGATTATAATTATTCGAACTTGTGCTTTCCCATACTCCATCATCATTTTTGCTCCATTGATCAATCGTTTTTCCTTCAAGACTATATTTATCAATATTACCTGTTTTTTCAATGTTTGTACAAATGTATTTGTCAACATCTTCTTCAGTAACATCATATTTAATAATTTCCCCATTTGTATCATATTTTTTTACATTTTCAAATTTTACATTCCAATCATTATCCGAAGTTATTTCCTTGCTATCTACCAAACTTCCATTTCCATATAGACTTACATTAATTGAGCTTGGTCTGTTGCCAGTAAGATTATTATCATCATCCCATGTTTTTGTTACACATATATTTTTTGAATTTAACTCATTTGTGATTTCAATACCTTCTGTATTTGTTGAAATAAAATATTTAGCATTTTTAAAGAAACCTGCATCTAATCCATAACTACCACCTGTATATCCATATCTTTGATGTATGAATTTTAATTGATATCTTCCAGGCTCATTAATTTCGATTTTTATATTGTCATATTGTAAATCTTCATAAACAGTACCTCTATCAGTTCCGTTTATCCTATTACTATTAGTATTTACAATTTCAGTATTTGTATCTAAATTAGTTAATACATAATATAAGCCATAACCCGTTCTTGAATAAGTTGACACAGAAGCATCAAAACTTAATGTTACTGGCTCTGTAATTTTAAAAGGCTCCGATTTAGCCACATTTTCATACATGAAATCTAAAGATTGCCAAGTTCCATCATCATTTTGTTTCCATTGATCAGATTCTTCGAATTTTAAATCAATTTGCGTATTACGTAATAATCCATTATTTTTTTGTCCAACGTACATATATTCATCTACTGAATCTTCCAAAACACTATAATTAATTTTATTCCCATTTTCATCGTTTTTATCAATATCTCTAAATACATATGACCAATTATTTTCAGCTGTTATATCATGCTCAGCTACAACATTTTGTCCATTAAATAGTTTAACATGAATTGACTCTGGTCTAACCCCATATTTATTATCTGCATCTCTCCAAATTTTAGTTACTTCTACATTTACTTTATTATATTGATTTGTTATTTCTATAATTTCTATATTTTTATATTCTGTATATCTAAGGTTTTTAAAAAATCCTGCATTTAATCCATAACTTCCACCTGTGCTTCCAGTATATCTTCTATAGCAAAACTCTATTTGATATACTCCTGGTTGCTCTATTGGAATATTTATATGGTCATATTTTAGACTAGCATATTCAATTCCTCTATCTATACCTACCAATTTATTGTTAACAGTTGTAACTACTGTTTCACCAGTTTCAACATTTTTTACTTCATAATACAATCCATATGAATTTACATTATAAGCTGAAACTGAAACATCAAAATCTATTTCACCTGCTTTTTCAACTGTAAAACTTTCTGAAACTATTCTGTCAATATTATCATTACTTACACCTTTGCTTTGCCATGTTCCATCATCAATTTCATTCCACTGTGCTGAACTTTGCATATTAATTTTTGAACTAGCCCCCTTAAGATTTTCAATTTTCTTTGTATCAACAAAATCATAATTATTAACTGCATCCTCAACAATAGTGTAATTTATTTTATTTCCATTTTCATCGAATTTATCAATATTTGTAAAAGTATATTCCCATTCATTTTCTTTTGTAATGTCATGTTCATCAACAAGTGAATCTCCATTCATCAATTTAACATGTATTGCATCTGGTTGACTTTCATAATAATTAAAATAATCATTCCAATTTTTTCTAACCATTAAATCAACCTTGTCATACTCGTTGGTAATTTCAATATTTTTTGTATTTGCCTTTTCTTTATAAAAAACATTTTTAACATAAGCTGTATTTAATCCATTTGAACCACCAGTAGAATTTTGATATCTATAATAATTAAATTCAAGTTGATAATTACCTGCCTTCTCAATTGGAATAGCTACATGTTCAAATTGTAAATTTTCGTATACTGTTCCTCTACTTGTACCATACAGCTTATTATTATTTGTTGTTATTATTGTTTCATTTGTATCTATATTTTTCAATATATAATATAATCCATATGATTTGCTGTTATATGTTGAAACTGATATATCAAATTCTAATGTAGTAGGATCTTCAATAGTAAAGTTTCCTCTTAATATATCTGTTTTGTTACTTGTTATTACAGTTTCCCATGTTCCATCAGCTCTTAATGTCCAATCATTAACAGATTCTAAAGAAACGTCAGCTCTTTTATCAATTGCAAAACCTTTATCTTTTTGGTTTGTTTTAACGTAATTATCAATAGGATCTTCGTTTATTACATATTCTATATCATTTTCATTTTCATCATATTTTTTTAGATTTGTAAAAGTATATGTCCAATCATCTGCTGCTGTAATGTCATGCTCTGCAACTTGATTTTCCCCATTCATAACACTTACATGAATTTTTTCTGGTCTTTTGCCCTCAACATTTTTAGCATCCAACCAATTTTTATCAACTTTTAAATTTATAATATTTAATTCGTTTGTTATATCAATATCCTGAGTAATACCTTTTTCAAATACTTTAATATTTTTAACAAATCCCGAATTTAAGCCATAGTTTCCACCACTAGATGATGAATACCTATAATAGTTAAATTCAATTATATAATTACCTGGTGTTTGTATTGGAATTTCCACTCTATCATATTTTAAGCTATCATATGATGTTCCTCTTGAAGTTCCTTTAATTCTGGCATTTGTTGTAGTTACAATAGTAGTATTTGTATCTGCATTTTTTAAAGTATATCCTAATCCATAATTACTTGAAACATCATATGAAGAAACTGAAATATCAAAACTTAAAATACATTCTTTATCTATATTTATTATCTTTGATGTCAATGTTGCTGTTGAACCACTAGATGTATTATTTGATTTCCATGTATCATCATCAGTATTTTTTGTCCAATAATTATAACTATCTATTTCTACATCTCGTCCTATATCGTACAAAAATCCTTTGTTTTCTTGTAAACCTAATTTATAGTTTTCCAAATTTTTCTCTCTAACAGTATATTTTATTTGCTCTCCATTTTCGTTGCATTTCTTTAAATTTTTGAATGTATAAGTCCAATCTTCATCTTGTTTAATTTCATGCTCTGCCACTATATTTTCTCCATCAAAAACTTCTACCATAACTGAATCAGGTCTTACATTATAATTATTGTCAAAATCATTCCACTTTTTGTTAATCTTCAAATTTGTTGTATTTAATTCGTTAGTAATCTCCATTTGCACTGTATTTCTAGGCGAAATACAGTTTACATTTTTAAAGTAAGGAGCATTTAATCCATAACTTCCACCTGTATTTGATCCGTATTTTTCATATCCTAATTCTAGTACATATTTACCTGCAGTTTCA
This sequence comes from Clostridia bacterium, assembly GCA_045643465.1. Classification (GTDB taxonomy): domain Bacteria; phylum Bacillota; class Clostridia; order TANB77; family CAG-508; genus CAG-492. The sequence goes on along the minus strand of JAZUKV010000002.1, from coordinate 40,566 downwards.
ATAGGAATCTCTATATGATTATATTTTAAATTTGAATATACAGTTCCTAAAGACGTACCATTTAATTTATTATTAGAAGTTGTTACTACAACCTGATTGGTATCAACATTAGTCAATGTATAATATGCACCACATGAACTTGATGAATAACATGATACAGACATATCAAAACTAATAATAGAAGGACCAGTTAATACTATTTCTTTTGAATTTAATTTACTAGAATTAGTAGTTGTCCACACATTATCTGCATTTTTACTCCAATAATATGATGTATCAAAATCTATTTCTTTTATATCATCAAATTTCAATCCTGTTTCTTCTTGTTTTGTAAGTACATAGTTCTCAAGTTTATCTTCTTTAATAACATAATTTATTTTATTTCCATTAGAATCATACTTATCTAAGTTGTTAAATTTTAATTTCCAATCATTACTTGCCAAAATCTCCCCTGTTCTAACAACAGTATCTCCATTCATTAATTGAACATTAATTGACTCTGGTCTTACATTATTAATATTATTAAAATCTTCCCATTTTTTTTCAACTTCAATATTTATTTGGTTATATTTATTTGTAATATCTATTTCTTCAGTATATCCTGTTTGTTTAAAATATATGTTTTTAAAAAATCCTGCGTTTAATCCTACATTTCCATATTTATAAAAATAAAATTCAATTATATATTCACCAGTTTCAGATATAGGTATTTCAATATGATCATAACTTAAACTTTCATATACAGATCCTCTTGATGTTCCATATATCATCTTATTACTTGTATCTGCAATTGTTACGTTTGTATCTGCATTTTTAACTATATAATATAAACCATATGCAGAGCTATTATATGAAGATACTGACATATCAAAATTTAAAGTCGTTGGATCTCTTACAATAAACTTATTGGACTTTATAGTTGCCCTAGTATAATCCCCAGAGTTTGTACTTTTCCATGTTTCATCATCATTTTGTATCCAAGTGGATGATTCCTCAAATGTTACTGGTACATTTACTGTATATCTTTTACCAATATTATTTTGATCTACAAGTGTATAACCTTCAACATTATTTTCAGAAACTGTATATTCAATTACACTTCCATCTTGATTATAAACATCAAGATTTTTAAATGTATATTCCCAGTTATCTTCTTCCTTAATTTCATGCTCTCTAACTACATTTTCCCCATTTTTTAATTGTACCGTTATAGTTTCTGGTCTAGAATTATCATAATTATTAAAATCATCCCAATTTTTCTTAACAGTAATATTTTTCTTTGTATATTTGTTTGTAATTTCTACTTCTTCAGTTGTTCCTTCTTTTTTAACTGAAAGATTTCTAACAAATCCTGAATTCAGCCCATATAATGTTCCGCTTCCATCTTGATATTTATTAATAACAAACTCAATTTGGTATCTTCCAGGATTTTCGAGAGGTATACTTACTTTATCATATTGTAAATAATTATATACTATTCCTCTTGATGTTCCACTTATTTTTGCATTGTTTGTTGATACTATAGTTGTATCTGTATCTATATTTTTAAGTGTATAATATAACCCATTTCCACTTGCTTGATAGCAAGATACAGACATTTCAAAATTTAATGTTGTAGGACGAGTAACTTCAAATATTTCTGATTTTAATTTCCCTGAAATACCACTATATGCAGTATTTGTACTTTGCCATGTACCATCTTCATTTTTTTTCCAATAATCTGATGTTTCAATTTCTATTTCTTCATCAACGTTCATTAGCTTTCCATTATTTTTAAGACTAGTCATTTCGTAATCTGCTAAATCCGTTTCCCTTACAAAATAATTAATTTCCTTTCCTTCTTCATCAAATTTATTAAGATTTCTAAATGTATATGCCCAATTATCATCAGCTGTAATTTCACGCTCTACTACAACTGATTCACCATTCAAAATCTGAACAGTAATAAATTCGGGTCTCGTGTTCTCAGCATTATCAAAATCATCCCATATCTTATTAACTTTAATATTCGTTTTATCATATTCATTTATAAGCTCAAATGTATCTAAATTATTTTCTGATGTTACTAAAACATTTGTATCTATATTATTTAATCTGTACCCATCAATTGCATTTTCTTTTATCTCATATGTAATTACATTACCATCATCATCATATTTTGGTAATCCAACAAAAGTATATTTCCACATTTCATCTTTTGTAATCTCATGTTCAGCTACCATGTTATTATTGTTCAAAATTTGTACTGTAATTGAATCTGGTCTAGTATTATCTGCATTGTTATTGTCTATCCAAGTTTTTAACACTTCAATTGCTATAGTTTTTTGAGTGTTAGTAAACTGTATTGTTTGAGTATTATCTTTAACCTCTAAAATCTCTTTTTCTGAAGAATAATTTTCAATTTCATCTTCAACAACAATATATTGTTGTTCCTCATTTAAAGCATCGTATTTATCTACTAATATCTCACATTGCCAATTATTTTTTGCATTTAGCTCTTGCACTTTAATTAATTTTAATCCACACAATACATTAATATTTATAGAATCCGGTCTTAAACCATCTCTATTATTAAAGTCATCCCATACTTTTCTTACAATAATCTTAGTCTTTTCTCTTCTGTTTTTTAAAATATATGTCTCAATATCATCTGACTGAACTTTTGTCGTTTCAACTAATTCATAATTTTGAATATCATCTTCAACAATAGTGTACTTAATAATATCTTCATTCTCATCATATATTGGAACTTTTTCAAAAATATATTCCCAATTTTCATCTGTAACATCTGCTTCTCTAGCTACGACATCACCATTCATCAATTTAATGTGAATTTTATCTGGTCTAGCACCAAATGCATTATTTTCATCATCCCATTTTTTTACTATCTTTATATTTTTGTAATTCATTGCATATCCAATATCTTGTATTGTAACATCACTTGATACATTAATAGCCGTTTGAACATCATTATTAGTAACTACAGTATAGCCAGCTAATACATCCTGCTTACTTTCATCTGCAACTTTTACAGTATATCTTCCAACAGGAACATTTATACTAAACCCACCATTTGATGTAGTATACGCTTCAAATTCCTCACTAGTTGTTTCATTTATAATTTTTATTTTAACTTCACTTATAGGATCATCGACTAATGTACTATATGCTCTATTTTTATCGTTATCCTTAAAAACTAATCCTTTAAGTATATATTTTTGTATAGTTTGATTTTCAAGTATAAAAAACTCAGTTGAATTTTTTACATTCGTATATGCCCATATATTAATAAATTTATGATCTCCAAAATCCGTCGAATAATTAAATGGTGTTTCTTTAGAATCTGTACCACTTAAATTTGAATATCCACCAATATCTGAGTTATCGTAATAAATAGTAGAACTTTCATTTTCTTCTGAAGTAATCGTTATACCTGTATGGATAGTTTCAACATCATTTAGTATAAAATGATATTCACCATTTCTAACTTCAAGTTCAGCAACATATGTACCTGGAATTGCATAATTACCACTAGAATCTTTTCCATCCCATATTACTGTATTTTCACCTTCATATGCAACATTGCTTATCTCTCTTACAACTGCATTTGTATTTTGATTTTTTATTCTAATAGTATACAAAGCACTATGGTCTACAGAAAAAGTAAAGATTCCAGAACTTTTTTCTTCTCCTTTATGTTCACTTCCATTAAATTCTATTTTTTTTGTAATTTGACTTTCTTTTATTTCTGGCTTTATATAATCAGGTAAATCATCTGAAGGAATATTAAAGAAAATTTTTCCATATTTATCTTCCTTAGTTTCTCCATTCGTTGGCACTGGCATATACACAGAATTACCTATCGTATAATCTGGAACAGACTTGTATAAAATTTCATTTGTTTGTGCATTAATTAAACCTCTTGTTCCTATAAAGAAATTCATTCCTCCAGGATCCATACCATCGCATTTCATTAAATAAGTATATCCATCACTTGTAAGAATGTGTAGCTTAACATTACCATGCGAATTATTATTTGTTTTACTATATCCTCTATACACAGAAACGTAATCCATCCAAACTCTACCATTTATATCATTACCATCTAAACCTTCAACTTGAATATCCCACGCTGAAATATATCTATCCTTATCTTGAGATGAAAATGGAAGTGTACTATTAACATTATAAATATCTATCATTGCATTAGTATCAGATGAACAATAGTTTTGATTTTTTAAATAAAATGTATACACTCCAGTTTCAGTTGCAACTATTTCTAAATATTTATATGATTTACTTTTCTCTTCAACAGAACTATAAATAAATCCGTCACTCCCATTAATTTGCTCGATAGACACATTTTCTTTACTGCCACTTGGATATGTTATTTCCAATTCTGATCCAGAAGATGCAAACTTTATCTTTTCACCTTCATTTGCGTACACATTTATAACTGTATTATTTTTAATGTCTCCATTATAGTAAACGGAATCACCAGTAAAAGATTCTAGATAATTATCAAAAAACCATCTATCATTTACATTTGATGAAGTACTTGAACCTCCTATTGTATAATCATACATATCCCTTGTACCTTCTGCATTTGACTGTCTTTCATTAAAGAATAAGCCAATTATTATAAAAATGCATATGAATACTACCCATTTCAAAAAACTTAATCTTTTCATTAATATAACCTTCCTAACTTTTTAATTTATAAAATTTTATACATTAAAATTATTAGATGCAAATTTCATTTTTCTGTTTGCTTTTAAATTTTATTACGGATTTATGCTTTACATGGATTGTTTCATTTATGTTACATTTATAATACATATTACCAATATATGGACAAATAGCTCTTTAAAAATTCATGTGGAACTTACGGAATATAGCACTTCACAATAATTATTGTTAGTTAAATTATATATACATTTTACTGGCAAATTATAATATAGAATTATGCAATCAATTATTAATCAAATTCATAAAAAATTTGAAAATTTTTTTAGATTTTTTGCTTGACATTCCAATAACTCTATGCTAATATAATAATGTTCCAAACGGAGAGGTGGTCGAGTTGGTTTATGGCACCAGTCTTGAAAATTGGCGTAGGTTAATAGCCTACCGTGGGTTCGAATCCCACCCTCTCCGCCAAAAAAAAGATAGAAACTTCAGTTTCTATCTTTTTTAATTTTATATAAATGTGCTACCAATTATTCCAGCATCGTTTTCCAATTCTGCAATAAGTATCTCAGGCATATTATCTTTATAAAATAAATATTTTTTACTATAAAATTCTTTTCTTAAATCTTCTAATAAAAGATCTTTATATTCTGAAAAACCCCCACCAATACAAATAGCTTGTGGCTCTAATATATTTACTATATTAGAAATACCAATACATAAATTATTTATAAATTCATCTATAACATTTTTTACAATCGGATTCTCTTTATTCTCTAAAATAATTCTTTTTAGCTCCTGACCTTCTATTTCATCATCTAAATTAAGATTGTATTTCATTAAATTTTTGAATTTTCTCATAGATGCATATTGCTCAAAACACCCTTTACTTCCACATCTACATACATCTCCATCTTTCTGAATAATTATATGCCCATATTCAAATCCAGCGCACCTTTTAGGTTCCACCATCTTCCCATTATAAAAAGCGGCACCACCTATTCCAGTTCCTAAACAAAGAAAAATACAATCATCAAATGACTTCAATGCTCCTACATTTTTTTCTGCTAATGCTGCACATTTTGCATCATTTTTTATACAAAAATTAATATTAGGAAAATGATTTTTTAATTTAGATACTAAATCAAAATCTGATATGCCTAAATTAACACTATACTTTAGTACATTGTCAATTACCATCCCTGGAATACCTATTCCAACTTTTGTAATTTCATAATTTTCTTTATAAATCCAATTACTTAAAGTTTCCACTATAAAATTTTCTATATATTCTTCTAAATTTTCTATATTTGATGATTTTATAAATGTTTCATTCTTGCTAATTATAATATTATCTTCATTAATTAAGCCAATTCCAATATGGCTCCCACCTAAGTCAATTCCAACTTTCATTTGTAACTCCTTCTAATTAATTATTAGAATCTTTTAATTCAATAACTATATTATTTTCTAATGAATTTCTAGCTTTTTCTTCTTTCCATTGTTGAATAAGCCCTGTCTCGCCGCATAATACTTTAATTGTTATAGCTGCTAATATTAAAATAACTAATATTGCAATAACCCAATTAATATATGCATTACCCTTTTCATTCTTCATCATAATTAACACCTCATATTACTATAACTTTCTATAATATCTTTTATATATTTAGCTGCTGTTTTTGGAGCAATTTTACCTGGTAACCCTAATGCCTGAATACATTTATAATCATTAATGTTTTGATAGCTATAATCAATTCCTCCAGGTTTTGATGCAATATCAATTATTAGAGTTTCTTTCATTATTTTATCAAAATTCGTTTGATTTATAATAACTTCTGGTACCGTATTTACAATTACATCTTTTCCAGTTAAACCATCGCTAATATCTTTTAATACATTATAACCGTACATTTTAATATTTGCAACCTCTTCTTGATTTATATCATACACAAATATATTAGCTCCTAATTTCTTTAATAGCTCTGATACCTTCTTACCAACTTTTCCAAATCCTAATATTGCAATATTGCTATCATTTATTGTGATATCTGTGTTTTCTATAATAATCTTTATAACACCTTCAGCAGTAGGAATTGCATTCTTTATAGCTAATTCATTTATTTTCATAACATCTATTACTTTATTTCCATTTTCCTCTAATCTTTTCAAAATATCTGGTGCAAATTTTCCACCATATATAGTTTTGCATTTAATATTCGCAATAAAATCTTCAATTAGAATTTTTTCTTCTAAGCTTGAATTTACTGTAACCTTATCATTTGAAAAAGGAATTGCTGTAATTATAATATCATAACTTAATAATTTTATCTCTTCAAAAGAAACATTTTGTCCTTTTAATCCACACCTAATTACACTTTTTCCATCTTCCTCAAACATTTTTGCTAATAAGCAATTTCTAGCATCTCCACCAATAAAACAAATATCTGACATAATAACCTCTCATCATTATATTTCTTATATAGTACTTATCAAAACAAAAATAGACTATATATACTATAGTCTATTTTATCAATACATGTTATATGATATTAAAATTCTCTTTCATTACCATCTAATTCAATTTTTTTCTCATCGCTTTCAACTGCATTATTGTCATTTTTCTTCATTTTTTGAATTAGATTAAAAGTATCTTCAAGGTGTTTCTTCGTTTTAATCTCCTGTGCATTTAAATGATATCTATGTATTCTATTTTGAACATTCCTTACTTGGTCCATTACAGGTTTAAAAACATCTTGAGCACTTGCCCTTTTATATATTCTTTTATCTAATTCTATTGCAATATTTATATATCCAACAGCTTTATCTTGCTCACCTTTAAGCATACAAACAATTGCTAAATAATAATATGCATCTGGCTCTGTTTCTTTATTTCCTAAGCATTCTATGAATCTATTTTCTGCTTCTTCCAATTCTCCTGCTATCAATGCAATTTGCGCAATACTTATTTTTGCATGAAATAACATTGAATTAATCATAGCAGCTTTTTCATAATACTCTTTAGCTGTTTGGAAATCATTTAATCTTGTATATGCCATTCCAAGTCCATAATATAATTCATATCTTTCAGGATTATTCTTAAGAGCTTCTTGATATACACTTACCGCTTCGCTAAATTTTTCTTGATCATATAATACTGTTCCAAGTAATTCGGCAGCTTGATAATATTCAGGATTTTTATTTAATAGCTCTTTTAACATTTTTTCAGATTCTATATTCTTTTCTGTTCGATGTAACAAAAATGCTATTTGATAATATGAATCATAATCTTTACCATTTATATCCACTGCTCTTACATATTCATCTATAGATTCTTCTAACTTTCCTTCTTTTTCATATATCTCTGCCAATAATTTATGCGCATAATAACTATTTTGATGTTTAGAAATTAAATTAATCAATTTTCTTCTTGCAACATCATTTCTTTTTAGTTTAAGAAGAATTCTAACCTGCATAATACAAATTGATTCAGAAGCAAATACACTATTTTGCTCTAAAAAAATTACAGCAATTGGAATTATAATTGATATTACGTACATTAAAATAATTATTAAATTGTTATATTCAATATTATTCAACACTCCTATAAACCTAACAGCTAAGCCTATAAACTCTAGAAACACAATATATAAATATACTGAATCATTGCGTTTTATAAATTTGGTAAAAATAACAATAAACATTATAAAAGCTAATATAAAAAATATTGCTTTCTCCATAATTTATAACAGCACTCCTATCTTTCGAATTTTTCTTTATAATTATTTATACATTCTTCTACAACTTTTTCTGCTTCAGCTCTTCCTAACATTTTGTCAATTGTTGTTTCTTTTCCTTCTAATTGCTTATATACTTCAAAGAAATGCATAATCTCATCCAATAATTGTGTTGGCAATTCTGTTATATCTTTGTATCCATTTAAATATGGATCATTACAAGGAATACAAATTATTTTTTCATCTGCATCTCCATTATCAATCATTCTTAATACACCTATAGGATATGTTTCAACTAAAGTTAATGGTACAAATTCTTCATGTGAAATTACTACAACATCAAGTGGATCACCATCTCCTGCATATGTTCTTGGTATAAAACCATAGTTTGCAGGATAATGTGTTGCTGTATACAAAACCCTATCTAATCTTAACATACCAGTTTCTTTGTCTAATTCATATTTGTTTCTACCATTCTTAGGTATTTCTATAACTGAAACAAATTTTTCTTTTTTAATTCTTTCTCCATTAATATCATGCCAAATATTCATAAAAATTCCTCCTCTGTATTTTAAATTTATCAGGTTAATTTTATTCTATTAACCATAAAAAGTCCATATTTAATATAAACTTTTTATAAATAATTATTCTCATTAGCTTTAATAAAATTTCCCAAAAAAATAAATTTAAAATGCATTTATTAGCATTCTAAATTTATTTTTTCAATTTGTTAAAATCCAAATATATTTTTCTTTTTTATAGGTGGCTGTTCATTCATAGTTTTTGCTAATTCCGTTAATAAATCACGTTGCTCCTTGGTCAAACGTTTTGGAACTTGAACTTGAACTGTAAATATAAGACTTCCTAAATTTGAATTATTCACATTTTTAAATCCTTTTCCTCTCATTGTAAATCTGGTTCCTGTTTGAGTTCCTTCTGGAATTTTAAAAACTTCCTTAGTGCCATTAACTAGCGGTATTTCTAAATCTGCACCTAATGTTGCTTGTGTAAACGTTATTGGAACTGTACAAAATACATCTAAACCATCTCTAGTAAAAATGCTATGTTTCTTAACTCTTATTACTATGTACAAATCTCCTTTTGCTCCACCTCTAGATCCTGATTCACCTTCACCTCTTAATACTATAGTTTGGTTGTCATCAATACCTGCTGGAATTTTAACTTTAATTTTAGCTTGTTTTCTAATCTTACCTTTTCCTTTACAAACTTCACAAGGTTGTTTAATGATTTTTCCAGTTCCTCCACAAGTTCCGCATGTTCTTGTAGTTTGCATCTGTCCTAATATAGTATTTTGAATTTGTCTAACTTGCCCTGTTCCGTTACAAACAGTACATTTATCTATTACTGTTCCTGGTTTTGCACCATTTCCTCCACATGTTGTACAAGTTTCGTTTCTATTAACCACAATTTCTTTTTCAACTCCAGAAAATGCTTCTTCAAAAGTAATATCAATAGTAGTCTTTAAATCTGCACCTTGCACTGGCCCATTTGTATTTTTTCTGCTACTGCGACCACCAAAACCACCTCCGAAAAATGAAGAAAATATATCTCCAATATCTCCAAAATCAGAAAATCCATCAAATCCTGATGAATAATAGCTTCCTCCGGCTCCGCCACCAAAACCTGCTGGGCCATCGGGACCAAATTGATCATACATTTTTCTTTTTTGTGGATCTGATAAAGTCTCATAAGCTTCATTTATTTCTTTAAATTTCTTTTCAGCTTCTTCTTTATTATCTAAATTTGCATCAGGATGATATTGCTTTGCAAGCTTTCTATAAGCTTTTTTAAGCTCATCATCAGTTGCACTTTTACCTACACCTAATACTTCATAATAATCTCTTTTTTCTGACATCAAATTTCCCTTTCTCTTTTAAATGGGAACGAGATTAACCCCGTCCCCAAGTTAAAAATTATTTATTGTCATCACTTTCTACTTTATAATCTGCATTATAAACATTTCCATTTTCGTCTGTTTCAACATTTCCACTTTCAGTTCCAGCTTCACCTGTTGCTGCTTGAGCTTGAGAATATAATTTTTCAGATACTGAATAGAATGTTGTTGTTAATTTTTCTGTAGCAGCTTTAATAGCTTCGATATCATCTGAATCTTGTACTTTCTTTAAATTTTCAATATCAGTTTCAACTTTAGCTTTTTCTTCTGCACTAATCTTATCGCCTAATTCTGATAATGTTTTTTCACAGTTGTAAATTAAGCTTGCAGCATTATTTTTAGCTTCTATTCCATCTTTAACTTTTTTATCTTCTGCAGCATGTGCTTCTGCATCTTTTACTGCTTTCTCTATATCTTCATCAGATAAATTAGAACTTGCTGTTATAGCTATATCTTGGCTGTTTCCTGTAGCCATATCTTTTGCAGATACATGAACTATACCATTAGCATCTATATCAAATGTTACTTCGATTTGTGGTACTCCTCTAGGTGCTGCTGGAATTCCTGTTAATTGGAATCTTCCTAATGTTTTGTTGTATGCAGCCATTTCTCTTTCACCTTGTAAAACATGTACCTCTACTGATGTTTGGCCATCTGTAGCTGTTGAGAATACTTGTGATTTTTTAGTTGGTATTGTTGTATTTCTTTCAATTAATTTTGTGAAAACTCCACCATATGTTTCAATACCTAATGATAATGGTGTTACATCTAATAATACTAAATCTTTAACATCTCCTGATAATACACCACCTTGAATTGATGCACCAATAGCAACACATTCATCAGGGTTTATTCCTTTATTTGGCTCTTTACCTGTTATTTGTTTAACTGTTTCTTGTACTAATGGAACTCTTGTAGATCCACCAACTAGTAATACTTGGTCAATATCACTTGATGATAATCCAGCATCACTTAAAGCTTGATTTACAGGTCCTGTTGTACTACGTACTAAATCTCCAATTAATTCTTCGAATTTTGGTCTTGTTAATGTAATATCTAAGTGTTTTGGTCCTGTGCTATCAGCTGTAATAAATGGTAAGTTAATATTTGTTTGTTGCATTCCTGATAATTCTATCTTAGCTTTTTCTGCAGCTTCTTTTAATCTTTGCATAGCTGATTTATCTTGTGATAAATCTATTCCGCTTTCTTTCTTAAACTCTGCTACTAAGTAATTCATAATAGCTTCATCAAAGTCATCTCCACCAAGTTTATTATTTCCACTTGTAGCTAAAACTTCGAATACTCCATCACCAATATCTAGTATTGAAACATCAAATGTTCCTCCACCAAGATCATAAACCATAATTTTTTGGTCTTTATCTTCTTTATCAACACCATAAGCAAGAGCTGCTGCTGTTGGTTCATTTATAATTCTTAAAACTTCTAGTCCTGCTATTTTACCTGCATCCTTTGTAGCTTGTCTTTGAGAATCACTGAAATATGCTGGAACTGTAATAACAGCTTGTGTTACTTTTTGTCCTAAATATCCTTCTGCATCAGCTTGCCATTTTTGTAATATCATAGCTGAAATTTCTTGTGGAGTAAAATCTTCTCCATCTATATTAACTTTTTCACTTGTTCCCATTTTTCTTTTAATTGATATAACTGTTTTGTCTGGGTTTGTAACAGCTTGACGTTTTGCAATTTGTCCAACTAATCTTTCTCCATTTTTTGAAAATGCAACAACTGATGGTGTAGTTCTATTTCCTTCTGGATTTGGAATTACAACTGGCTCTCCACCTTCCATAACTGCTACACATGAATTTGTTGTTCCTAAGTCTATACCTATAATTTTTCCCATTTAAAAATCCTCCTTTAATGTCTAATCGAAATATTACATTTGGGACATAATATTTCTTAATTTATTTAAATTCTTAATCTTTGGTAATTTATATATACTAATAGCTTTTCTATTAGAATATTAACATTAATTTGCTACAACAACTAATGAATGTCTTATTACTTTATCACCAATCATATAGCCTTTTCTATATTCTTCTTTTATTTCTTGAATTCCAAGATTTTCATCTATTACAGAAGTTATTGCTTCATGAAATTCTGGATTAAACGTTTTTCCTATAGATTCAATTTCCATTACTCCATTTTGCTTTAAAACATCTTTAAATTGTTTTAAAACAAGCTCAATTCCTTGTTTATAATTTTCATCTTCAGTTTTTACTTCAACTGCTTTTTCTAAATTGTCAATTATTGGCAATAAAGAAGAAATTATATCCCCCATTAATGAATTATATAAATTTTCTCTTTCTTTACTGCTTCTTTTTTTGAAATTTTCAAACTCAGCCATCAATCTTTTTAATCTATCATCTTTTTCTTCAATATCTTTTTTTTGTATTTCTAAAAGATCTTTAATTTTTTGTAAATCTTTTTGACTTATTTCATTTGTTAGCTCTTCTTGATTTTCATCATTTATTATTTCATCCATTATAATCCTCCCTTTTCTATTAACTTTTGAATATATCTCATTACTGATATTACTTTAGAATAATTCATTCTTTTAGGACCTATTATTCCTATAGTTCCCATATCTTTATCATCACTTTTTAAAGTTACGATGCTAAAATCTTTTAAATTTTCATCACCTAGCTCTTCTCCAAAATACACATTTATATCTTTTGAAAGTTCATTATCAAGTAAATCTACTACCTCATTTTTATTTTCTAAAATATTAATGAAATTTCTAGCAGTTTCAGCCTTTTTAAGTTCCGGCAAATCAAATGATTTATTTGTTCCTTCTAAATATAATTTTGCTTCTTCATAAATTACTCTATTTAATTGATCTATAATGGTTTTTATCATATTAGCACTTGATTGCATTTCGCTAAAAATATATTCTTCTAAAGGTTCATTTATTTTATCAAGTGGCTTTCCTTGTAATTTACTATTAAATAGTAAATTAATTGTTTCTATTTGATCTTCATATATATCTTCTTGAAAATTTATTATCGTTTCCTTTATCATGCCTGTATTAGTAAGTATTACTGCCATTAGCATTCTACTTCCTAATAGTATAAATTTAATTTCTTGAATGATTTGCTTAGTAACTTTTGGTCCTATTGCTACAGTTGTATAATGAGTTACTTCAGACAACGTATTGGTTGCTATTTGAGTTAGCTCTTCTATTTGATTAACCTTAATTTGCAATTTATCTTTTATATATTTTATTTCTTCTAAACTTATATTATCTTCTTTAAGCAATTCATCCACATATAATCTATAACCTTTTACAGATGGAACTCTTCCGCTTGAAGTATGTGTTTTTTCTAAGTATCCATCTCTTTCTAATTCAGACATTTCATTTCTGATTGTTGCACTACTATATTCTAGACCTTTTTTTTGTGAAATACTTCCAGAGCTTACAGGTTCTGCTGTATTTACATATTCATCTACTATAGCTTGCAAAATACGTTTTTTTCTATCATCTAACAACTTTTTCACCTTCTTTTTAGCAGTCTTTTTGTTTGAGTGCTAAACTGTGTATATATTATATCCAAAACTTCATATTGTCAATACTTATTTTTCTAATTTTGTAAATTTTAATTTATATGGTAAAGCGTACCTACAAATTGTAGATACGCTTCTAATTCAGATTTTTATTCTAATTCAAATCCATCATAAATAATGTTTTCAGCTTTTGCTATTAATGGTTTTCGCTTCTCCATTTTTGAAATTATTAAAGTGTAAAATCCATCAAGTACATAGTTATTTTTACTTACTATAATAATTTTTGGATTATACTTATGCTCGCTCATAGCTCTTCTTTGTTTCTTGTATTCAGAACCGAAACCTTCACCTACCCATATTGTAGAAATAACTTTAGAAATATCCGTATTATCAAGCCATTCTTCAGGAATAGATTCTATAGTCCCTTCCCTTCGCTTTTCTTGAATCTTTTTAACTTCTTCTTTAAAGGCTTTCTTTTTCTTCAAGCCTTCTTTTGTCCGCATCTCAGATAGCTTTCTCAACATTTCAAACTCATCTGGAAAATAATTTCCTTTCGAACTATTGCAATTTTCACATGCTGGTCTCATATTATTGGGAATTGTTAGGCCACCAAATTCTTGTGGAATTAAATGGTCTAGGGTGATTTTTCTAAAATAATCCTTGCTTTCACTATTATTCATGTTTGGTTTTAACTTCCTATGACAGAAATAACATTCGTCTTTTCCATAGCACATATATGTTATTTTATACATTGCGCTTTTGAAAACTGTTGGCCGATGGATATATAATATCCAATCACGTATTTCATAACCTTCATCTCCAAAATCATAATCTTTGCATGGAAGTAATATTTTCATAAAAATCCTCCTTTCATAAATCATATATTGAATTACAAATATGATTCTTATCAAAGAACCATTTATACTAAAAATTAAATCATATAACTTTATTCATGTCAATCATGCAAACTTTCTTATATAAATAAAAAGCCAAGTGCATAAAATGAATACATATTTTCACTTTAAAGACTTAGCTTCTATTATTAACTATTCAAAACACAATCCTGCTGCTAATGAATTTCCTCTTAGAAAATCTTCAGCACTCATTCGTTTTGCATTTTCACCTTGAATTTCTATTACTTTAATATTACCTTCTTTTGCTTTTATATATAAGCCTGTTTTACTGTCTGAAAATAAAATTGTTCCTTCTGGTAAATCTAAAAATCTATCTTTGAATTCTTCAAGCTCTGGAAATAATTTAATTAATTCATCATCTGTATAAGTTTCTACTTTCCAAAATTTTATTTTTTTGCCTTCATAGAAAGAATATGCACCCATTATTGGATTTAGCCCTCTAACTAGGTTTTTTATTTGAATTGCAGTTTTATTTTCCCAATCAATTTTTGCCATTTCTTTGTTTAACATTGGAGCTAATGAAAAATTCTCACCTTGCTTTATTCTTGGTGCTGTTCCATCCTCTATTTTAGCAATAGTTTCTACAAGAAGTTTTCCTCCTATTTTTGATAATCTATTCCAAAGTTCACCTGTTGTTTCATTATCTCCTATTTCAACTTCTTCTTTCAGAATCATGTCGCCTTCATCCATGCCTATATCCATATACATAGTTGTAATTCCTGTTACTTTATCTCCATTTAATACTGCCCATTGTATAGGTGCAGCCCCTCTATATTTTGGAAGAAGTGAACCATGAACATTTATAGAGCCATATTTTGGAATATCCAATATTTCCTTTGGCAAAATTTTTCCATATGCCACAACACAAATAAGATCAGGTGCTAATTTTTTTATTTCATCGATTAGCTCTTCATTTTTTCTTACTTTTTCAGGTTGATAAATTTTTATATTCTTTTCTAAAGCAAATTCTTTAACAGGAGAAGCAATCATTTTCATTCCTCTTCCTTTTGGTTTATCTGGATTAGTTACAACTGCTAATATTTCATGACCTGCCTCATATATGCATTTTAACGATTCCTCTGCGAAATCAGGTGTTCCCATAAATAAAATCTTCAAATCCATCTCTCCTTTATTTAACAATTTCCATTGTACCTGGTATTATTTTATCAACAAACAATATACCTTCTAAGTGGTCTAACTCATGAGATATAGCCTGTGCTAATAGACCTTTACCTTTTAATTTATACTCTTTTCCATCTCTATCTAAAGCTTTAACAGTAACTTCAGCTGGTCTTATAACTTTTGCAAATTTATTAGGAAAACTTAGGCAACCTTCATCAACTTCTTGCTCCCCTTTTTCTTTTATAATCTCTGGGTTTATTAAAACATAAGGACCCTTATCATCATATAAATCAATTACAACAACTCTCTTTAGTACGCCTACCTGTGGTGCAGCAAGACCTACACCATCTTTTTGGTGCATTGTTTCAATCATGTCATCAATAAGCTCTCTTAATTTATCATCAATATTTTCTACAGCTCTTGATTTTTTTCTTAATACTTCATCATTTTCTAATCTTACATTTCTTATTGCCATATTTTAATAACCCCTTTCATATATGTGTCACCAATTCTCAAAAAGTGGAATTTAGAACCGTCCCCAATTCCCTCTTTTTTCTTTTTTTCTTTTTCTTTTTTTCTTTTTCTTTTCCTTTTTTTCTCTCCTTTGCTTCTGCTTTCCACTACATCATGTTAGTTGGATTTACATCTATTACAATTTTTAGGTCTTTTATATTTTTATTTTCTATTTCTTTTAAGGTTTTATTTAGTGCTTTTATTATTTCGTCATCTAGCTTACATTTTATTATTATTCTCCAGCGTATCTTATTTTTTATTTTGTCTATTGGCGCTGGGACTGGTTTATATAATATTATTTTCAGCTTTTCTGATATTATTTTTTCTTTTAAACTCATATATGCATATTTAGCTGATTCAATTACACTTTTTTCGTTTTCTGAACTAAAACCGATTTGTATTATATCACAAAAAGGCGGATATTTCAATTGTTTCCTTATCATTATCTCTGTTTCATAAAATAATCTATAATTTTGTTTTTTTGAATACTCTATACTTAAACTATCTGGATTGTATGTTTGGATTATAACATTTCCCTTATTCTCTTTTTCTCTACCTGCTCTTCCTGCTACTTGTGTTAATATTTGGAATGTTCTCTCATTTGCTCTGTAATCATCTATATTTAGACTGCCATCTGCAAAAACTACTCCTACTAGTGTTACATTTGGAAAATGGTGCCCTTTTACAACCATTTGTGTTCCTATTAAAATATCAATATTCTCATTTTTAAATTTATTTAATATATCTTCATGCGAATTTTTTTTGCCTACTGTATCTACATCCATTCTTATAGTTTTAGCTTCTGGAAAAATTTTATTTATCTCTTCTTCCAGTTTTTGAGTTCCACTTCCTGAATATTTTATATTTTTACTTTTACATTCTGGACAATATTCTAATGGCAATGTTTCATATCCACAATAATGGCACTTTAGCTTGTTTTCTTTGCTATGATATGTTAATGCAATATTACAGCTCTTGCATTTTGCAACATATCCACAATCTTTGCACAATATAAACGTTGAATATCCTCTTCTATTTAAAAATAATATTGTTTGTTTTTTATTTTGTAAATTTTTCTTTATTGCTTCACATAATTTCATACTAATTGGACTTTTATTTAAATTTGCAAGCTCCCTTCTCATGTCTACAATATTAATTTCTGGTAAACTTGCTTGATTTGCTCTTTTGGTTAATTCTAATAATTCAACTTCTCCTATTGAAGCCCTATAAAATGTATCCATATCTGGTGTTGCACTTCCATACACAATTGGTACACTATATTCTTTTGCTAAATATCTTGCAACATCTTTTGCATTATATCTTGGAGTCATTTCTGACTTATACGAACCATCATGCTCTTCATCTATTATTATTAATCCTAAATCTTCTATTGGTGCAAAAATTGCTGAACGTGCACCTATTACTATTTTGGCATTTCCGTTTTTAATTTTATACCACTGGTCATATCTTTCCCCTACAGATAATTTGCTATGCAATATTGCAATTTGCTCTTGCCCAAATCTTGCAATAAATCTATCTACAGTTTGAGGAGTTAAAGAAATTTCAGGTACAAGCATTATACTTGTTTTTCCCTCATTTAATACCTTTTCTATTAATTGTAAATATACTTCCGTTTTTCCAGATCCAGTAACTCCATATAATAAAAATTCTGAATTCATTAAATCATCTATTGATTCTTCTACAGCTTCATAAGCAATTTGCTGCTCATCTGTTAATACCAATTTTTCATTATTAGCTATAACCTTATGCATAAATGGATTTCGCTCTATTGGTTGCTCAAAAAGCTCTATATATCCATTCTTTTCTAGGGTTTTTAAAATAGAATTTGTAACATCTACAATATCTTCTAAATATTTTGAAGGTATTTCATTATTTTTTATCAAAAATTTCAATGCTCTTATTTGTTTTTCAGACTTCAATTTTTTTGTTTCTATATCTACTTCTAGCTCTTCAATTGTTTTCAAACATTTAACAAATCTTACTAATTTTTCTTTTGCTCTATTTTCTAAATTATTTGTTCCTGTCCCTGGAGGTAGCATTAATTTTATACAATCTGAAACATTGCAAAAATAACGTTTTGCCATCCATTGTGCTAAATTTATTTTAGGCTCATCTATAAAATCTCTTTCCTCAATTTTAGAAATATCTTTTACTTCAAATGGTGATTTCTCTTTTATATTAATAACAAATCCTTCTTTTAGCTCTTTAATATTTCCGAATTTTACAAGAACTCTACTTCCGATTTTTACTTTTTCTTCCATTTCGTATGGAATATTATAATCAAATGTTCTATCTAAATTCCTAACATTACTATTCATTATAATTTCTGCAATCATTTCTATCTCCTTTTTGCTGTACATATAGTATCAAATTCTATGAATTTGGTCAATCAAAACCCAAAAAAAGAGCAGGGTTTTTAAATTTAACCCTACACTAAAATTAAAGTAAGCCTTCTATTAAAATTTTTATTCCTATTGCTATTAATATAATTCCACCCACAACCTCTGCCTTATTTTGAAATTTGTCTCCGAATTTATTACCAACTTTTACACCTATTATAGATAATATAAATGTAATTATTCCTATACTTATTATGGATAATAATATATTTGTTTCTGTAAATGCAAATGTTACCCCAACCGCTAATGCATCAATGCTTGTAGCAACTGCTAGAACTATCATAGTCTTAAAATCTACACTATCATTTGCCTTATCGCTTTCTTTATCAAATGATTCTTTAATCATATTTCCGCCTATAACCGTCAACAGACCAAATGCCATCCAATGGTCTACACTTGAAACTACATTTTTAAAAGTTGCACCTAGACTATATCCAATAGCTGGCATTATTGCTTGAAATATTCCAAAGTAAAGAGCTATTATCATCGCCTTTTTCCAATCTATTTTACTCATTGATAATCCCTTACATACTGATACAGCAAAAGCATCCATTGCTAATCCTATTCCTATAGAAAATATTTCAACTAAACCCACAAATTCCTCCTAAATATACTTCATTGTACTTATATTATATTTTATTAATGCCAAAAAAAGACTAAAACTTTACACATAATTTTAGTCTCCCTTTATTATTATTTTTTTGTTGAAGATTTCTTTGTTGTACTTTTTTTCTTAGTTTTAGTAGATTTTGATTTTCTTGTAGTCTTAGTTTTCTTCTCATTTACAATATCAGCTTGTGGTTCCCATTTTTCCCCTATTTGAGGTTTATTCCAAGAAATATATTCACATGTATTAGGATTATTTTCGCATACAAAAAATTTTCTTCCTCTTTTTGATTTTTTTACTTGAACAACTCCTCCACAAACTGGGCAAGGAACATCAATAGTTTCAATAATAGGTTTTGCATTTTTGCACTCTGGAAATCCAGGACAAGCCAAAAATTTTCCATATCTTCCATATTTATATACCATCATTCTTCCACACTTGTCACATGGAACATCTGAAACTTCATCAACTAAAGTAACATGTTCAAGCTCTTTTTCTACTTTCTCAAGCTCTTTTTCAAAAGGCTCATAGAATTCTTCTATTGTATTTTTCCAATCTGCTTTTCCTTCTGCTATAGCATCAAATTGCTCTTCAACTTTAGCTGTAAATTCTTCATTTACAATATCACCAAAATTTTCAACTAACAATTTATTAACTATTTTTCCAAGCTCTGTCGGAACTAATTGTTTTTGTTGTTTTTCTACATATCTTCTATCTAATATTGTTGAAATTGTAGGCGCATATGTACTTGGTCTACCAATTCCATTTTCTTCCAAAACCTTGATTATACTTGCTTCAGTATATCTTGCAGGAGGCTCTGTAAAGCTTTGTTTAGTTTCAATCTTTTCATTTTTTAATTTTTGATTTACTTCTAAATTTGGTAATATCAATTCGTCATCTTCACTATTTTCCTCATCTTTAGTTTCAACATATAACTTCATGAAACCTTTAAATTTAATACTTTGACCATTAGCTTTAAAATTATAGTCATTTGCCTTTATTCCTACTGCTATAGTATCATATTGTGCCGCAGACATTTGGCTTGCTATAAATCTATTATATATTAAATTGTATAACTTATATTGATCTGGTGTTAATGAATCTTTTACTTTTTCTGGTGTTAAATCAATATATGTTGGTCTAATAGCTTCATGCGCATCTTGTGCACCATCTTTTGTTTTATAATATCTATTTTCATAATAGGCAGTTCCATATGTGTTTTCAATATATATCTTTGATGCAGCTCTAGCTTCTTCAGAAATTCTTGTAGAATCGGTTCTCATGTAAGTAATCAAACCTACTACACCTTTTTCTGGAACTTTAACACCTTCATATAGTCCTTGCGCTACAGACATTGTTTTTTTCAATGTAAATCCCAATTTTCTTGAAGACTCTTGACCCATAGTACTAGTTGTAAATGGTGGTGCAGGATTTCTCTTCTTCTCACCCTTTTTTATATCTGTAATTATAAAATCTGCATTTTTTATATTTTCTAATATCTCATCCACCTGAGCTTTGCTGTTTAGCTCCATTTTTTTATCATTTTTACCAAAAAACTTTGCTTCAAAGCTTTTCTTAGCGCCATCTGCTAATAAATTAGCATAAATATTCCAATACTCTTCTGGAACAAAATTTTCGATTTCTTCTTCTCTATCAGCTATTAATTTAACTACTACAGATTGAACTCTTCCCGCAGATAGCCCTCTTTTTACTTTTTTCCATAGAAGAGGACTCATTTTGTATCCAACAATTCTATCCATTACTCTTCTAGCTTGTTGTGCATCAAATAAATTTTTATCAATTGCCCTTGGGTGTTTTATTGACTCTTGTACTGCATTTTTTGTTATTTCGTTAAAAGTTACCCTACATAAACTTTCTGGTGAAATATTTAAAATATATGCTAAATGCCAAGCTATTGCTTCTCCTTCACGGTCAGGGTCAGTTGCAAGGTATACAGTTTTGGCTGAATTTGCTTCTTTTTTTAAGCTTTTTATTAATGCTGCTTTTCCTCTTATATTTATATATTCTGGCTCAAAATTATTTTCAATATCTACCGCCAATTTTGACTTTGGTAAATCTCTTATATGCCCCATTGAAGCCATTACTTTAACGCTTCCACCTATAAACTTTGTGATTGTGCTAGCCTTTGCAGGTGACTCCACAATTATCAATTTATTTGCCATATTTTTCTCCTTTTTTGTTTATTACCAATTTATTCTAGACTAGTTTATAAAAATTTTCAATAGCATTGTTTAAATTTTTAATTATTGATATATCTTTTTTCAAATTATTTGTTAGATTTTAAATTTTATCGTCAAAAAACACCAGTTAATTAACTGGTGTTTTTAGCATTAATTTATATTTTTAATCTGTTATATAATTTACTGTTGCACGGGTAAAATATTCGTTGCTAGATTCTACTGAAATTGCAGCAAACTGTTCTGGTGTACCGTGATAATTTATTGTTTTTAAAATGTTACAGCCATAAAATGCCGACATTCCTATGCTTGTTACTGTATCTGGTAAATCTATACTTTTCAATAAACTACATCTATTAAATGCACTAGATTCTATGCTTGTTACTCCTTCTGGAATTTTTACACTTGTAAATTTGCAACCCCAAAATGTACCATCACTTATACTTGTTACCCCTTTTGGTATTACCAATTCTCCTGTTAATCCACTACATCCATTAAATGCAGAATTTCCTATACTTGTTACCCCTTCTGGGATTACCAGATTTCCTGTTAATCCACTACAGTTATAAAAGGCCATCTCTCCTATACTTGTTAATGTATCTGGCAAACTTATACCTATTAAATTCTTATTTTCTCTCAATGCATAATTGCCTATTTCCTCTATTCCATCTTCTAATTCGATAATTTTTACATTTGCTATATTAGTTATACCTACATTAGTAGGACTTCTAATCCCTATAACCTTATATCCTTTATATTCACTTGGAATATATAAAACTTCTGGTGAAATATAATTAGAACTTACTCCTGTTATCACAATTGTTTTATCCATATTACTTAAAACTCTATAATTAAAATAATCTTCTGGAAGTATCCATTTAGTAGTAACTTCATTCTCATATGTTTTACCTTTATATGTTAATTCTACATTCGCCATATAATTACCTATTTCATTTTGTGTATATGTGCTTTTTCCGTTAAATGTTATACTATCAAAAAAACTAGATTCTACTCTAACTTGTTGACCTCCTGAATAATACACTGTGTATGTAAAATCATCACCGGTTAGTCTTGATCCCAATATATAGTTTTGTTTTTTTGTTCCATCTACTATTGCACGTATCACATAATATTCGCTTTGTGTTGCGTCCCAATTATATGTTGTGTCTGAAGTTCCTCCCCAGCGCAATGCTACCTTAAAGTCACCTTCACTACCATTTCCTCCGTTTGGTGTTGCAGTTAATAATGGCGCTTTTGCTAGCTTTGCATTAGCCCCTTTATTATCTTCTGTCTGATCATCTTTTACTTCATTTTCTGCATTTTGATCAGCATCTTTGCTTAGGTTATTTTCTTCTTCAATTTTAGCTGTTTCTTCAGTTTCATTATTTCCTTCCACTTCTTCTGTTACTTCAGCTTTTTCAATTTCTTCTGCAAATATATTAATTGGCATGTATAATAATAACATCAATACAACTAATATTAGTGCTATTACTTTTTTACAATTGCATATCTACCCAATCTTTCTATTTTACACTCACTTACTATTTGGTTCATCTTTCCCTCCGAAAATATTTTTAAATATTTATATATTTTTTTTCTTATATATATTTAGCAAATGAAGTGAAATCCAAATATTCTATGTTTTCTTACGGTTTTAATGTTTTTAATTCTTCTTTTGAATTATTAATTTTATATTACAATTTTGTTAACTTTATTACATTTGTTATTTTGCTTAGGGAAATAACTATTCTATTAAATATAAATTTCTATCACTAAAATTACTTTGTTACGCAATATTGAAGAAATCGTAGAGTTTTTTAACTCTACGATTTCTTGTTTAATATTTTATCTATGTCTTATCTAAATATTTCAAAGTAATCTTTGAGCTATTTAGGGTTGTTTTTAGTCTGTTATGTAGTTTATGGTTGCGTAACTTGTTATTGAAGAATTACCAGTTTCTATTGTGATTGCTGCAAATTGCTCTGGTGTACCATGGTAATCTATAGTTGTTAATTTGTTACATGCATAGAATGCATACCTTCCTATATTTGTTACACGCGCTGGTATTCTTATGCTTGTTATAAGCTCACATCCACAAAATGCATTACTTCCTATATTTGTTATTGAATCTGGTAAACTTATATTCACTACATCACTACATTGATAAAATGCATAATCTCCTACATTTATCACTCCTTCTTGAATCTCTATACTTGTTAATCCAGAACACTGTTTAAAAGCACTATCTCCTATACTCGTTACTCCTCCTTGAATTTCTACACTTGTTAATTTGCTACATCCTTCAAATGCAGATTCTCCTATTACTCCTTCTGATATTACCAAATTTCCTGTTAATTCACTGCACCCTTTGAATGCACTATCTCCTACATACGTTAATTCTTCTTTAATTTCTATACCTGTTAATTTGTTACATCCTTCGAAAGCATGACTTCCTATTTCTGCTTTTGATATTACCAAATTTCCTGTTAATGCATTACATTCACTGAATGCATAACTTCCTATACTTGTTACTCCTTCTGGTATATCTACATTCGTTAATCCACTACATCTATTGAATGCAGCATCTCCTATACTCGTTACACTTTCTGGGATATCTATATTCGTTAATCCACTACATCCACTGAATGCATGGCTTCCTATACTTGTTACTCCTTCTGGGATATCTATATTCGTTAATCCACTACATCCATTGAATGCATAACTTTCTATACTTGTTACTCCTTCTGGGATATCTATATTCGTTAATCCACTACATCCATCAAATGTAGAACTTTCTATATTTGTTACTCCTTCTGGTATTACCAATTTTCCTGTTAATCCACTACATCCCTCAAATGCAGTGCTTACTATACTTGTTACTCCTTCTGGTATACAATAATTATTTTCTATTTTAGCCATAGGATATCTTATAATTTTAGTTTTGTCCTTACTGTACAATACACCATCAATGTCACAGTATTTTTCATTATCCACATTAACTTTTATACTTGTTAAATTACTACATTTATTGAATACAAAACTTCCGATATCCGTTACCCCTTCTGGAATCTCTACACTTGTTAATCCACTACATCCACTGAATGCATAACTTCCTATACTTGTTACTCCTTCTGGGATATCTATATTTGTTAATCCACTACATCCACTGAATGCATAACTTCCTATACTTGTTACTCCTTCTGGGATATCTATATTCGTTAATCCACTACATCCACTGAATGCATAACTTCTTATACTTGTTACTCCTTCTGGGATATCTATATTCGTTAATCCACTACATCCATCGAATGCACTATTTCCTATACTTGTTATTGTATCTGGTAAACTTATATTTGTTAAGTTTCTATTTCCATAGAATGCATTATCTCTTATCCTCTCTACTCCTTCTGCTATTTCAACTATTTTTACATCTTTTATATTTGATAATTTCGCACCATTCGCAATCTGTATAACCTTATATCCATTATATTCATTTGGTATATACAAAACTTCTGGAGAAGGATATTTTTCATTAATTCCCAATATTGCAATTGTTTTTTCTACCTCATCTAGAACTCTATACGTAAAATAATCACTTGGCACTGTCCACTTAGTTGTTATTTCATTTTCATATGTTTTTCCTCTATAAACAATTTCCATATTAACAATATAATCACCGCCAGATCCTTGTGTATATGTATCTTCACCATAAAATGTTATAGCATCAAAGATATTTGATTCAACACTAACTTCTTGTCCACCTGAATATAATAATGTATACGTAAAATCATCACTTGTTATAATTGAACCTATTTCATAGCTTTCTGCTTTTTTTTCAGCTATTGCACCTATTACATAATACTCGCTTTGTGTTGAATTAGTTATCAATGTTGAATCCGTTAATAAGCTATTTGTCGTCTTTTCATTTGCAAATGTAATTTCACCTTTATTTTGTGCTCCTGATAATGTTATTATTCCTTTATCTTCATCCACTTCTGAATTAGCTGTTACTGGTGTTATTGCTTGCATTTCAAATCTGTAATTATCTTCTTCCGTAATTTCATATACATATGGAGCTACATCTGAAATTTTGATTGTTTTGGTAATATTACCATTAATATCTGCAGTGCTAATATCACCTTCAGTAAATGTAGCTGTCCTATAATATGTTACTTTCTCATCATCTCCATCTTTTCCTACTATTTTAAACATAAATGTTGGATTTCCATGTGCATTATACA
Organism: Clostridia bacterium; assembly: GCA_045643465.1. GTDB lineage: Bacteria > Bacillota > Clostridia > TANB77 > CAG-508 > CAG-492. The sequence goes on along the minus strand of JAZUKV010000002.1, from coordinate 14,688 downwards.
TATCATCTTTATTTATTACTTTATTTATTGTCAATTCCCCAGATTCAACCTTATCATATGCAACTAGCTCTTGCTCAAAATCTACATTTCTATTATTTATAACAAATGATATCTTCTTATCTGATAAACTATAACCTATTGGTGCTTCTTTTTCCATAAAATAATAACTATTCCAATCTAAGTTTTCTGCAACTATTTTACCATCTTCGTTTGTTGTATATTCGCTTATTAATGTTCCATCTGATGAATATAATTCATATACTGCACCTTCTAATATATCTGTAGTTTCATTTCCTGATGTGTCACATGCGTATTTTGTTAATGTTACTTTGCCTTTTTTTCTATTGTTTGTTATTACTGATACTTCATCACCAGTATCTTTATTTAATACTTTTGTTACTGTTTTATTGTTATTTCTAAATGTATCTCTATCTACTATAAAACCAAATTCTGTATTTATGCCTTCATATCCTTCGGCAGTTTTTGTTTCCTTTACGTAATAATTCCCCCATGGTATATTTGGTATACTTATTTTACCATTGGCATCTGTAATTGATTTTACAGGCACCTCTCCTTCACTATCATATTCAACTACAACATTTTTTACAAACGCAGTATCTAATCCACCTGTACTTCTCATAGCTTTTTGATATGTAAATTCAATTGTATATCTACCAGTCTCAAGCTCTTTATCAACATGTATATATGTCATATTATTTTCATCAGAACCATACATTGTTCCACTTATTTTGCTTTCATTTGTAACTCCTGTACCACTTACGACTCTACCATTTTCGTCATATATTGTATAATACGCATAATTGAACGTACTAGGTTGTTCTGATATTGACCAATCAAAGCTTACTTTTCCATTAGTTTCTAATGTAAATTCATTTGAGATCATTGATGGTGTAGCAATATTAGTTCCTTGTGCTTTGTTTTTCCATATTCCTTCCGCATTTTTCTCCCACGCATACGCTCCTTTTGAACTAAATGATAGTTTTTCAACTTTATGAATATTTTCTATACTGTTAACTACATTTCCTTCTTCATTAAATAATGTAAATTCAACACCTGGTAAGAAATTGCCATTTTCATCTATTTTTATAAGTTGTAAGTTTGCTTCACTTCTTTTTTCATTTACATTTAATTTTACTGGATTTCCTATGCATTTTGCATTTATAGTAAATGAATATATTTCATCTGATAAATCATAACCATATACAGTTTTTGTTTCCTTTAAATAATATTCACCCCATTGTATATTCTCAAATGTTACTTTACCTTGTGCATTTGTTTGACTTTCTTTTATTAATGTATCTTTACTATAAACTATACGAATATCTTTATCATATATATTTTCTTTCGCATATAATCCGTATGTTGCTCCTTCTATTGGAGTTCCATCTACATTATCTTTCTTTGTTAATTCTACAGTACCATTTTTTCTTATATTTTCTATTGTTACATTTTTATCTTTATTCAATCTACTTAAATAAACATTTTTTTCTTCGGCTAATTCATATCCTTGCTGTGCATGCTGCTCTTTTATAACATATGTTCTTCCCCATGCTAAATTACTAAATGTTGCATTTCCATTTGCATCTGTTGTTCTTGTATCTAATACATTTCCATCTATATCACATATATCAAATACTACCCCTGCAAGTGTTATTTCGTTTCTCCTAGGATCTGTACCAACAGGACTTAAATATTCATCTATTTTATGAACTGTTATACTTCCTGTTGCTCTTTCATTAGTTATTTCTAAATTTATTGTAGGAACATTATTTATAAATTCAGAGCTACCAGTCATATTTTGTTTCTCTACTTCATTTTGATATTCTAACTTGACATTTTTTACGAAAGCTCTATCTAGCCCCTTGTTTGTATTCTTATCTTTTTTGTATACAAACTCAATTGTATAACTTCCAGCTGGTAAAGTTTGTGTTACACTATCATATTTAAGCGAATCATATGTCTTTCCATATGTTGTTCCAAATATTTTACTACTTGATCCACCATATACTATATCTCCTGTTTCTTTATTTTTTATTGTATAATATACATAATCACATTTTGTTAATCCTGGTTCGTCTGGCTCTGGTTCTGGTTCTGGCTCTGGTTCTGGCTCTGGCTCTGGTTCTGGTTCTGGCTCTGGTTCTGGCTCTGGTTCTGGCTCTGGCTCTGGTTCTGGCTCTGGTTCTGGCTCTGGCTCTGGTTCTGGCTCTGGTTCTGGCTCTGGCTCATCTGGATTTTGGCTATCAGGCTCTGATGAAACTGACCAATCAAAGCTTATTTTTCCATCAAATAGTAATGTAAACTCTTCTGATTCGATTGTTGCTGTACTATTATTTTCGTTATAATTATCACTTTGCCATGTTCCATCTGTATTTTGTGCCCATCCATATGTCCCTGTTGATGTAAAATTAAGCTCAATGCTTGCATCATCAAAACCTTTAGACACAAATGAATAATTTCCATCTTGATTAATAACCAATGTTGCAAATGATATTGGTTTATATCCTATAGGCGTAACTTCTTCTCTTAATGTGTACATTCCAGCCTTCAATCCTTTAATTACAGTCATACCTAACATATTCGTAACAACTGCATCAACTTCATTCCCATTAGAATCATAAACTCCAAATTCAACTCCAGCCAATACACCATGTGATGTTGCATCAATTTTATTAATTACTACATCAAATTCCTTTTCAATTAATCGAACGTCTACAACATTACTTGGCATATTACTCATATATGTTGAAACCATTCCTGTATATAAATCCACTGCTTTGCAATTTATCTGATATGTGTTATATGCCTTTTTATCTACTAAGCTTAAATCATAAGGTGCTGTCATATTTACATCTATATATGTTATAGAATTTTCTAAAATTTCTCCATCTATTTCTACTTTTATTGCTTTAACATTTACTTCGTTTCCAGCTACTGTTGTCCAAATCCCATTTGAATAGTTTTCCATCAAAACCCAATCTTCTGCTTTAGGATTTATTGAATTAGCGTAATATACTTCTGTTGTATGTCCTTCTTCCTCTATATATGTAACATCTACATTTGAAAATGTTCCATACCATTCTGAAGTTTCATATGGATATTCTCCATTAACTTCTGTTAGCTCAGCATGTTCTAATATGTCAATAAATTCTGCATTAATCAATGTATTATAACCATTTCTTAATTTCAATCTATACGTATATACTTCATTCATTGGTGTTACAGCATCTTCTTGTACAAATTCACCTGAATATAATGTTTTTACCATTTTAATTAATTGCTGATGCGATGCAAGTGCTAATAATATGCTCTCAGAATCCCTTGCTGTTGCCATTGCTTTATCATTATGTATATCTGGTACTTGTGGTTTAAAATCCTCATTTGATACATAGACATATGTGAAATTTGTATAACTTGGATCATCTGAATCATAATAGTCATCATAGCATATTTGTCCATCAACTTTGTATCCTAATTTAAAGCTTTTAGAAATTATCGGATTATCTGCAAAATTAAAACTAACAGAAATTTCTTTTCCTTCTTTTGTAATTATTGCTCTTTCCTTTAAATAATCTTGCATATTCACATCGCTTGATAACTTATATTTAAAGTCCAATCCTTCATATGTGAATACAAATGAGTCTATTAATGTTTCAAGTTCATCCTTATCTACTACACCATGTACTTCAACATCTGTAATTGCACTTTTATTTCTATTATCTACACTTATTTGATGTGATAATTTTGTAATAAAATATTCAATATTTTCATCAACACTAAATTCTCCTATATCTGCATTCGCATAATAGTATGTGGGCTCTTCTTCTATCATAATATAATCACTTGTACGGAATTGTCCTTTTCCATATATTTCATAATCTCTATCGTATATATTTTTTTGAGAGTAATCTTCTTTAGTTATATTTGATATTAAAGAATTCCCATCTTTATCTTTGAATTCATTCATGTTATAGTTGATTATTCTAGTAGGATTTTGATAGGTTTCATTATCTATATTATCTGCAATATTTATTTTACCAGATACCGTTACATAGAAAGTATTTATACTTTCAGCCAATCCTAATACTTCTATTCTTACTGCAAGAGCATCCTTTGATAAATTTACAGTATATGATGAATCTTCCCATTTACCTTCATATACAGATTTATAATTTTCTATTGCCCTTGATGAGGCATCTCCATTAATTACATCTTCTTTGTATAATGCATATATCTTAATTTGATAATCTCCATCCATTATCTCATAACCATTAGCATTTATAAAATTCTTTCTGCCTGGTACTGTTATTCTCGTAAATTTGTATTCATCATCTGACAACGGAATATATCCATTATCCGTATATACTTCTAAATAATCATCTGTTAGTGCAATTTGATACCCTTTATCTTCGTCATTAATATTTGTTGTTGCATATAAATTAGCAGAAAACTGTATATCTTCTCTTATATTTTCTTTATATACATAATCTGGAGAAATTTTCTTTCCAGACACAATTCCTAATACTTGATTACTTATTCGTTCAATTTCTATATCTACTGAACTTTCTGCTAATTGTACTTCTTCTTTTTCATCTTTGTAAACACCGCTTAGATATGCTGTGTTTGTTATTGTTTGGCCTATATATTCTTCTGGGTATCCTACTATTATAGAATACTGTTTAACGCTATTTTCTGATACACTTGTTTCTGATATCTTATATGTTACAGTATTATCTTCGTTTACCGTCACATTTTCGTTTGTTGCAACCACACATCCTTCTGGTAATGTGTCTGTCATGTATCTTGTTTGTAATCCACGTGCATTTAAGTTTTGTGTATTATATCTGAATGTATATTTTACCCAACCATAGTCAGATACATTTTTTCCTGCTGCCACATATCTATTTAATCCATCAGCACTTACTAATGTTTGTGCTGTTTTATTAATGTAAAAAGTATCTCTTAATGATGTGTAATTTAATGTTAATTGTTGAGCTTCTGCAGTTATTACTCCATCTGTTAATGTTGCTTTTAGATTTTGTGTGTATTCATTTATACAAGCTCTTGAATTAAATTTATATAAAAATTCAAATGAACCATTGAATGTTGCACCTTGCTCTATGGCATGATTATTATAAAATGTATATATATCATTTAAACTATCATATTTATATGACCAATCTCTTTTTAATTCTGTTGATCCATACGCATCAGCTGCTATGTCATATGCCTTCACAATTGAATCTCTATTTAATTTTCCTATACCTGGTATGGTAACTATTAAATCTCCTGGCTCATATGCCCTTGGTGTTACTTCGTTTTGGTAATAAAATGTTAATTTTATTACTCTTTGTTCACTTTGTGTTGCATCCCAGTTATATGTTGTATCTGAAGTTCCTCCCCAACGCAATGCTACCTTAAAGTCACCTTCGCTACCATTTCCTCCGTTTGGTGTTGCAGCTAATAATGGCGCTTTTGCTAGTTTTGCATTAGCCCCTTTATTATCTTCTGTCTGATCATCTTTTACTTCACTTTCTGCATTTTGATCAGCATCTTTGTTTAAATCATTTTCATCTTCACTTTTAGCTGTTTCTTCAGTTTCATTATTTCCTTCCACTTCTTCTGTTACTTCAGCTTTTTCAATTTCTTTTGCAAATATATTAATTGGCATGTATGATAATAACATCAATGACACTAATATTAATGCTATTACTTTTTCTACCATTGCACATTTGCTTAATCTTTTCTTTTTAGACTCACTTACTATTTGGTTCATCTTTCCCCTCCAAAAATATTTTTAAATAATTATATATATATTTTCTTTCTTTTATATTTTTTTAGCAAATGAAATAAAAGTTAATTATTTTATGTTTTCTTACGGTTTTAATGTTTTTAATTCTTCTTTTGAATTATTAATTTTATATTACACTTTTGTTAACTTTATTACATTTGTTATTTTGCTTAGGGAAATAACTATTCACAGATTTTTTTAACTTTATATTTAAAGTCAAAAAAAGAGCCATACCAAATTTCTTTGGCACAGCCCTATCCTTTTTATTTTTTCTTTATAACAATAGCTATTGCTATAATTGATATTACTAATATATATTCATATATTACTATGTTGTCTCCTGTTTTTACATTTATTACTGATTTTTCTTCTTTAGTATTTTCAGATTCTTGCTCTGGCTCTTCTTTTGTTTCAGGTCTCTTACCTTTATTTATTATTAAATCAACTTCTTCTCCTGCTACAGTTACTGTTCCATCCTCATTTACTACAAATTCAATATCTTTTGATAATTCGTAACCTTCTGGACCTTCTTTTTCTCTTAATATGTATGTTCCTGTTTCTAGCCTTAAATCAATTGCTGCTCCTTCGCTGTTTTCATCCCCAGTTGTCCACTCTTTTACCACATTTCCATCTTCATCTACTATTTGCATCACTACGCCTTCTAATGGATCTTCATCTTCATCTACTTTTAAAATCTTAACATCTACTTTATGCATTTTATTTATAAACTCTATAGCCTCTCCTTGGAAACCGTCTTTCTTTACAGTTTTTGTTATCTCTAACAATCCTTCTGTATTTGTTACTTCATACACTATTGTATAAACAGTATCATCATATTCATATTCTTCAAGGTCTCCAACCTTTTCTACTATTGTATATGTATATGTTCCTGTTTTTTCAAATGTTAGCTCTCCAAAACTTGCTTCTCCGTTTCCCTCTATTGTTACTGTTTTATTTTCTGGCATTGGATTATTTTCATCTTCTGCTTTTATCTCAAATGTAAATACATCTTCACAATCTTCTAATTGCTCTCCATTTATACCTAATACGCTCTTCTTAACGCCTACGCTTGTAGTTACTTTATCTGGCTCTTGATCTACTGTATCATTTATAAATGTTATTATTACTTCTTCTCCTTCATTTACTGTTTCTTCTTCAGTGCTTAATGATGTTCTATTTACACTATTTGCATTTTCTGCTTTTACTATATTATCTACTCCATTTTCATCTGTTATCATATATGATGCTATTGAATTTGATGCTAGCTCTGTTATTCTATATTTTGTTCCTACCGGAATTCCATAAAGCTCTGCCTCTTCTCCACCTGCTAAATATATTGTAAGCTCTGCTTTTCCATTTTCATCTGCTATTATCTTTCCTACAGTTGAATTAAATGCGTATCCGCTCTTCATTCCTGTTAACTCAATATTGAATATATAGCTATCTGTATCTTCTTCATCTGTTACTGCTTTTTTAATCTTCAAATCTTGTGTTACTTGTTTTTCATTTGTAAATGTAATTGTTACTGCTTCCCCTTCATCAGCTATTTCTGTCATTGTTGAAATTGCAACATTTTCGTTTGTATTTTTTGCTGCACTGTTATTTATTAGTCCTAAATTGTTTGCATCTTTTATGACATATGATGATACATATTTTCCTTCATGCTCATATACTTTATATCGTGCCCCTACTGGGATATCTTGTACTGTTATTGATTCTCCATTGCTTAATTTTACTGTAATATTTGCTGAGCCTGTTGAATCTGATTGATATGTTGTTCCGTCTGATAGGTTATATGTTATATTTGGTTTTAATCCATCTAGGGCTATTTCTATGGTGTATTCGTCTTCTATTTCATAATTTCCAGTAACTTCCTTTGACACTGTGAAACTTGTGGTCTCTTCTTCTGGTTCTTCTTGCTTATAATTCTTTAGAGTTATTTGAGATATTTCACCTTTTAATATTTCTCCTGATATCATTTCAGATTCTGGGACATATCTATCTGTTAGGTTTTCTTCTGACATTCTGTATTTTAATCCATATGGAATTCCTTCTAGATTTACTGTTTCTCCAGATTTTATTTTTATTCTTCCAATACCATTATAGAAAACATTATTTCCAAATACTTTAATTCCACTTAAATCATAGTCAACACCTTCACCTGCCATAAGTTGTATTTTTACTGTAAACTCTGTGTTGTCTTCTGGATTTAATACATAGTCTCCTTCACTATCCCTTCTGTATACTTCTTTAGTTATTTCTAATCCATTAAATCCTTTTATTAATTCTCTTTCAATAAAATCTTCTTTTTCCTTTAGATAATTGTATATAGTTGCCTTCTTGTTTTCAACTTTTACTGGAGTATATATAGAGCAACTAGTTTGATATCCATCCATCTTATCTTCCCATACATACCAAGTTGCATTTGGATCATCAACATAGAAAGTATATGTCCATGTATCTCCATCTTTTACCCAATGTACTTCATTTCCTTCATCATCGTAATTTGTGTCTGCTGTTGAATATGAAAGTACTTCACTTGTTGAATTTTCTTCATTTTGTGCTAATAAAATTAGTGCCTCTTTTAGATATGTTTTATCTATATCGTTGTCTATACTTGCATTTGATAGTTTCGTAACTGTTGGTTCCTTATATGTAAAATATCCTGGTTGATTTTGTTTATCTATACGAGCATAGGTCATATCGTTTACCTTTGCATCACTATATTTCGTACCATTTCCGCCAACAAGTGCATTGCAATTATAAAACATAGATAATTCTTGACTTGTAACAAATTTGTTTGACGCATATATTGTATTTAAACTACTGCAATAGTCAAACATACTGCTCATATCTGTTACATTACTTGTATCCCAATTACTTACATCTAGCTCTTGCAAACTACTACAAGATCTAAACAACCATTTCATATTTGTTACATTTTTTGTATTCCAATTGCTTACATCTAATTCTTGCAAATTATAACAAAATTCAAACATAAAACTCATATCTGTTACTTTGCTTGTATCCCAATTGCTTACATCTAACTCTTGTAATTTTTCGCAATCATCAAACATATGACACATATTTGTTACATTACCTGTATCAAGGTTTGTTATATCTAAATTTTGTAATTTTTGACACTTATAAAACATATAACTCATATCTGTTACTTTTCTTGTATCAAATTTACTTAAATCTAACTCTTCCAATTCATCGCACTTGTAAAACATATAACTCATATCTGTTACATTACTTGTATTTAAGTCCATTAAATCACTTGTAAATGTTCCTTTGCAACCATAAAACATACCTTTCATGTTTGTTACATTTTTAGTATCTAAACCTTTTAAATTAATATCTTCTAAAGATACACCCTGCTCAAGATTTGTCATGTTACCATATATTCTACCACCAAACATATAACTCATATCAGTTACTTTACTTGTATCAAAATGACTTATATCAAACTCTTCCAATTTGTTAGATCCACTAAACATATTACTCATATTTGTTACATTGCTTGTATTCATATTAGCCATATTATCTATTTCCACAAGTTCTTGACAATTTGAAAACATATAACTCATATCTGTTACTTCGCTTGTATCTATATCTTTCATATCTATATATTGGACATTGTTAGATGCAATTGCATACATACTCGGATAAAAAAGTCTTGCTGATTTATCTGTCATTTTAATAACTTCGGCATTGCTCCACCAATGACATGTATCTGTATCATACCAAAAATAAATTTTATATTCAGCATTAGGATCATAATATTTATTATCCATTCTATAAACTTCGTCTTTTGACTTTACTTCTTCTTCTGTTGAAGTAATATCTCTCACAAATCTTGATACGTTTCTTTCTATTTCACAATTCTCACGCAAATATGCACAATTTGATTCATCTGGTTTTTGTGTACTTAAATGTACTATAGGCTCTTGTCTTTCATCATTATTACTATTATCTTCCCATTTTTTTGTAATTGTTATTGTTTTCTTATTACGTTTGTTATAGAATACAAAATTTCCATTTTCATTTTTCTTTATTCCATCAATCGTAACAGTTCCATCTTTTTCTATTCTTACTGGATATTTATTGTCATCCAACACATATGTTATTTCGTCTCCATCTTCTGTTGGCACACTTGGTACATACGTTTCTTGTAATACATATGATCCTGCTTCTAGATTTCCAAAATCTGCAAATCCAATTGAATTTGACTCTATTTCTTCATTGTATGCATTTCCATAATCTGATATACCATATAACTTAAATTTTGCACCTTCAATAATTTTGTCACTATATGAATCTTTTTTTACTACTCTAAAATTATGTAATGGTTCGTTATAAATAATATAATTTCCCTTATTATAAATTGATTTAGCCTCTTCAGGAACTGTTATTTTAGCATAATATCCATATGGCAAATATGCTTCATAATCCCATGTTCTATAGAAAAATCCAACTGTGTCACCGTCTATATCAAATTCTTTCTCATGGTAATCTCTCATGCTACTACTATATTCATTTAACATTCCAGACACAGACTCTTCATAATTATCACTTGTAGGCTCTACAGTCCCATCATATACTGCAACATATCCATAACAAAATCCATATTTTATATCTACATGTAATTTTTTAGCACCCTCTATTGTAACTATTTGAGTATCATAAAAAACAAAATCATAATCTGGAGTTAAGGAAGAAGATAAATTTACATTCCCTGTATCATCAATATTTATTGAATGTGCATATTTTACTATGTCACTCTTTTCTATTCTTTGTATATCGTAATTTCCATTCTCATCAACAATAACTCTAAATTTTTCTCTATTAATAATGTATCCCTCAGGAGCTTCTGTTTCTATTAAATCATAGGTTCCGTATTCCAAATTTTCAAACTTAACTTCTCCATGCTCGTCTGAAGTTGAAAACATCAAAATTTCATTTCCATAATTAGATGTTCCGCTTAATTTAAATTTAGAGCCAGAAACTAATTTATTGTTAACTAAATCCATTTTTGAAAATGCTACATCTGCATGTATTCTCGGCATATTTGTTATTTTCTTAGTTGATATATCGCTGATTAATTGACCATCTATATGCACTATTCCTTGGTTTGTTATTTCTACTTTATGCTCTGTATGGTCTTCTAACCAGTCTGGTGTTGCTTCATATTCTTGAAGTGTATATTCTCCTGCTTCAATTTTTTTAAATATTACTTGTCCATCTTTATCTGATGTTACATATTCATCTACTTTTTTATCATAATCAGATGTTCCATATAATCTAAACGTTATGCCCTTTATTGGTTCATTTTCATCGTTTGCATTTACTTTTGTAATTGGAACATTAGCTACAACATGATATTTGACTGTAGTATAATCTTGGTGGATGAAATATTCTTCTGAGCCTCCTAAATCATCAATTAGTGTATCTTTTATATAAATATTGTTATATGTGTATGGATTTTCTTCAATTTCATCTGTAATATTTTCTGGTGCTTCCATATGTACTATTGCTGATATAGAATCACCTGCACTTAAAACATACTCATTTCCAAATATATCCTTTGTCATATCAATTGCTATTGCTTTTACATCTGAATAATCTTCAAACATTGATAATTTTGTCCATACAGTTTCATCTGTTACATCATTATTTTCTTCTAAGTCCAAATTATCTATTGTACTTACATATACTACTGGATCTATTCCTTTTGATTTTAATTGGCTTAAATCTATAGATTTAAGCGTTCCCCTCCAGCCACTTGTTTTAGTTGTTTCTTCTTTAGAATTTACTATTTCGAAATTTTCTAAACTATCGAAGAATATTAAATCTTTTGCCTTATTTATCAAATTATTTTCATAACGTAATTGATATGCATATTTTCCATCTGGTTCAACTTCTGTATAATATGAATATGATGCTTCATCTGAATTTTTTACTTTTTTGTTAAGTCCTGCTATGGCTGCTGTTATCGCGTTTATATTATATTTACTCTCTGTATATATAAATTTATTAGCATCTGTTTGCTTATCTAAATCTACATATAAACTTTTATTTTTTTCTCCAAGATTTCCGCCATCATCTGGATAACCATTATATATTTCTTCATTACCTGTTTCATATGCTACTGGATTTAATACGTCCTTACCAAAATCTTTCATACCTTCCCATGAATGTACTGTTGTATAATAAACTTTGTAGTATTGAGCTTGCTCTTTTATATCTATTATCAACATTGATCTACCTGAACCATTATAGTTTGGTATTACCTCATATGAATATTCATTTTCTGGTAGATATCCATTTTCAGTTTTTATTTGAATAGTATCTATATTTATTTCTCCACCAAGAGGAATTAAATCATAGAATTTACCTGTACTTTGTCTAACATATTCTGATTCTCCACTTCCTGTTGTTGCTCTTTCCCAGGCATCTACTGTCCATCTTATATTATATTGTTTGTTTACGATATCATTTGATACTGATGATACACTTTTATTTATGCGTGAATCATAATATGTTACTCTTGCATAATCTATTGCTGATGCATCATTTTCAAATATTATATTTCCTTTATAGTCAAAAATATTTGTAGATACATTATTTTGCACTTTTATACTATCTTTATTAGCAATTTTATTATTTACATACTCAGAATTTGTTATTGTTATATATGGATTTACTATAATACTTGTATAATAGTGTTTATTTGATGTTATAGCTCTCCATCCTACACAATTAACTCCTTCATTAAATTTTATTAAACTTCCTGTCATTTCGCTTACATATGTACTATTTGGTATAATTTCTTTTGTTCCTAAATTATATGTTCCTATCTCAACCCATTCATCTGAATCTCTGAATTTTCCATAAAACACTATTGTTTCATCATTTCCATATTTAACTGCTTTAGTTCCGAATTTATTAAAAAAGTCATCATATCTTGCATCACTATTTGATATCTTAATTTCTAATTTATCTATATAATAGTCTTGATATGACATTGGATTTTCATCATCTTCTAAATATAATGTATCATCCCATGTATCATATGTTACTTTATTATATCCATAATCTTCTGGTTCATTTAAAGAGCCACCTTCTCTTAATGTCCATGGATATGCATATCCTACTGTTTCTGTGCTATACTTAAATCCTTCTAATTTGTCTATTTCACCATTTTGCATTTTATCTAAATCATAATTTGCATAATCCCAGTAATATCCGAATTCTTTATTCCAATCATTATTTCCGTGTTTATATAAGTAAAAATGACCTGTTGGTGGTTGGAATGATGGATCCCAAAAAAATGTATTTGATGATGTTGCTTTTGTATCATTATCAACTTGGTCTATTGGATCTATTACTGCTGTTACTGTATTTTTTAATGTATATTCTCTATCTGAATATGTACTTATTTTGTGACGTGTTAATACATAATCATATCTATATCCATCTAATTTCTGATTTTGTTGTGTATTTTTATCTGTGTAATATTGTTGTCCAGCTAATTTATATCCTACTATTTGATAGTCTCCCCATTCAGTATTTGGTGTCAAATCTGTTATACTATCTTGCAAAGAAAAATTATATCTTTGTGTTAAGTTTCTGTTTATGCTTGTTCTTATTTCCCATACTAAATAATAATATTCATCTTTGTCTTCTGGTATTGTTGACATCCATGATGGGTTCCATGAACGGTATATTGTTGGATAACGCTTTTGTGTACTTTCTATTTTTGCCACAGTATCTATATATAAATTTATATCATCTGTTAATCCTTTTAAATTATCATCACCTGTATTTACATTTATAGTTGCATAAAATGGATCTGATGCTGTTCCACCTTCTGTAATTAATTGTGCATTTGTTGCATCATAATCTTTATATTCAAAAGTTTCTGAATTTGTTGAATATGCTATTTCAAAATATCCATTTATTCCTGCCTTTACTTCTTCTGGATTATATACAACAATATAATTATCCATCTCTGTATATATCAATTCTGAATCACCTTCGTATTGATCACTTGATGGTAATGACATTTCATATTTATCAGCAAAGTTGCCTGACCTATTTCTTAAAATTGATTTTGGTATAGTTATTTGTATTGATTCTGCTGGTAGCTCTTTTAATCCTGATATTGCATAATTTACTCTGAATGTAAAATCATGACCTTCAGCTGAGTTCTCTGGTGTCCATACTAAATTTCCATTAACATCTAATTTTGCTCCTGATACGAATTGTGTTTTGAATTGATTAATTTCGTATTCATCGTTTTTCATTTTTACAGTTAAGTTTTCTTTTGTTGTTGGTTTTACTCTATCTTTCAATTCATTTCCACCAGTTGGAGCTGCACCCAATGGTGCTTTTAACATCTTTGGTTTGTTTGGAACCTCCTCACGGTTTTCATTACTTTCAGCAATATTTTCTTTAGAGCTTTGATTTTCCTCTTTTGATTGTGGCTCCTCATTTTTTTCTTCTTCTGAAGAGCCATTTTCTAAACCTGCTGTTTCATCATAATTTTCAGCAAGCTCTTTTTCATTTGATATTTCTACAATTTCTTTTTCACTTTCATTAACAGATTTTTCAATTTCTTCTGCTAATATTGTTATCGGTGTTATGAAACTACTTAATAACATCATAACCACTAAAACTAAACATGTAATTTTTTTAACTATACCCATCTTTTGTTCCCTCATTTCTTTTATTTATATACATATTCTGTACTTAAATATTTTTATTATCAAATTAAATAAAATTACATATTTTAAATTATCTCTTAGGGAAATCTATATGTATTTTTTTATATTACATTATTAATTTTATATTACAAATTTGTGTATATTATT
>JAZUKV010000001.1:0-2205 GCA_045643465.1 Clostridia bacterium | reverse complement strand
CAATACGGCCGAAACCATTAATAGCAACTCTTACATCTGCCATTGTATATCTCCTAAAAATTAGATTTAATTTAATTATCTATAAAATAATGAATTTAATAGAAATAGTAAAGTGATAACAAAAATTCGTTATAATAATCCTAATGTTTTTGCTTTAGATAATGCTTTTTTTGATGAATTAACATCCATTTTAGAATATAGATTTTTAATGTGATAACGAACTGTATTAATACTAATATCATAGAAATCAGCTATTTCTTCATACGATTTACCATTATACATTAATTTTAATATATCCTTTTCAGTATTTGTAAAACTCATTTCTTTTTTATAAGGCAAAACAAGATAATCTGGATAACTAATTGCCACCGAACGAGCAATATCAAGTACTTTATTTGCATAATTAATATATTTAGAATTTGGACGATCTTTTCTATATTTGATAAGAAGTTTTACCATCAGACTGCCTTCATCACCAATCAAACGGTCAAAATCATAGCGTTTTGCGTTTTTAAATGCCAGTTCCAGTGCATTATATGCTTCTTCAAATTTACACACTTGAAAATCTGCCATTGCTACAATTACATCCATTTCGCACAAATCCATTCGGCGATGGCCTTCTCTTAAATATGGACGCAATTTTTCTGACAAGGAAATAAGTGCCATATATTTACCAGTAAGAAGATAGCATCTCATTTTTACCATATATCGGTATAAGTCGAGCATGTTAAAATCACAGTGTTCATCAGGAGCTTTATTTTCCATCCAGTCAGTAACTTTATCTATATTTCCTTCATATATATAAAGCCAAGCTTCCAATGCATCAATATTATATGTTAATTCTGCACTACCTTCTTTTGAAAGTCTCAGATGTAATTCCTTAACCATATTTGAAACTGATTCGGATTCACCTCGTACAAGAAGAATTGCCATCTGTAAGTGTAAAGCCACAAATAAAGCACGCATATCTCCAGCTTTTTCAAGCTTTGGAAGTACACCTGTAATTAACATCATTGCATCTACACATTGATTCTTCTGATAAAGATATTCAGCTAATGCAATATCATATATTTCGGGAGCAAGAGAACCGTAAAGTGTTTTTAGAGCATTAATAGCAACATTTTTATATTTTTTTAAGAAGATGCCATATCGTGTAAAATCTCTAACCCCGTTGATAAAAGAAGGACGACCTGCACTAAAGGTTAAATGAAAAGAGGTCATATTTAAAGCCCGGAGTCTTTGAACTGTCTTAAAAAATTCGATATCGGTATTTAACGGAAGGGCAATTTCTACAAGAAGTTTTATTGGTTCCAGTGTAATATTGTCAATTAATTCTCTGGCTTTATGTAAATCACCCATCATTATATAAATAATGGGAAGAGTAGATTGAAATTCAAAACTTTGTGCAATTTGTTCTGGAGTTAACGCAAGATACTGGTCTCTAATTTCCCAGATATCAGCCAGGTAATATTTGACATTACAGTTAATAGAAATATCTTTTAATTCTTGTAGTGAATATTGGCGTTTCTCCATATAGAGATATATTTTAATATATAAAAACAATGATTTCAATAATTTTCCCCACATTTTAATGTAGGGGTTTAATGTAGGGGTATTTTTTTAATTCGAGTTTTAAAATAAATACCACACGGATTCGAGCTGCCTACGGCATCTCAAAAATAATGATAATTTTATAAGCATAACAGCGCGGAGTCAAAAATAGGTCAAAAAAAATCTGCGCGCAGTACCTACCCTAAACGGGTGCCCTCGAGCACAGCCTTTTTTTGACCTATTTATTGACGGGAGCGATGTGGTAATTATATAAATATTTATTTTCTGGATCCCACCGCTTCGCTCGGGATTTATATAATAGCAAAACCGTTAAAAATAAATACGAAAGTATTTATTTAGGTTTTACTATTATAGCATATAATTTAAACCTAGGTTTTATTCATATGGCTAAAATAGCGCCATATGAATAAACTTAGAGTTTTTGACAAAACTCTATTATTTTTTAATAAAATATCCTCGATTGTTGAAACAATCTGCGGTATTTTATTTTAAGGTAGGTATTACTTAGCTGCTTTTTGATAACTTGCACGAATTGCATCAGCAAAAAGTTTATTCTGATCATTTCTTTCTGTAACTGAGAATTGTGGTTTATTATCAGCAGGATTTATACGCCAAATATGCATTGGATCCGAA